>NZ_CP058595.1:3562750-3910334 GCF_013402795.1 Costertonia aggregata | reverse complement strand
GTTGATACATTTATAATTTTATTCATTGGTCTATACATTTATAATATACATTTAAGAAAATGACATCCTGTCAGTTTTTGTCGCTTGGCATATTGTTTGTCATTTATAAAATGGATTTAAAACAAGCACTAATATTTAAAATACATAGAATGAGCAAAATTATAGGAATAGATTTGGTACTACCAACTCCTGTGTCTCCGTAATGGAAGGTAACGAGCCAGTAGTAATCCCAAATGCTGAAGGAAAAAGAACAACGCCGTCTGTCATCGCTTTCGTAGAAGGCGGAGAGATAAAGGTAGGTGACCCGGCAAAAAGACAAGCGGTTACAAATCCGAATAAAACCATATACTCCATAAAAAGGTTTATGGGGAACAAGTTTTCCGAATCCAGCAAAGAAGCGGAGCGAGTACCCTACAAAGTAGTCAAAGGTGATAATGACACCCCACGTGTAGACATTGAAGGGCGTTTGTACACACCGCAGGAACTTTCTGCCATGATTCTTCAGAAAATGAAGAAAACAGCGGAGGATTATCTAGGGCAAGACGTCACTAGAGCTGTGATTACCGTACCCGCTTACTTTAACGATGCACAAAGGCAGGCTACAAAGAAGCTGGCGAGATTGCAGGATTGACCGTTGAGAGAATCATCAACGAGCCTACGCTGCATCTTTGGCTTATGGTATGGACAAGAAAGATACCGACCAAAAAATAGTGGTTTTCGACTTTGGTGGTGGTACACATGATGTTTCCATTTTGGAATTGGGTGATGGTGTATTTGAAGTGTTGGCTACCGATGGCGATACGCATTTGGTGGCGATGACGTTGACCAAAAGATTATCGATTGGTTGGCCGATGAGTTTAAAAAGGATGAAAGTATTGATTTGCGTGATGATGCCATGGCTCTGCAACGTTTACGCGAAGCTGCTGAAAAGGCTAAAATCGAGCTATCCTCTTCCGCGCAGACCGAAATCAATCTACCATATGTTACGGCCAGCTACCGGACCCAAACACTTGGTACGTACACTGACTTTGGCAAAATTCAATCAATTGATTGATGATTTGGTAAAAAGAACTATTGAACCTTGCGAAACACGCGCTGAAATCGGCAGGACTTTCCAAAAGTGATATCGACGAGATCATTTTGGTAGGTGGTTCCACAAGAATCCCTGCGGTACAGGAAGCTGTTGAAAAATTCTTCGGTAAAAAACCGTCAAAAGGGGTGAATCCCGATGAGGTTGTTGCCGTGGGAGCCGCAATACAAGGTGGAGTTTTAACAGGAGATGTAAAGATGTACTATTATTGGACGTAACACCACTTTCCCTCGGAATCGAAACTATGGGAAGCGTTATGACCAAGTTGATAGAAGCCAATACCACCATCTACAAAAATCACAGGTATTCTCTACGGCTGCCGATAATCAGCCTTCGGTCGAGATTCATGTATTGCAAGGGGAGAGGCCAATGGCAGCGGACAAATAAGACCATAGGACGTTTTCATTTGGATGGCATCCACCTGCTCCAAGAGGCACACCTCAAATTGAAGTGACTTTTGATATTGATGCGAACGGTATCATCAAGGTATCGGCCACGGACAAGGCGACCAACAAATCCCAAGACATTCGTATTGAGGCTTCATCCGGGTTAACGGAAGAAGAAATCAAAAAAATGAAGGCCGAAGCGGAAGCAAATGCCGAAGCCGACAAAAAGCGAAAGAAACAGCAGATAAGCTTAACGAAGCCGACGGAATGATTTTCCAGACCGAAAAGCAATTGAGCGAATTGGCGATAAATTATCGGAAGATAAGAAAAAGCCTATCGAAGATGCTTTGGCAGAATTGAAAACAGCTTATGAAACCAAAGATTTGGCTGTGATAACGCCGGCTTTGGATAAAATCAACGAAGCTTGGAAAGTAGCTTCCGAAGAAATGTACAAGGCACAAGCCGAAGCACAACAAGCTGGTGGAGCTCCAGAAGCTGATGCTACCGCTGACTCGGGAACATCTGAAGGTGACAATGTTGAAGACGTTGATTTCGAGGAAGTCAAGTAATATCATATAAACATAACATCGAAAAAGGAGCGGTATTTACCGCTCCTTTTTATTTTTTGCCATATCTTTTATTTTGGTTGAATCATTAAAAAGTAAATTTGTCCATATGATAAAAAACTACTTCCCATTTTTAGCATCCATCTTAACAAGCATTTTGACCGTGCTTGCCGGTAATATGGGTATTCCCAAGAACTGAAGGTTTTTAGGGTGTCTGATTTTGATTTAGAGGGTAATGTGAAGACCTGTTTGGTCATTACAGATTATGGCAGGGAAGAATTCAACTTTAACAAAAAGGTTTTTTAACCAAGTCGATTACCAGATATAGAATCTGACTACGATATTTCCCAATATACGTATGAAGCCGATGCCCTTATCGAAAAACGCATAGAAATTATCGTGATGGAAAATTTGATAGACAAACCTCAATTGCCCATACATATGAAATAGATACCACGGCAGTAGAAAAGTGACTGAAAAAATAATATCCTACAACAAGGATTTTTTGGGACAGTACGACTATGTGTTCGACACTGAAGGAAAACTCGTAAGAATCAAAAAACCAATAACCAAGGTATTGATGAACAGTTGTAGAGTATACGGATTACAAGGGAGAAGCGACCGTTAAATATATGTTGAACGGAGTTATTCAGAAATCTGTTCGCACCTCAAAAAAAACAAAAAAGGACAAGACTAAACAAAAATAGTTTTGACCAAGAACTTTTTGGAAGGGGAGCCACAAAACGCAACCGAGGAAATTTTTGAAAACGATAGGCTTACCTCAAAAATAAGTTTTATTTACAATGAGGTCAAGAAACAGTTTGTACCACAAAAAACATTGAGCTATACCTATAACGAAAAAGGCAAAGTATCTTCGATAAACCAAAACCGATGTAACGGAATCTGTTCAAGAGTATATCTATCAATATGACGCCAGTGATAGCGGTAATTGGGTAAAGCAATCATAACTCCGGATAATGCATATACCACTCGTAGAATACTATATTATGGGGATGGTATTGACGCCTCTGAGGAATAGTCAAAACAGATTTGATTTTATGCTTCCATTCTTCTTTCAATATGCCATAACAACAGGAACTTCTTCTAAAATCACTTTTGGTGATTACATTTTTCGCAAAATACCTTCTAAGGTCGCTCCTAATTTTTCAACTGCTTTTCTAGAGCGCGTATTACGCTCGTCAATACGAAATTCGACTTTTTCAAAAAGTAGTGTTTCAAAAGCATGACGTAGCATTAAAATTTCATTTGATGGTTAAAACCTGTTCCACGGGTTTCCGGTGCTATCCATGTCCATCCAATATGCAACACTTTATGGGTAGTATCTATCAAACCAAAGCGGGTACTGCCACAACGTTTTTTGTCTGTTTGTTCACGATTAAAAAGGTATCGATTTTTCAACCGACTTCTCATGCAAAGCTATTTTGATGTAATTTTTCAATTTTACTTGGGTAGAAACATCATTAGATCCAAATTGATATAGATCAACCTGCTGTGCAACGGGCCACAATCTTCCCAATGATTCAGGTTGCAGCGGTTCTAATCTTACCAGTTCATTTTCCAAAATTATTCAGTATCGATCATACCAAGTATTTATAATTTCTTTTTTCAATTCGTGTCCTCCATCAAAACAGTGCTAATGGCTTTTCCTTTAAAAAGTGTCTCGATTTTTTTTGATTCTGTCTTTAGTCTTTGTTCGTGAGAAATTCGTCCTTATTTCCGATTGATTATGTGAACGTCGGTTTCATTTTCACTCAAAAAATCAAAATTCTTCGGGCTGAGTTCATTGGGTATTACACCGGCATATAAAATCAGTTTTGAACATTTTAACTGTCGTTTTGCTACCCACCGCATAGCGATAGATACTCCCTGCGAGAATCCAAAAACAATTAAATTTATGTTATCCGGAATATTTTCGGAGCGCAATACGGCATCCAAATATGAAACTACGTTTTTGGTTTCCAAAACAGTATTTTCTTTGGTCAACCAACTGGCGCCGACATGTTTGTAATCGTTTTTCAAATAATATTTAGAAGGGGCCTGCGGTGCTATGATATAATTCTCTTCCACAGGTAGTTCGTCAAAATATTTGAGAAAATATCTACTTAAAAACCCGATACCGTGTAGTACTACCCATACATTTTTTAGTTTTTGGAGTTAATGTGTTTAGGCTTTCGTAAATGTTAACCGTTGTATAGGTAACCCGTTTTTCTTGTTTGTTCATAGTTACATCTAAAATAAGGGAAAGTCTTATGTTATATGAACTAATCCGTAATTTTACAGAAAATAAAAGATAATGAACGAATACAAAGCGAAAATCCTGAAGTATGTAATGAAACGTGTAAAAATACCTTAATGGAAACTTTGGATATTGAGTATATTGATGTTGGTGAGAACTATTTGACGGCAAAAATGCCAGTGACCTCTAAAGTGTACCAGCCTGATGGAGTTCTACATGGAGGGGCCACGGTCGCTTTGGCCGAAAGTGTAGGCAGTGCCGCATCCTATATTTTTTTGGATGCGCAAAAATTCTTCGTAAGAGGTCTTGAAATTTCGGCGAACCATGTAAAAAGTATTAAAGAAGGTGAAGTTTTCGCAAAAGCCACGATTGTACACAAAGGTAGGACCACACAGCTCTGGAACATACATATTACCGACGCGGAAGATAATTTGATTTCACTTTGTAAGCTAACCACAATTTCTTTACCTCGAAAGTGATATGTTTTCTGATTTCTTGAAAAAAATAGAAGAGCAATACCATAATAATTTGCCTTTTGTGGTCTACAGAAAGCCAGAAGATAATGAGGTCAAGGCAGTGTTTCAACATAATGACCATACACATAAGGTAGTGGACTATGCAGAAACGGGCTTTGTTTTATCGCCTTTTGAGTCCAGCGATGCAGCAATCTTAATATATCCCGACGAAACGTACTCAAGCACATATAGGGTAAATGTGGAAGAGAAAACCCTAAAGTTGAAAAATACGCCTTATTCTGATAAAGATGAGGAATTTCACATACAATTGATCAAAAAGGGTATTCAAGCCATAAAAAAGGGGGATTTTAAAAAGGTTGTTCTTTCCCGCGTGCTTCAAACTACCTACAAGGCTCCACCAGTAACTATTTTTCAAAGGTTACTGAACAATTATTCGGCTGCGTTTTGTTATTTGTGGTATCACCCAAAGATTGGATTGTGGTTGGGAGCTACCCCTGAGACTTTGATAAAAATCGAAAACGATACCCTTACCACAAACTCCTTGGCGGGAACTCAGCTTTTTACTGGTGATTTGAACCCCCATTGGGGACAAAAGGAAAAAGAAGAACAGCAACTGGTGACCGATTACATTGTCGAGGCCATCTCGGGTGCGGTCTCGGCCATTCAAATTTCAGATGTGCGATGCATAAAGGCGGGTAACCTTATGCATTTAAAAACAAAGGTTACATCTAAAATAGTTTCTGGTAAATTAAACGAAATCATCAGTAAAATACATCCTACACCTGCGGTTTGCGGTATGCCAAAAAGGCCTTCAAAAGCCTTCATTTTAAAAAATGAAAATTATCATAGGGAATACTATACCGGTTTTTTGGGAGAACTCAATATGAAAAAAGAACGGAATAGGACTGTGGGAAAGAATACCGAACACAAGGCCTATCGATTTCTGAAAAAAACTACTGAACTGTACGTAAACCTTCGTTGTATGCAGCTAAAAGATAATGCGGCCCATATTTATGTAGGAGGTGGTATCACCAAAGATTCTATACCTGAGAAAGAGTGGGAGGAGACTGTAAATAAGAGCAGAACAATGTTGGATATCATCACATAAGAAAACCATAAAAGAATTGGATTAAGATAAGGTTGGTTTGTATTTTTGTAGCAATGAAGCACTCCACCATTCCCGTTGCGCAAACCGTTGTTTACCATTGCAAACAAAGGGGAATAAAAAATATAGTGATTTCCCCTGGCTCAAGAAATGCCCCGTTAACAATAAGTTTTACCGAAGACCCTTTTTTTAATTGTTTCAGTATTGTCGATGAACGTTGCGCCGCCTTTTTTGCCCTAGGGATGGCACAGAATCAAAAACAGCCAGTTGTTGTGGTATGTACATCTGGGAGTGCACTTTTGAATTATTACCCTGCTGTATCAGAGGCATTCTATAGCGACATCCCGATAATTATCATTTCGGCAGACCGTCCTTTTTATAAGATTGATGTAGGTGATGGCCAAACCATTCGACAGGATAATGTGTTTGCACGCCATATCGGGTACTCCGCCAATCTAAAACAAGATGTTTCCCATGCCACAGACAGAATAAAGCGCTATGTACCGGAAATTTTGGGAAACGATAGCATAAAAGAAATTCAGCAAAACATACAGCGATACAATGATTCCGAATTAAATACCGCTTTCGGAATTGTATATGACAAAAGTGCACCTGTACATATAAACGTTCCTTTTGAGGAGCCACTGTACAATACGGTCGATAATCCAACAACTTCACCCATTGTAGCCATAGAGCATGTTGAACATGATGTTTTGAATGTGGAAGGCTTTAGGGATATTTGGAACGCTTCCAAACGAAAAATGGTTCTGGTAGGTGTTAACCACCCTAATATGGTCGACCAAGAATTATTGGATATATTGGCCAACGACCCTTCGGTCATTGTAATGGAAGAGACCACGTCAAACCTGCATCATCCGAATTTCTTTTCCAGCATCGACAGTATTATCGCTCCCATTGAAAAATCCAGTGATAATAAAATATTGTTCGAGCGATTACGACCGGATATACTGCTAACCTTTGGTGGGCTTGTTGTCTCAAAAAAAATAAAAGCCTTTTTGCGTGAGTTCACGCCAAAACACCATTGGCACGTAGACGAAAGGAAAGCATACGATACCTTTTTTTGTTTATCCCAACATTTTAAACATAATATAAATACGTTTCTTATTGAATTTTTAAGAGATTCCAAACATGTAGAAAGCGATTACTATCCATACTGGTCCAAGGTAAAGGCCAATTATGAAACAAAACGTGAGCAGTACCTAAAAGAAATCCCGTTTACCGATATGCTTGCCTTTGCGCATATCACCAAAACCATTCCTGAGGGCTATCAATTGCAATTGGCCAATAGTTCTACGGTACGCTATGCGCAGCTGTTTCATATAAAAGCTTCGTTGCATGTTTTTTGTAATAGGGGCACCAGTGGTATTGATGGGAGTACATCCACAGCTATTGGATGCTCTATTTTCAATAAAGCCCCAACGCTTTTGATAACGGGGGATTTGAGTTTTTTTTATGACAGCAATGCTCTATGGAATAAGTACATGAGACCGGATTTTAGGATTATCGTGATCAACAATTCAGGTGGAGGAATTTTCAGGATTTTACCAGGCAAGGAGGATAGTGAGAATTTTGAAACTTTTTTTGAAACCAAGCATGGGCTTTCCGCGGAACACCTTTGTAAAATGTATGACTTGGAATATACTAAGGCGCATACAGCGCATGGTTTAAAACTTGCGTTGGCGAACTTTTACGAAGATTCGGCGAGACCAAAAGTTTTGGAGATAAACACACCTAGATTATTGAACAACAAAATTTTGCTCGGTTATTTCGATTTTATATCTTAGAATATTATAAACCATTAACAAGAACACAAAATTATGAGCAGTAAAAGAGATGAATTAATTGAAAAGTATGTAGCGGATATAAAGGATAAATTTGGAGATACACCGGATAAAGACCTGCTTACCAAAGTTGCCATTGGTTTAGGCCCTGCCATCTACAATTTAGATGCATCCAAAGTGTCCGGTAGTGACGATGCGGAACTGGAAACGGTCAAAAACAATTTTCTCATAAAAAAGTTGGGCCTTTCCGATGGTCCTCAGCTAATGGAGGCCATTAAAAGTGTGGTAGAGAAGTATGGCGCGTCTGAGAGAAATAAACATAGGGCCGTAATTTACTACATGCTGGCCAAACATTTTGGAAAAGAATCTGTTTACAACTAGTAATCGTAAACAAAAAAACAAAAAGCCGTTCTGCCATAGAACGGTTTTTTTATACCCGTTTTTTAAAACTAACTTTGTTGCATGATAGAATTAGGAAACTATAATACACTACGTATTGAAAGGAGTACAAGTGTCGGTCTTTTTTTAGAGGATGATGAAGGTAATGAGGTATTGCTACCCAATAAATACGTACCTGAATCGTATGAGATCAATGATGACATCAGAATTTTCTGCTACTTGGATCATGAGGAAAGACCCGTTGCCACCACGCTGACCCCGAAAATCAAAAGGAATGATTTTGGTTTCTTGAAAGTAGCCGAAGTTAATAATTATGGCGCTTTTTTGGATTGGGGACTGGAGAAACAACTGCTAGTGCCTTTCAAAGAACAACGATTGACGATGCAAGAAGGGCAGTATTACCTGGTGTATTGCTATTTGGACGAAATTTCCTTTAGATTATTGGCATCCAATAAATTGGATAAGTTTTTAAGTAACCAAAACATAACAGTACGAATTCACGAGGAAGTCGATTTATGGGTTTCCCGAAAAACGGATTTGGGTTGGGAAGTAATCATCAACAAAAAGCACAAAGGATTGATTTTTTTTGATACTATTTTCAAACCTATTGCAGTAGGGGACACTGTAAAAGGCTATATTAAAAATATAAGACCTGATAATAAAATCGATGTTTCCTTACAGCCCATTGGGCAATTGGTGCTGGAGCCAACCGCTCAGAAAATATATGACGAGTTGGTAAGCTCAAACGGTTTTTTGGGCTTTAACGACAAGTCTGACCCAGAAGAAATTAGGCAAATATTTCAAATGAGTAAAAAAACGTTTAAAAAGGGTATTGGCACACTTTATAGAGAGCGTAAGATTAAGATTACAGAAAAAGGGATAGAATTGATTTAGCGATGTGTATTTTGCTCCTAATTAAGTGGAAATCAAATTTATACTACTAAATAACTTCTGTTTTATTGGAATTTACTTATTAAAACTTTTATTTTTGTGAAGTATTATAAAATTTTGGATTGCATCATTTTTTTTGATTACTTTAAACTTTTGACCCCCACAAAAACCAAAATACATGCCATTTATAGAAGAGAGCGATTTACTGGAATTGCATAAGGACATAGACAAGGCCCAAATAATCAATGAACGTTTACTAGACCAGATAAAAATAAAGAACAAAGAACTAAAGAAAAGTAAACTGCAACGAAACGTATTGGCCGGCATTACAGGCTTATTTTTAATAAGCACTCTGGCAATCACATCGTTTACGGCTGGTTTGAGCAGTTCCAACAGCTTTGACAATCAAAACAATCTTCTCGTCTCTATTGATAGTTTGGACGTAATCAAGTCCAGGATTGATAATTTGAAACAGCAAAACGATGAACTCAGCTTGGTCAACGAGTTTTATCTGGCCAAAAAATTTCTGGAAAAGGAAAAAGTATATTCTGTACAGGTAAAATCTTTTGTTGACAATAACGTAACTTTGGCCTCAAAAGCATTGACCAATACCATGTTTGTCAAGACCAACCCTTTCTATTCTTATTCTTTGGGAAATTTTGAGACACTGTCCGAAGCCCAACTATTTAGAAAACAACTTGTAGACATGGGCTTTAACGATGCGTTTGTAGCATCTTATAAGGATGGGAAGCGTATCCAAATTGAAGACCCTTATTAGTGTCTAAATTTAAAGCATGGGTAAATGCGGCGCGGTTGAGAACGTTGCCTTTGTCCATATCAGGTATCTTGGTCGGTACGGCATTGGCAAACTTCTACGGATACTCCAATACCGTTATTTTTATTCTTGCACTGTTAACTACAATAGGGTTTCAGGTTACTTCAAATTTTGCGAATGACTACGGTGATGGTGTAAAGGGAACCGACAATGATGAACGTATAGGCCCAAAGAGGGCCTACCAAAGTGGACTGTTATCTAGAAAAGAGTTGAAAAAGGGCATTATTGTTTCAATAATGATAAACCTTGTGTTGGTGCTGTTCGTTGTTTATTTTTCATTCGGTACCGAAAATTTGGACAATACCCTAGTCTTTTTGATTTTGGGTTTGGCTAGTGTTTGGGCTGCTATTAGATATACTGTTGGCAATTCTGCCTATGGCTACAAAGGTCTAGGTGATGTTTTTGTTTTTTTGTTTTTTGGTCTGTTGGGTGTGGTCGGATCTATGTTTTTGTTCACTAAAAATGTTACTCTTTTGTCCTTTCTTCCAGCTATCGCAATAGGTACATTAAGTACTGCTGTACTTAACCTCAACAACCTTCGAGACCATATTTCCGATAAAAAATCGAATAAAAATACGCTAGTGGTTTTTATGGGTTTTGAAAATGGAAAGGTATATCACTATGTGTTAATATTGGTAGCCTTCATATGTATGCTATGTTTCACGCTTTTGAACAAAGGGTCATTAGTAGGCTATGTACATTTATTGGCATTTATACCCATGTTTATACATTTGATCAAAGTTTACAAAACAGAGGAGCCTAGGTCTTTGGATGTAGAATTGAAAAAGTTGGCACTCAGTACTTTTCTTCTTGCTCTATTGTTTTATTTATGTTATAATTATTTTTTGTAATTTTGATGATAAACCACCTAAAAAACTACTGCCTTGGAACAACCCATTAGGATTCTTATTGTAGAAGATAATGTTATTATAGCTGACGATATGCAATCTATGTTGGAGGAAATCGGCTATGAAATAGTAGACAATGTAATCGTATATGAACAGGCCGAAGAAGTCTTAAAAACCAAGGAAGTAGACCTGGTTCTCATCGATATTATTTTGGCATCGGACAAAACAGGAATTGATTTGGGAAAACATATTCGTGAAAAGTATAACATTCCTTTCATATTCGTTACGTCGAACTCCGATAGGGCCACCGTAGAAAATGCTAAAACGGTAAAACCGAATGGATATTTGGTTAAACCGTTCGAACAGCAAGACCTGTATACGTCCATAGAGATTGCCCTTTCTAATTTTGATTATTCGGAAAAAGGTTCGCCTAGTGATGCACCCGGTGCCAGTGAAGATACCGTTGTTTCCAATTCCGTTTTAAAAGATTCGATATTCGTTAAAAAACAGCACTTGTATTACAGAATCCAATTTGGTGACATTCAGTTCATAAAAGCCGATAACGTATACTTGGAAGTAAATACCGTTGATAAGAAATTCTTAGTGCGTTCCCCTTTAAAGGATTATTTGGAGAAGTTACCCAAAAACAAGTTTTACAGGGCGCACAAATCCTACATAGTCAATGTTGATCATATTGATGCGATCAATTCAAAGGATATTATGATCAATAATAATCTTATACCCATATCAAAAGATTTCAAGGAATTTATTATTTCTGCCATGAACTCATAGCGATAACACATTCTCTGAAAATATATATAGCCTATACTTTACCGTATGGGCTTTTTTATGCAATCTATTAAGTGTTCAAAAAATCGATAAAGTGTAAAATGAAAAGCATGTACTTCATTTCACAACAGTATTTATCACATACACAACAATAATTAAATAGTAACAATACTTCGCCCTAAATTTGAACTCAAGTTAAGAGACCCAAATCTTACCATTTTCATAAACTATTCAAAAGGCTATGCTATATTGCATGGTCTTTTTTGTTTTGATCATATTGGCAACAAAAATTTAATAAAACCGTTTTATAATCCTATGTTTGGGTTCAACTATATCTAGACATCAAACTACAATAGGTTTTTTCAAAAACTATGAAAAGTTTCTTTAATTTATTTATAACCATTGTTTTTACGACCCTTTTGAGTACTGTCCATGTAGTGGCGCAGGACACACTTGATTTGGATACCATTGTAGACGATAAAAACTATTTAAAGGAATTTAAGGATACTCAAAAATCTGAAAATAGGGTCGCTTATTTTTTTTGTGCCCAAAATAGGTATAATGAAAATTCGGCATACGATTGGTTGGACGAAGTAAATATTTATCTGAACAATTCACTCAAATCCAGTGATTCTTCCGGGATACGAAACTATAAACTGATTCAATCCCAAATTGAATACGACCTTGGAAATTATTATAAAAGTATATCCTTGGCTGAGGAATTGTACAAAAAAATAGAAGATTTTGATAAGTCCAAAATGGGTTTTTTATTGGATATAATGGATAAAACCTATTCCAAACTAAGACTATCGGATAAGCAAGTGGCCATACGTGAGGAAAAACGCAGACTTGGGTTGATCGATAAGGTAGTTTTCTACGATATCTATTCCGATTTGGGAATGCATCGCAAGGCGATGAACGACTATATTTTAGAGGAAAGTAAAAACAGTGAGGAACATGGCTTTTATGCTACTGCGGAATATCAAAATAATGTGGGGAAATATCTGCTATTGGATAATTCCTACACTACTGCGTTAACCAAGTTTAAAGAGGCGAAGGGCTACATTGTGGTTTTCTTAAATGATATCACAAACGTAAAAACGGAAGCGGAAATCTTACAGGCCAACATTCTAAATGGTGTTATTGATGGTAACATAGGAAAATGTCAGGTAAAATTAAAGGAATTCGACCTGGCCATCCCAAACCTTGAAAGCAGCATTGAAACCATTTCAGAATACAATACGGGAAAATATTCCGATGATATTATTGAGAATACTTTGGCATTGGCAGATTGTTATTTGCAAAAAGGGGATTTAAAAAAGGCAAAAGAGTATTTGGATACCGAACTTAATTTGGTAGATATAGCGCATATTTTTAAGCGTAACAGATTATTTTCCGTTTATCATGACAAGACCGGCAACTATAGAACCGCAAATACTTACTTAAAACAAAATTCAAAAATCCAAGACTCTATCAACAGTAGTGAAGTAAAGATAAAGACACAACAGTTACAGGCAGTTGCCGAGCAAGAGGTTGCCATTTCAAAACAAATGATCGCCGAACAAAGGTTGGATCTTGAAAAGTCCAGGAGTGCAATGCTTGAAAAAGAAGAGCAAATAAGCTTAGTGTTCATTTCATTGATTTTTACGCTTTTGGGTTTTGCGGGTCTGGTATATGCCTATTTAAAAAGTATAAAAAGCCAACGTTTGATCGCCGAACAAAAGCATTTTATCGAAAACTCTTTGGTAGAAAAAGATTCCCTGTTGAAAGAGATTCACCATAGGGTAAAAAACAATTTGCAGATGGTTTCAAGCTTATTGAGCTTACAGACCAAGAATACCAGAAGCAAAGCGGCCATTGAAGCTTTGGAGGAAGGCAAGAGCCGTGTAAAGGCCATGGCCTTGATACATCAAAAATTATATCAAAACGATGACCTTTCGGTTATCGAAATGCAAGGGTATATCGAAAGTTTGGTCAATAGTGTGCAGTCGGTATTCAAAAAGGGGGGGCATAACATCAATATCACTATTGATGCCGAAGGCGTTGAACTGGATATCGACAGGGCCATCCCTTTTGGTTTAATCCTCAACGAGCTGGTTTCCAATTCGTTTAAATATGCATTTCCCGATGATAAGGATGATAACGGTAAAATCTACATCCATCTAAGAAAAAATGCAGAACAGGGCTTTTTTGAATACACCGATAATGGCATAGGACTTCCCGAAGATACCGATGAGCGTACCCAATCCTCAATGGGCATTCGCCTTATGAACCGCTTGGTAAATCAATTGCAATCTGTTTTAAATATTGATAAAACCGCCAACGGAGTTCGGTTTTGGTTTAATTTTAAATAAATTTGAAGGTATATAAATCCTTCAAAAATGAAAATTACATTTCTTGGTCATGCTTCCATACTTCTCGAATTTGATGGCCAAACACTTTTAGTGGATCCTTTTATTACTGGTAATGAAAAAGCTGCCGGTATAATTGATGTAAATGCACTGCATCCCGATTATATTTTAGTGACCCACGCACATCAAGACCATATATTGGATGTTGAATCAATCGCTGAAAAAACAGGAGCGACCGTTATCGCAAATTATGAGATAGCAACCCATTTTGGAAACAAGGGTTTACAAACCCACCCAATGAACCATGGCGGACGCTGGAAATTTGATTTTGGAACGGTACTTTACACAAATGCCATACATACGTCATCTTTTCCCGATGGCTCCTATGGTGGTCAACCAGGCGGATTTGTAATATCTACAGAACATAAAAATGTTTATATCGCTGGCGATACGGCACTGACGATGGACATGAAATTAATCCCATTATCCGCTAAATTGGATATAGCTATTTTGCCCATTGGCGATAATTTTACAATGGGCGTTGATGACGCCATAATCGCTTCCGATTTTGTAGAATGTAATACGGTATTGGGTTATCATTATGATACTTTCGGGTATATTGAAATAAACCATAAAGAAGCCATTGAAAAATTTTCCAAAGCAGGGAAAGACCTTAACCTACTTGGGATTGGGGAGTCAATGACTATCTAACGCTACTCTTTAAAACTACATTATGCAGTATTTTTGGGAAGAAACGCTTTAGGTAAACACCTATGATTTCTTTCTTTCCTATGTAGGCTTCAAACTTTTTCCTTTCAATGGCTTTGACCATTTTTTTGACCAAAGTTTCTGCTGTGAGACCGTTTTCTGTGGCTTTATCCTCTTTCAACTGTGGGGAACCATCACCCGTTAGGGCATTTTTCGCCACATTGGTCCGAATAAAGCCTGGACATATCAACGTCACTTGTATACTGTCTTTTTCATGTTCCATTCGTAGCACGTCAAAAAAACCGTGCAGTGCATGTTTTGCACCACAATATCCCGAACGATAAGGCGAACCAAACTTGCCCATTAAACTGGTCACGGTTACGAATTTGCCTGATTTTCTTTTCACAAAATGGGGCAGTAGGTCTTTTGTAAGTGCTATGGTGCCGAGATAGTTGATATCAATGAGTTTTTTATACACTTCTATTTGAGTTTCGGCGATCAAAGAGCGTTGACTTATTCCTGCGTTGTTGATGAGAATATCAATATGACCATAAAATGACATGGCTCTTGTGACATAGGTACGTATCTCATCCAGATTGGCCAAGTCAATCTGAAGAACTTGAACGATATCATTATTTTCACAGTTATCCTTAACCTTTTTGAGGTCATCTATTTTTCTTGATGAAATAATCAGTTTACATTGTTTTTTACTCAGGTGGTAAGCCAATGCTTCACCAATACCGGAGGATGCTCCTGTTATCCAAACTACTTTACCGTTTATCTTGTCCATTCATGAATTATCTCTCTCAAAATATAGTTAAATTTGAAATCATAATGATACAGGCCGGCTACAAAAAACATATTTTACAGTTTAAGCGCCCAAGTGGCACGTCCCGAGGGGTATTGACCCAAAAAGAGACGTGGTTCATCATTCTAAAAAATGATGGCAAAACGGGGATAGGGGAGTGTGGGCTGTTAAAAGGCCTCAGCATTGATGATGTACCGGAATATGAGGAAAAACTAAGGTGGGTATGTAACAACATTCACTTGGGCAAAGATGCCCTGTGGAAAGCCTTGATGTTTTTTCCCAGTATACAGTTCGGGGTCGAGCAAGCGTTTCTTTCTTTGGCGTCCAAAGACCCTTTTGAGCTGTTTTCGTCCAAATTTACCCAAAATGAAACTCCGATAGCCATAAACGGGTTGATATGGATGGGCGAACCTGGCTTTATGCACCATCAGATACAACAAAAACTCGAAGAAGGTTTTAAATGTATCAAAATGAAGATCGGGGCAATTGATTTTTATAGCGAACTTTCTATTTTGGCATCTTTGCGAAAAAAATATTCCAAGAAACAACTTCAATTAAGGGTAGATGCCAATGGGGCATTTTCTCTGGATCGTGCCCTGGGCAAACTAGAACTTTTAGCAGACTATGACATTCATTCCATTGAGCAACCTATCCCAAAGGGGAATATATGGAAAATGCGGTCTTTATGTGAAAAAACACCCCTGCCCATAGCTTTGGACGAAGAATTAATAGGTGTTTTTGATGTAACGGAAAAGGAGAAATTGCTACAAACCATTCAACCACAATATATTATTCTTAAACCAAGTTTAGTAGGTGGTTTCACGGGCAGTCAAGAATGGATTGCCTTGGCGGAAAAGTTTAAGATCGGATGGTGGGTTACCAGTGCGCTGGAAAGCAATATTGGCCTTAACGCCATTGCACAATGGGCGTTCACGAAAAATATAAAACTACCCCAAGGCTTGGGCACCGGAAGTTTGTATACCAATAATTTTGAAAGTCCGTTAACGGTCGATAACGGATCAATTTTCTACGACCAAAACAAAAACTGGAAACCTAACTTAATTGAAGATTTATGTATATAGAACAGGGATATAAAGGGAATATAGGACTTTGGAAATATTTGATAATTCCGGTCGGCTTTATGGCTTTTATGGCACTTAATTATGTCATGACCTTAAATTCGCCGGTAAGTACTGAAGATTTGATGCAAGGCATGATTGAAAAGTTAGGGTCAAATTTGGTTCTTATCTTATTGCTGGCACCTTTGGTTTTTGGTTTATTTCTTGTTTTGGGATGGACATTTTTAGTGCACCAACAATCCATCAAATCTTTGACCACTTCAAGAAAAAAAGTGGATTGGAAACGAATATTTTTTGCATTTTCACTATGGGGGGGAATAACGGTTTTCTTAACACTATTGGATATTTATTTGTCGCCCGATGATTATGTATTGAACTTTAACTTAAAGGCCTTCCTTATTTTGGCCATTATTGGCGTTCTTTTGATTCCGTTACAAACCAGTTTTGAGGAATACTTGTTTCGCGGGCATATGATGCAGGGGTTGGGCATAGCTTTCAAAAATAGGTTGGCTCCACTAGTGATTACTTCCATTCTCTTTGGTATTATGCATTTAGGCAATCCCGAGGTAACTAAGTTGGGATTCGGAATTATGATATATTACATAGGTACGGGTTTTTTCCTTGGAATTTTGACGTTGATGGATGAAGGATTGGAGCTTGCCCTTGGTTTTCATGCGGCCAACAATTTAATTGGAGCTTTATTGCTTACGGCCGATTGGACCGCTTTCCAGACCGATTCCATCTACCGGGATATCTCCGACCCCGTTTTGGGGTGGGATGTTTTAGTCCCTGTTCTGGTGATTTACCCCATTTTATTATTTATATTTTCCAAAAAATATAGTTGGACCAATTGGAAAGAAAAACTAACTGGCAGGGTTTTAAGTAAAGAAGAATTTTTGATAAAAGAAGCAAAAGTTGAGACCATTTCATAACGTTCATCCTGATTTTCGCCTAAATAACGTTCACTATACTTTTACTGATTTAAAAGAAGTAGCCTATAGCTTCATAAAGGAAGGTAGGCCATTTGAAAAGGTTATAGGTGTTTTTTTATTGGACTGGTTAGATGATTCGGATTTCGTTACCGTTCATACCTCTGGTTCCACGGGAATACCAAAACCCATTTCACTTAAAAAAGAGCATATGGTGAATTCAGCTCTGGCCACAGGTAGTTTTTTTGGTTTAAGCTCGGGGGATAAAGCGCTACACTGTTTACCCACAGGTTTTATTGCGGGCAAAATGATGTTGGTTCGTGCTTTGGTACTTGGTTTGCATATAGATGTTGTGACACCTTCTTCTTCCCCATTACAACAAGTGGAAAAACGGTATGATTTCGGGGCAATGGTACCGTTACAACTTCAAAACAGTATTGAAAACATTGATATAATTGATACGTTGATCATAGGGGGAGCACCGCTTTCAGGTGCGCTGAAAGCAAAAGTCAAAAAGATGGATGCCCATATTTTTGAAACATACGGCATGACTGAAACCATCACCCATATTGCAGTAAAACAGATAAATAAAACATTGTCGATTGGAACAGATAACGTTGATGACGTTTTTACAGCTTTACCGAATGTATATTTTGAAATAGATGAAAGAGGTTGTTTAATTATAGATGCCCCAAAAATTTCGAATATACCGATTATCACCAATGATATTGTAGATTTAATTTCCACTACCAAGTTCAGATGGTTGGGTAGGTATGATAATATTATCAACTCCGGTGGCATAAAACTAATTCCTGAACAAATTGAATCCATTCTTTCACAAACAATATCAAATACATTTTTTGTTGCAGGATTACCAGATGATATGCTCGGTGAGAGTTTGGTTTTGGTTGTAGAAGGGAATATCAGCGTAGAACATGTGAAAAAAATATTGAATAAAACCAATGGGCTTTCAAAACATCAAATACCCAAAGATGTTTTTGTTCTTCCAAAGTTCTCAAAAGCCAAAAATGGAAAGATAAACAGATCAAACACTTTGGCATTACTAACCACATAGGCTTCACTCATTAAAAAGTTGCTTTCCCTCATTGTAGGTTTCCTCGTTGATGAATTTGTAATAAGTTCATATCGAATTCTAAAAATCGAATCAAATGAAAAATAAATCCGCCTTTTTTATCATGTTATTATGGGTTACGATTATCAATGCCCAAACTCAAAAAGTTGAAGTCGTAAAAGATTTGATCCTGAACGAAAATCAGGAAGAAGCTAACGTTGACACATCTTTTACCTTAGCATGTAAAGCCGGTGCTATTGCCATTCAAGACAAGGCTTTGGATTCTTATCTACCGTTTAGAATCTATACGATCACCAATGATGATTGGGCCTTGCCCCAAGATATGTATAATGCTATCATAGCAAAGGTGCCTGGGACAACTGTTTATCCCAATACAAATACTGGTACGAATGCCATTCCCAATATCCGTATGCGTGGCGATACGAACACCGTGGTTATCGTAGATGGTGTCAGGTACGATGCTTCTATTTTGAACAGTTTGAATGTGGCGGACATAGAAAGTGTGAAAATATCGAATAATCCCGTTGCGGAGAACTACTTTCGATATCGATAAATAACTGTTCAACATTTTCATGACCCTTTCGGGAAAAGCATACAATTTTGTATTTTCATGGCATAATCAAACTATATCATGCAAAGAATTTTACTGTTGTTTTATGTGCTTTTTTCGATTTTAAGTTCTGCCCAACAAATCCTTCCCGAACACGAAAGGGCGAGGGTGATAGATGAAATTTTGGCGGAGCGTTTTGATCAACTTCTTCCCACACTCATGGATCGCACCGATATTGATATGTGGATAGTAATTTCACGTGAATATAATGAAGATCCTGTACTCAAGACCATGCTGCCGTCTACCTGGTTGAATGCAAGAAGAAGAACGATCTTGCTTTTTTATAGGGACATATTGAAAAATACAATCGAAAAATTGGCTGTTGCCCGTTATGATGTCGGAAAAAACATTAAATCTGCTTGGGATAAGGAAAAAGAGCCAAACCAGTGGAAAAGATTGGTGCAGTTGATAGCGGAACGAAATCCTTCAAAAATTGGCCTGAATTTTTCTAAAGATCACAATATAGCCGATGGTCTGGATAAGACCGATTATGATGAGTTTATGGCCAACTTGCCCAAAAAATATCACTCCAAAATAGTTTCGGCCGAACAGTTGGCCGTTCGCTGGATCGAGACCCGAACAGAAAGGGAAATGGTCATCTATAATCAGTTGGTTGATATCACCCATGATATCATTGCGGAGGCATTTTCGGAAACAGTGATTACCCCGGGTATAACGACCACAACCGAAGTGGAGTGGTGGATGCGCCAAAAAGTAACCGATTTGGGCCTGGAAACCTGGTTTCATCCCACAGTTGACGTACAGCGTACCAGTGAGGATCTCGTTGGCCATTTATATTCGTTTTCCGGCAGACCGGATGACACGGTAATTTTGCCGGGAGATTTGCTCCACTGTGATTTTGGTATTACCTATCTAAGACTAAATACCGATTGTCAGGAATTGGCCTATGTACTAAAACCGGAAGAGAAATATGCTCCGGATTTTCTTGTGAACGGTTTAAAGGACGGTAATACGGTTCAGGACTTTTTGACTAAAAATATGATTAAGGGGCGCACTGGAAATCAAATATTGGCAAAATCGCTATCCGCAGCTAAAGCTGCGGGAATAAGACCTGCCATTTATACCCATCCGCTGGGTTCATATGGGCATTCGGCAGGTACGACCATAGGTATGTGGGATTCTCAAGGCGGCGTGATGAAAGATGATGGAGAAAATTACCCTTTGAATCCAAATACGGTTTACGCGATAGAGCTGAATACGACCATTACCGTTCCCGAATGGAAACGGGACATACGCATTATGTTGGAAGAAGCCGGATTCTTTGGGGAAGAAGGGTTTAGGTACGTAAATGGTAGGCAAACAGAATTGCTTTTAATACCTAGGGTCAAAACGCATTTGGGAAATTAACATCTTTATTTTCAATTTTTTACAATATTTAAATTGTTGTTAATTTACGGCATCAATACGATATTTCTTACGCTTATATTGTATCTTATGTATGTAAATAATGCAGTAAGTCATGAACAGAATTCTACTACCACTCCTATTGTTTCTTTTTGTCACATTATCGTATGGTCAGCAGCAAGAAGAAGCGCTTAAAGATATTAAGGGTAAGATATTGCATATGAATGCGCCTTTGCCCAGTGTAGTCGTTTCCAATACAAGCAGTGATTTTGAAATTGTTTCTGATACCGATGGTAGTTATATCATAGCGGCAAAAGAGGGGGATATCCTTACTTTTACGTATCCCGGTATGAATACATTGGAAATAATAGTTGAGGATGTTACCCGTATCCTGAATATTAAAATGACCCAGCAATTGACAAAATTGAAAGAGGTCACCGTAAGTAGGTCTCGTTTAAAAAGCCAAGACCAAATGCGAGCGGAATATAGAACAAACCCCAATCTGATTAATACGGCATTTGGGTTTATCGATACCGAGACATCCTCTGTGAAAATGGAGGTTTTGAACGAAAGTAATTTCAACGGTGCCAGTTTGTGCATTTTAGATGTACTGAGAGCTCGGTTTAGCGGAGTACGGGTTTTTGGAAATTGTACAAACGGTGGTGGTATAACGATACGCGGAATCGGGTCTTTAAACAATGCTTCGGGTGCCATATATGATGTTGATGGACAGATATTTAGGGAAACACCGTTGTTCATAATGCCAGAGAACATGGAGAGAATAGCCATACTCTATGGTTTCTCCGCAACAGTCAGGTATGGATTCGCAGGAGGAGGTGGAGTGGTCGTTATAAATACCAAAGGAGCCAACTTTCTTACTGAACCGGGTACCAAAAAGCCGTATGATTTGGCCAGAGTCCGCAATAATATTTTTGATGGCAATGTCATTACCGCTAACGCACTTGAGGCTAATGCCCCCAATTACCTAAAAAAGCTTAGAGCAGCGAAAAATTTGGAAGCGGCTATGGCCATTTATAAGGAGCAGATGCAGAGGTACAGCAGTTCTTTCCACTATGCCATTGATGCCCATAAGTATTTCAAGGATGTTTGGAACGCTATGGATTTTTCAGAAGCTGTCATCCAAAATCAATGGGATGTGTTTCAAGATAATCCGGTCGCTTTAAAGGCACTTGCCTATGTATACGAGGAAGCAGGGGATTTTGAAATGGCAAATCAACTGTACAAGGACATTTTTATTCTTAGGCCGCATTACGCTCAGTCGTATTTGGATTTGGCGAACAGTTATCGCAACATTGGTAATTTTAAAAGGGCGGCCGCTATATTTTCACGATATGATTATTTGATACAAGAAGGTTTTATTATAGCAAAAGATTTGGCTTTTACCGAAACTATGAGAAGGGAGTTTGACAACCTTTTGGATTTGCACGGAAAGCATTTGGTAAATGATAGAAAATCAAAATTTTCGAACACCAAAAAAGAAAATATAGGAACACGAATGGTTTTTGAGTGGAACGATAGCGAGGCCGAGTTCAATTTACAATTCGTAAACCCCCAAGGCCATTATTACAACTGGAAACATAATCAAGAAGCCAATGCAGAACGTATACGAGACGAAAAATTAAAGGGGTATTCATGTGAAGAATATTTGATTGATGATTCCCTCGTCGGCACTTGGAAGGTAAATACAACGTACATGGGAAATAAAACGCTAACGCCTTCATATCTAAAAGTAACGGTATATCATAACTATGGTACAGCTTCACAGTCCAAAGAAATAAGAATATTCAAGCTATCCCTGAAAAACGTATCACAAGAATTGTTTACCCTTTCCCACAGTGTAAAATTGGCTTCAAAATAAATACATGAATGTATCATAGTTTTCTAAGGGTATTGCTCATTATCTGCATCACTGCGAATGCTTCGGCACAAAAAGATTATAAAGGCATAGTTTATGACGGTAAAACAGGTAAGGTCTTACCCTATGTTAATATTGGTATTTTTGAACAAGGTATCGGTACGGTAAGCGATGAAGATGGTATTTTTCACTTAGAGTTGGATAGTTCCAAATATACCGCAAACGATTCGCTTATATTTTCTTCTTTGGGATACGTGCCCATTAAAAAAGCGATTCCGGATTTGGAATTTGTATTCAACGAATATCCAACAATACAAATGCAGCCAGACGTGATTTCTTTGAACGAAGTTGTGGTTACCAATAAAGCAAGTTATAAAATAGATGATTTGGTAGGCTATGATAAAATAAATCCCAAAAAATTTGGATATTGGAAAGATGATATCGCATTGGGCGGCGAATTGGCCACCGAAATAAAAGTGAAAAAAGGACTCCGAAAGTTGAATAAACTATCTTTTGAAGTTCGGGAAGCTCCGCTGGATAGTATATTGGTCCGCATCAATATTTATGATGATGATAGCAAAAGTAAGTGCCCGGGAGTAAATTTGAACAAAAGTGGAAAACCTATCCTATATACCATAAAAAAGAACGCACGAACGGTTACGGTAGATTTATTGCCCTATACGATATTTGTAAATGATGATTTTATCGTTGGTTTAGAACTGTTGCAGATATATGGTGATCAAAATATATATTTAGTTCTTTACACATCAAAAAATGATTATCGTAATTCATATAAAAAATATGCAAGTCAGGGAAAATGGGAAATTATACCAAATGCTACCATGGCGTATTATGTTAATACAACTTTATATTCAGAAAAGAAACCAAAAAGCCATAAAGCTAAACCTGCCAAGAGTAGTCAAAACCCGGAAAATGAAATATTCGGTATGGTTTTTTACATGGGTAAACCGTTGGGTAAAGTTAAAGTATTGAATCACAATACCAACAAAGAGACCCAAACTGACTCAAACGGCAAATATAGAATCAATGGCATAACCGGGGACATGTTGATTTTTGATCATGATAATATGCAAAGGCGTTCGGTCAAAGTAAAAGATAGGCCCGTTCTCAACGTAGTCATGAGTCCCAAATGATTGTTTATACCTGTAAAACCCCCATGTTAAAGGGTTTTTCAATAGGTGCATGGTTTGCGGCTTCTATTCCCATTGATATCCATTTGCGGGTATCTCTTGGATCAATAATGGCATCGGTCCATAAGCGGGCGGCCGCATAGTAAGGTGAAACCTGATTGTCGTATCGGTTTTTTATCTTATCGAAGAGTTGTTTTTCTTTTTCGGCAGTGATTTCTTCCCCCTTCTTTTTTAAAGAGGCTTTTTCAATCTGCAATAAAACTTTGGCCGCTGAATTACCGCTCATTACAGCAAGTTCAGCACTCGGCCAAACCACGATGAGCCTAGGGTCGTAGGCCTTGCCGCACATGGCATAATTTCCCGCACCATAGCTGTTCCCGATTACTATGGTAAATTTTGGAACTACCGAATTGCTGACGGCATTGACCATTTTTGCACCATCTTTGATAATGCCGCCATGCTCACTCTTACTCCCTACCATGAACCCGGTAACATCTTGTAAAAAGACCAAGGGAATTTTCTTTTGATTACAATTGGCTATGAACCGGGTGGCTTTATCGGCAGAATCGGAATAAATTACACCGCCAAATTGCATCTCGCCTTTCTTGGTCTTGACCACTTTCCTATGATTGGCAATTATGCCTACGGCCCAACCATCAATACGTGCATAACCGGTTAAAATGGTTTTTCCATAGCCTTCTTTATACTGCTCAAATTCAGAATCATCTACCAATCTTTTTATGATTTCTACCATATCGTACTGGTCGGAACGTGACTTGGGGAGTATACCAAAGATTTCCTCGGTTTTTTCCCTAGGTTTTTTTGGCGCTGTTCGGTTATAACCGGCCTTGTCAAAATCACCTATTTTACCAATGATGTTCTTGATAGTGTCCAATGCATCGGCATCATCTTTGGCTTTATAATCGGTCACTCCACTTATTTCACTATGCGTTGAGGCACCGCCCAAGGTTTCATTGTCAATATCTTCTCCGATTGCCGCTTTGACCAAGTAGCTACCTGCCAAAAATATACTCCCGGTCTTATCAACGATCAAAGCTTCGTCACTCATGATAGGCAGGTAGGCCCCACCTGCGACACAACTTCCCATTACAGCAGCTATTTGGGTGATTCCCATACTGCTCATAACTGCATTGTTTCTAAAGATACGGCCAAAATGTTCCTTATCGGGGAAAATTTCGTCTTGCATCGGTAGATAAACCCCGGCACTATCAACTAGATAAATTATCGGTAATTTGTTTTCAATAGCTATTTCCTGTGCCCTTAGGTTTTTTTTACCGGTTATCGGAAACCATGCGCCAGCTTTGACCGTTGCATCATTGGCAACAACGATGCATTGTTTACCTTGTATGTAACCTATTTTGATAACAACTCCACCTGACGGGCATCCACCATGTTCCTCATACATTCCTTCGCCTACCAAAGCCCCTATTTCTATACTATCCTTTTTATCGTCCAGTAAATAATTGATGCGTTCCCTTGCGGTCATTTTACCTTGGGCGTGTTGTTTTTCTATTCTGGAATTTCCGCCGCCCAGACTAACTTGGGCCAACCTTTTTTTAAGTTCGGAAAGTAAAAGTTTATTGTGGTCTTCGTTTTTGTTGAAGTTAATATCCATTATTTGTGCTTTCTTTTACCCGTAAAGATAAGGAGTAATATTTATTAACTTTGATAAAATATTTTGGATAAATGAACTCAAAAATACGTTGGGGAATACTGGGGCTTGGAAATATTGCCCACAACTTTGTACAAGATTTGTTGATTGTTGAAGATGCCGAACTTACCGCCGTAGCATCCAGAAGTATAGATAAGGCCAAAAGTTTTTCAAAACAGTATGGGTCCAAGTACGGTTTTGGTAGCTATCAAGAGCTTTTTGAATGCAAAGATGTTGATGCAGTTTACATAGCAACACCACATACCCACCATGCAGAACTGTCAATCCAGGCTATGGACCACGGTAAGCATGTACTTTGCGAGAAACCAATGGGGACGAATGGTAATGAGGTTAAAAAAATGATAGTTTCTGCCAAAAAGAATAAGGTGTTTTTAATGGAAGCACTTTGGAGCAGATTTAACCCGACCATACAAAGTGTCAAACAAATGGTTAATACTGGGACTATCGGCGAGATTAAATATATACATGCAGATTTTGCCTTTTACGCATTGGACAGGGACGAGAAGGGAAGAATACTAAATCCCGACTTGGCAGGCGGTACACTTTTGGACATTGGTATTTATCCTATATTTTTAGCGTATCTTCTATTGGGAAAACCAAGACATGTTCAGGCATCCTCCAAATTTTATGCCACGGGGGTAGAAATACAGACAGCTATGATATTTGAATATGAAAGTGCCCACGCCGTATTGTATAGTGGACTAAATTCAAAGTCCGAAATGAAGGCCGAGATTTCAGCAACAAATGGTACTATTCATATTCACCCAAGATGGCATGAGGCACAGGGTTTTTCCATAGAGATGAATGATTCGATTAAAGTTATAGATAAACCCACCATGGGCAAGGGCTACTACCATGAAATACAGGAAGTGCATAGTTGTCTACGAAATAATATGTTGGAAAGTAAGATATGGAGCCACCAAAATAGCATTGATTTGATAGATTTATTGGATAAGGTACGGGGTTTAACGGGAGTAAAATTTCCTTTTGAAAAGTAACCCATGTAAACTTTTGCACTATACAACAATACAATTCTCCTAAATTTCCGATATTTGAAGTTACCGACCAATTAAACCAAAAATACTATGGGAATGAATAAAAACACAGTGCTCGCTTGGGCTACCTTTATCATGATTTTTGTGGGATGTGCGCTTATAGCTCTGGGAGCCTTTAGGTATGATGATGTTGCCGGATGGGGTTTTGCCTCGGTAGGTATCGGTTTTTTTGCCATTGCATGGGTCTTCAATGCCCTTAAAGGTAGAGTGTGACCAAAAAACAATATATTATCAATCTACACTATAATTATATTAACTTTTCAATTCGTAAACTAAGAATAACAAATGAGCGACGATAAGAAAGTCATTTTTTCTATGTCGGGGGTTACAAAAACTTATAAAACAGCCAATACCCCTGTACTTAAAAATATTTATTTGAGTTTTTTCTATGGTGCCAAAATAGGCATTTTGGGTCTCAACGGTTCAGGTAAATCCACTTTATTGAAGATAATATCGGGTGAGGATAAAAATTATCAGGGCGATGTTGTCTTTTCCCCAGGGTATAATGTTGGGTATTTGGAGCAGGAACCTCAGTTGGATGAAGATAAGACCGTTTTGGAAATTGTTAAAGAAGGCGTGGCCGATACCGTGGCCATATTGGACGAGTATAACAAGATCAACGATATGTTTGGGCTACCCGAGGTATATGAGGATGCGGACAAGATGCAGAAGTTAATGGACAAGCAAGCCGAACTTCAGGACAAAATTGATGCATCCAATGCTTGGGAACTGGATACCAAGCTAGAAATTGCCATGGATGCCTTGCGTACACCGGATTCCGATAAAAAAATAAGCGTACTTTCCGGAGGGGAAAGAAGGCGCGTGGCCTTGTGCCGATTATTGTTACAGGAACCGGAAATATTATTGCTAGACGAGCCTACCAACCATTTGGATGCAGAATCGGTACATTGGTTGGAGCATCATTTGGCAAGCTATAAAGGAACGGTCATCGCAGTTACGCACGATAGGTATTTTTTGGATAACGTCGCAGGTTGGATTTTAGAACTGGATAGGGGAGAAGGCATTCCTTGGAAAGGAAACTATTCCAGTTGGTTAGATCAAAAAGCAAAACGATTGGCACAGGAAAGCAAGCAAGCCTCAAAAAGACAAAAAACCCTGGAACGTGAGTTGGATTGGGTACGTCAGGGAGCAAAAGGTAGGCAAACCAAACAAAAAGCTCGTTTGAAGAACTATGACAAGCTTATGAGCCAAGACCAAAAACAACTGGACGAGAAGCTGGAGATTTATATCCCTAATGGTCCGCGACTTGGTACCAATGTTATTAAAGCAAAGGGCGTTAGCAAGGCCTATGGCGATAAACTATTGTACGAGGATTTGAACTTTACGCTGCCACAAGCTGGTATTGTAGGTGTCATAGGACCTAACGGAGCTGGAAAAACCACTATTTTTAGAATGATTATGGGAGAGGAAACTCCCGATAGCGGGGAATTTGAGGTGGGCGATACGGCCAAAATCGCTTATGTAGACCAAAGCCACTCCAATATCGACCCAGAAAAAACCATTTGGCAAAATTTTAGTGACGAACAGGAGTTGGTCATGATGGGAGGTCGCCAAGTAAACTCGAGAGCCTATCTAAGCAGATTTAATTTTTCGGGCAGTGAACAGAACAAAAAGGTAAATATGCTCTCAGGCGGTGAGCGCAACCGCTTACATTTGGCAATGACCTTAAAAGAAGAAGGCAACGTATTGCTGTTGGACGAGCCTACTAATGATTTGGATGTAAATACTTTACGTGCACTGGAAGAAGGTCTTGAAAACTTTGCGGGTTGTGCCGTTGTTATTTCTCACGACCGTTGGTTCTTGGATCGTATCTGTACCCATATCCTTTCCTTTGAGGGCGACTCACAAGTATACTTCTTTGAAGGTTCGTTCTCTGATTATGAGGAAAACAAAAAGAAGCGTTTAGGGGGTGACTTGATTCCTAAACGTATAAAGTACAAAAAGTTGATACGTTGATTTTTAGGGTTTGCGACCATTATGGCATTTTTGGTTTTACTAGATTTGACAATATTTTAAAACGTATCGTTTGGATACCAATCTAGCTGAATTACCTCAATATCGGGATTTGCGCCGTTCACCAAATTTTTGAATTTGGCCACATCACTTACATCCGGTCTTCCCCTGTAGTGATACGGATATACTTGTTCGGGTTGAAATTCCAAAACAGCGGATGCCGCACTTTCTTCGGTCATGGTGTAGGGCAGGTTCATGCACACAAAAGCCTTATCAATATTTTTCAATGCCCTCATTTCGGGAATATCTTCGGTATCTCCCGAAAAATAGATGCGTTGCCCATTCATATTCAATACATATCCATTACCACGCCCCTTCTCGTGAAATTTTAGGGCTTCTTTGCGCAGATTGTACATGGGAATGGCTTCAATTGTTATGCCATAACGCTCTTTGTTTTCCCCATTGTTCAGCACATCTAACTGGGGTGTAAACTCACTGGGAATCTTGTCGGCTACTGCCTGCGGAACAATAATTTTGGCTTTTTTGGTGTTCAATGCCTCTAGCGTTTCTACGCTTAAATGGTCACCGTGTATATCGGTAATGAGAATTAGGTCGGGTTGTTTTTGGTTTTCAAAGGCTTTTGCACCACCAACTGGGTCTACATAAACAACAATATCGCCCCATTCCAAAACAGTGGTCGCATGTTCAATAGGGATTATCTTCAATTCAGGTTTTTCTTTTGTCGTGGTTTGGGTATTGGCGACAACTTTTATCGTTTCGTTCTTTTTTTGGTTTTCCTTACAGTTAAAAAATAGTAGTCCGGCTATAAGGCCAACATAAATTGTATTTTTCATTTTGATTTAGTTTTATGTAATAAAAGTTCCATTTTAATATCGCTACGGGCGTAGGGTAAATCCTTTTCCAAATCAATTTCCACAAAACCATATTTCTTATAAAGATAAAGCGCATGGGGTAATTTAGTGCTTGAATATAGCGTGATTTTGTGCCAACCTTGTTTTTTGGAAAAATCCAATGCGAATCGTAAAAGCTCTTGGCCTATTCCCAAGCCCTGAAAATTGCTATCTACGGCCATTTTACCTAGTTCGTAATGGGTATCATCAATTTTTATAAAAGAAAAGCAGCCCACAATCGCTGTATTGTATTTAGCAAAAAATATATATCCGCCCGTATCAATAATGACTGCTTTTGAATTATCCAGAAGAACGGTATCTTTTTCTTCCACATAAAAATATTTTTTCAACCATGATGTATTCAGTTCCTTGAACCGCTGTGCATATTTTTCATGAAAGGGTATTATTTCAATGGCCATGGGTATTTGAATGCTTAAGGGGAGTGGAGTAAATATATCGATTTATCGGTACGGATAATCCAGCAAAAATATACCGCAACGTCTAAAAATAAAATTACCTCGTATATATGACTGATACAAACAAACAATTAAGTTAATAAGTTAGAATTTTAAATTTATTATTATGAGTGAAACAAAAAGTAACAATGGTTTAAAAGTGATAGCTGGTCTTTTAGGCGTTATATTACTAGGCGTGGTCATTTACACCGTTAGCTTATACCAAGATAAGCAAAAGGTGACCGCAGATTTAATGAAAGAAAAGGATTATGTGGTTTCTGATCTGAACAGCCTAAAATCCGAATATGACAAAGCTATTTTAGAGAGCAATGCGACCAATGAAGAATTGGTTAGTGCCAGGGACAATATTGCAAAGTATATTGATTCTGTCAAAAACATGAAAGCGGACATTGCTTCATTATCAAGATACAGAAGGCAGGTATCCGATTTAAAGAGACAAAGAGAGCGTTTATTAAAGCAAGTGGATTCTTTAACACAGTCCAACTCTTTCTTGGCGATGCAAAGAGACAGTACTTTTGTTGAATTGGAAAAGCAAACTGTTTTTAATGATTCTTTGGTAGTGCAAAATACGCAATTGGCCGATGTTGTAGAAAAAGGTTCTGCCTTAAACTTGTCCAAAATGTCCATTGACGCCGTCAAAGAGCGTAACAATGGCAAATTGGTTTCTACATCAAGAGCTAACAAGACGGATAAGTTAAAGGTATGTTTTACAGTTGCCGACAACGTGATTGCCCAAGCAGGTGACAGAGAGTTTTACATTGAGGTCTTAGACCCACAGGGCAACGTTCTTGGCGAGTCATTTGCTAAATCCAATGATTCTGGTGCTTCTATCACATATAGCAAAGGGACTAATTTCTATTACGAAAACAAGAACTTGGATATTTGTGATTACATTTCCAAACCGGCAAGCGAATTCCAAAAGGGAACGCATATGGTAAATGTTTATGATAGCCAGTTAAAATTATTGGCCACGAATAAATTTGAACTGAAGTAAAAAGCGGGGTATTTAAACACTATCCATTTATAGAGAAAAGGGACTATCTTCATTGACAGTCCCTTTTTTAATTTCTGTTCAATAAATTGTTATTTGATGTTTACTTTAACGAACCAACCATTTTTTCGGGCTTTACCCATTCATCATATTCTTCGGCCGTTACATACCCAAGGTTAATGGCTTCTTCTTTTAGGGTCGTACCGTTTTCATGGGCCGTATTGGCTATTTCAGCAGCTTTGTAGTAGCCTATTTTTGTATTAAGTGCGGTTACCAGCATTAATGAATTGTTCAACAATTGCTTAATGATTTTATGGTTGGGCTCAATGCCTTGGGCACAATTAACATCAAAACTCACACAGGCATCACCAATGAGCTGCGCCGACTGTAAAAGGTTAGCCGCCATCATGGGTTTAAATACATTAAGTTCGTAATGCCCTTGGGTGCCACCGACACCAATGGCCACATCATTGCCCATAACCTGTGCACAAACCATGGTCAATGCTTCGCACTGTGTAGGATTCACTTTACCTGGCATAATTGAACTGCCCGGCTCATTGGCTGGTATTAGTATTTCGCCTATACCTGAACGAGGTCCCGAAGCCATCATACGAATGTCATTGGCTATCTTGTTTAGCGATACCGCCAACTGCTTGAGTGCACCGTGGGTTTCTACAATGGCGTCATGCGCTGCTAACGCTTCAAACTTGTTATCAGCGGTCTTGAAAGGCAATTTGGTAAAATCGGCTATATATTTGGCCACTAGAACATCATAGCCATGTGGTGTGTTCAATCCAGTACCGACTGCCGTACCACCAAGTGCGAGTTCGCTTAGATGGTCTAACGTTGCATTCAAGGCTTTCAAACCATGGTCCAATTGGGAAACGTAGCCTGAAAATTCCTGCCCTAGCGTCAATGGGGTAGCATCCATTAAGTGGGTACGCCCTATTTTGACCACGTCGTGAAATGTTATCGATTTTTTATGTAATGTATTTCTCAAGGCGGTGACTCCGGGAATGGTAACTTCCACTATTTTTTTATAGGCTGCAATATGCATTCCCGTTGGAAAAGTATCATTGGAGGACTGGGATTTGTTTACATCATCATTGGGCTGAATGGTTTTGTCACCTTCCCCTATTTTTTTTCCAGCAATTTCATGTGCTCTATTGGCGATTACTTCGTTAACGTTCATATTACTCTGAGTTCCGGAACCAGTTTGCCAAATAACCAAGGGGAACTGGTCATCATGCTTGTTTTCCAGTATTTCGTCGCATACTTGAGAAATCAAATCCCTTTTTTCTTGGGAGAGCACACCCAATTCACAATTGGTATGCGCAGCGGCTTTTTTAAGATAAGCAAAGCCATACACAATGTCCAACGGCATAGAAGCCGGTGCGCCTATTTTAAAATTATTTCGGGAACGCTCAGTTTGGGCACCCCAATATTTATCGGCGGGTACCTTTACCTCGCCCATAGTATCTTTTTCTATTCTAAAACTCATATCGTTATTTTTTCGGATAAGACAAAGGTAAAATATAGCTTTTATATAATGATACCATGGCTTTTAAAATTAAAATGGAAGATTTTTTTCATTTTGGTTTGCAGATTTAGACCATTTCCAAGTATCTTTGTATCATAAATGTGTAGATAATGTTTGAATTTGACCAATATTTAGGATTTTTAGCGTTTTTGACCATATTGACCATCGGTTTTTGGCTAATGATTTTTTTATTGACCTTTGTTATTCCTTACTGGTTAACGGGTAACCTTATCGAGTTTTTTAAAGAAAAGCGAGAAGCCAGAAGGGCTAAACGCAACGGACAATAAAAAAAGCAGCCGATTGGCTGCTTTTTTGTTGATTTCTTATGTATTAATATTCCTCATCGTCATTGCTGTTTTCATCCCGCTTCCGGTTGTTGCTATTCTGTTTTTTCTGATTTATCCTGTAAACGAAAGAAAGCGTAAATTGACGTTCTCTCCATTGAAATTCACTATCGGAAGTAAAAAAAGGTGTCTGGGTAAACGACATTCGCTTTCTGGAATTCAGTAAATCACTTACATTAAAGGCAATGGTACCCTTATCCTTTAAAATATCTTTGCTCAAGGCAATATTGATTGAGAAAATGCCTTCATTTTCAGTTTGTGCGTTTTGCGTGGGGCCACGATAAAATGCGTTGGTTTGCCAATCAATTTTTGCGGGCAATGTTACTTTTGAGCTAAAACGAGAAAACCAACTTGTGTTTTTTGCACCGAAATCAATGCCGTTGAACACCCCGTCCGAATTAAATTGAAAAAAGTTGAAACTACCGTTTATTCGCCACCATTTGGTCGGATTGTATAGCAGTCCCAGTTCGGCGCCTACACGTTCGTTTGTGGAAAGGTTGATGGGGATTGATCGGATGATAACGATACCATCGGTGGTGATTTCACCGGTTTCTTCTTGTATTCTTTCAAACGAATTGGTTTCTTTTTGATAATAAACCGATGATGTGAGGGTCAATTTTTTCCATCGTTTTAAATACCCCAAATCAAATGCATTTGCAAAAGCTGGGTCTAAATCGGGATTTCCTTGAAAAACATTGGTTCTGCTGGAACGAGAGGGAAAAGGATTGATGAACCAACCTCTGGGCCTGTTGATTCGCCGATTGTAACCCAAGGTTATATTTTCGTTTTCAGCAAGTTCATAGGTTAGGTTTACAGTGGGAAAAAGACCAAGATAGTTTTTGTCAAAATCCAAATCAATTTCGGGTCCTAATATTTCCTGTAATGTGGTTACGTCTACTCCAATGACTTCCCCCTTAAGCTGGGTGTTTTCTAGCCTTAGGCCTGTTAAAAATGAAAATTTCCCATATTTGTTTCCATACTGTGCATAAACTGCATTTACATTTTGGTTGAATATAAAACGATTGGTCAGCCCAAGATTGGGTACAAAAATGTTGGTTTCCAAATTTAATTCTTCGAGGCTAAAGTCATTATCGTTCTCTTCAAAATTGCCCCTGTAGCCTGCTTCAAATTGAGCATCGCCCATAGGTAGAACATAATCTGCCTGTATCAAGACCTCATTTTGCTTTTCGATTTCATTGATATTCTCACTAGCGATGGCTTGCTCGTTGGGAAACGTATTGTTTTCAATGATTGTTGTTGGTTTTACTTCTTCATCATAGGAATACTGAAAGTCGGCGGTAAGCTTATGGCCTTCATCATTAAAGTCGTTATTGTAGTTTATGGACAATTGATACGATTTTTCATCCTCTATTTCAATTTCACGCCTCAAGGTTCGGCTGTCTATACTGTTTGAAACAAAACGGGTGGTATTGTTCTCGGTGATATCCTCACCATCGTTTATTCTACCAAATATACTTGCGGTGAGCGAAGAGCTTTCCGTTAAAAAGTACTCTATCCCCAAGTTGGCGTTAAAGCCGCTATTTGACCTAATTATATCTCTATCTTCAATGATTCTATCAAAAGCGCCGTCAAAATAAGTATTGTCAAAAAAACCATTCCCCGGAGGTCTCCTGTAAGAGTATCCTATGGTATTGAACAGGTTGAACTTATTGGTCCTCAAATTAAGGTTAGCTGTTATGCCGGCCCTTTCGGGATAACCGATATTGGTATTTATGGTGCCATTAAATCCCCGTGTTTTTTCCTTTTTAAGGACTATATTCAAAATACCAGCTGTACCTTCTGCATCATAGCGTGCCGATGGGCTGGTAATCACTTCTACCTTTTCGATGGCATCAGCAGGAAGTTGTTGCAAGGCATCGGTTGAACCAAAACCTGCCAGAGCAGACGGTCTACCGTTGATCAGTATTCTAACGTTGCCATTACCTCGAAGTGCGATGGCACCATCTACATCAACGGTTACCGAAGGTATGTTGTCCAAGGCATCACTTATGGTAGCACCACTATTGGTTAAATCTTTACCGACGTTATATATTTTTTTATCAAGCCTTACCTCGACTGAAGTCTTCTCGCCCACAACTTCGACTGCCTCTAGCTGGGCTACATCCAAACCAAGTTTGATGATTCCTAAATCTGTAGAGCTTTGAAATGTTTGTGATTCCAAAACATAAGTCTTGTAAGAAATATATTCGACTCTAACGTTATATTTTCCTGGAAAAGCCTCTACATTGAATTTTCCGTTTATGTCAGTTATTCCTCCCGTGATTTTATCCGGGTTTCGTATACTTTGGAGAACCAAAGTAGCATATTCAAGAGGTTGATCGGTATCTTTGTCTAAAACTGTCCCTGTTATTTTTATCGGGTTTGGTCTTTTGCCTTGTGGGCGTTGACCGTATGAAAATGTGAGTAAAAGGATGAATAGCGAGGGAAGGAATTTATGCATGCTAAGTTTTAGATTTTTTCTTTTTTTTCTTTTTTTCTCTCTTTTTATTTTTTAGGGTCTTGTTGACACCATTTTTTTGGAGCTCAACAAATGCTTCATACTTTTCCGGTGGAAGCCCTACTTTTAATTCTTCGTCTTGCCGTTTTGTGATTTTTTCATAAGCTTCCCGCATCTTATCGGCAGGTAGTTCCAGGATTTGTAATTCGATACGTTCTTGCACGTACTTTTTTAACGTTGAACTCATTACGGCCGCTTCAAAAGCGTTTAAACTTAACGCTTCGATAATGGATGGCATTTCTTCGTCAACGATTTGTTCGGCGGTTTTAGGCTCCGGTGGTTTAGGGTTGTCCTGCGCCTGGGGTATTGGGTTTCGTTGTCTGCCGTTACCGAAACCTCCTCTGCCAAAGCCTCCCCCTCTTCCAAATTGGGCCTGTAATTCTGCTCCGAAAAGAATCAGAATAAAAAACAAGATGAAATGCCTAGAACTTATTTTTCCTAAATTTCTCATGACTTTGATTGTAAAATTATACTTTGGTTTAATCCCCCTTGGTTAAGGGTTTGTTAAAACGTTTAATTTATATTCTGTTTAGATAAACAGAAGCTACAAAACTCTGGATATGTTCTCAGCTGGCCTACCTATAACCGCTTTATTACCATTAACGACGATGGGTCGCTCTATCAATTTTGGGTGAGCTATCATGGCGTCTAAAATTTGCTCATTGGACAGTAGTTTACCGCGATAGTTTTCTTTCCAAATCGTTTCATTTTTACGTACCAGGTTTTCCGGTGTTATACCCAAACAATCAAGAACCTCTCTTAGTTCTTCTTTGGTTGGGATTTCTTCCAAATATTTGATTACTTCAAACTCCTTGCCAGATTTCTCTAATAATTGGAGTCCTTCGCGTGATTTCCTGCATCTGGGATTATGATATATTTTAATCATTTATGACTATTTTTCAAATTTACGTTCGCCAACCAGCTATTCCTCTTCTTTTTGCCCCATCATCATCAGATAAGCCTTTAAAAACTGGTCTATGTTACCGTCCATAACGGCATCGACATTTCCAGTCTCCTCGGCAGTACGTACATCCTTTACCAATTTATAGGGATGCATTACATAATTTCGGATTTGGGAACCCCATTCTATTTTCATTTTTGAGGACTCTATCTCCTGCCGTGCTTCCATTTTTTTTCTAAGCTCTATTTCGTACAATTGTGATTTAAGCATTTTAAGAGCGGTAGCCCTATTGTCATGCTGGCTTCTGGAATCTGAACAAGAAATCTGTATACCGCTAGGTTTATGCACCAGCTGAACTTTGGTTTCTACCTTGTTGACGTTTTGTCCACCAGCACCACTAGACCTTGCAGTGGTTATCTCGATATCTGCGGGGTTTATGTCAATTTCAATACTATCATCTACCAGGGGATATACATAAACCGATGCAAAAGAAGTATGGCGTTTGGCATTACTGTCAAATGGAGAAATACGAACCAAACGGTGCACGCCATTTTCTCCTTTTAACCAACCAAAACCATATTCCCCATCTATTTCCAGGGTGACGGTTTTTATACCTGCAACATCGCCTTCTTGGTAATTGAGTTCCTTTACCTTATAGCCGTTTTTCTCGGCCCACATCATGTACATGCGCATAAGCATAGCGGCCCAATCACAGCTTTCGGTGCCTCCCGCACCAGCGGTAATCTGCAATACAGCTGTGAGTTCATCACCTTCTTCTGAAAGCATGTTCTTGAACTCCATTTTTTCGATAACTGCAATTGCCTTGGTATATTGTGCTTCGACCTCGGCTTCGGAAACTTCGCCTTCTTGTTGAAATTCCAAAAGTACCTCAAGGTCGTTGACCAAGGTTTTGGCTGTATTATAATCATCAACCCATTGTTTTTTGGATTGGATGAACTTCATGTGCGCCTGCGCTTCTTGAGGGTTATCCCAAAAATCTGGAGCCAGGGTTTTTTCCTGTTCGTTCTCAATCTCTATTAATTTGCCATCTATGTCAAAGATACCTCCTTAACGCACCTAGGCGATCTTGAAGACCTTTATAATGATCTGTGGTAATCATGTTCAATTTTACTTTTGGCAAAAATAGAGTTTATGTATGGTTGTACAATCAAATTTATCTAAATTTAGTCCCGTTCCTAATTACGTTAAAACCAACAAAATGATACGAGCTTTATTTTTTCTTTTTATATTTCTTACTGTCTGCTCAACGGTTTCGGCCCAATTTTCGGAGAAAAGTAAAAATTTCAAAAAGTATCAAGGTCTTTTCGATTTTTATTATGATGAAAACAACGATAAGATATATTTGGAAGTAGATGAATTGAACAAGGAGTTTTTGTATGTATATTCTCTAAGTAGTGGGATAGGAAGTAACGATATTGGTTTGGATAGGGGGCAGTTGGGTAATGAACAAGTGGTTTTTTTCAAAAAAGCGGGCAATAAGCTGATGTTGGTACAACCCAATCTAAAATTCAGGGCACTTACCGATAATGCTTTGGAAAGGAAATCCGTAGAGCAAGCCTTTGCAAAGTCGATTTTATTTGGATTTAAGATTGAACAAGAGAAAAACGGCAACTATATTATTGATATTACCGACTTTTTGATGCAGGATACCCATGGTGTAGCCAAGAAGTTGAAACAGAGAAAACAAGGTAATTATTCTTTGAACAGGGATAGAAGCTATATAGCTTTGGAACGTACAAAAGCCTTTCCGCAAAATATAGAGATAGACGTGACACTCACGTTTAAGGGAGAGCCCATGGGAGAATATATACGTTCGGTAGCCCCTAATGCCGCATTGGTGACCGTGGCACAGCATCATTCTTTCATTCAGTTGCCAGATGACGACTATGTAAAAAGGCCTTTTGATGCCAGGTGTGGTTCGTACCCATTATCCTATTATGATTATTCTACCCCGGTACAGGAGCCGATATTAAAAAGATTTGTTACGAGACACCGATTAGCGAAAAAGGATCCGACCGCGACCTTTAGTGAGGCGGTTGAGCCCATAATTTACTATTTGGATAACGGTACACCGGAACCTGTTCGCTCTGCATTGTTGAACGGTGGCAAATGGTGGAACCAAGCTTTTGAGGCAATCGGCTATAAAAATGCCTTTCAATTAAAAATGCTGCCCGATAATGCCGATCCTTTGGATGTTCGCTATAACGTAATACAATGGGTGCACCGTTCCACTAGGGGGTGGAGCTATGGCAGTAGCATCACAGATCCTAGAACGGGCGAAATCATGAAAGGGCACGTTAGTTTGGGTAGCCTTCGTATTCGACAGGATTTTTTGATTGCCCAAGCCTTAATGAACAAACCTTTTGCCGAGCGGGATGATAATCATAATGCTATGTTGGAATTGGCTTTGGCACGTATTCGTCAACTTTCCGCACATGAAATAGGCCATACTTTGGGATTTGCCCATAATTTTGCGGCAAGTACTAATGGTAGGGCCTCGGTTATGGATTATCCCCATCCGCAGTTTAGTTTAAAAAATGGGCAAATCGATTTTTCAAATGCATATGATACGGGTATCGGGGAATGGGACAAGGTTACCGTTGCCTATTCATATTCTGATTTTCCAAAGAACACTAACGAAAAAGATGCTTTGAACAAAATATTGAACAAAGCGAAAACAGACGGATTGCGATATATTTCTGACCAAGATGCCCGTCCGCAGGGTGGCGCGCATGCCTTGGCACATTTGTGGGACAATGGGAAAACCGCTGCGGCAGAATTGGAGGATGTTTTAAAAATAAGGGAGGTGGCCATCGCCAATTTTTCAATTGACAATATTCGTAAAAACGAACCCAACTCTGTCTTAGAGGACGTATTTGCTCCTTTGTATTTTTTCCATAGATATCAGACCGAAGCAACAGCTAAGGTTATCGGCGGTTTGGATTACAATTACTCAGTAAAGGGTGATGGACAAAAAACGGTAGAAATCGTCAATAAAAAGGCTCAGCAAGAAGCCCTTGAAACCATTTTAATGACCTTGGATGCCTCCAAAATTGCCATACCGAAAGAAAAATTGGAATTGTTCCCCCCAAGGGCCATAGGTTATAACAGAACCAGAGAGTCCTTAAAAGGTAAAACAGGGGTTTCTTTTGACGCGCTATCCGCTCCCGAAACCGCTGCCGATATGACCTTAGGGTTGCTCTTGCATCCGGAGCGAGCCTCAAGATTGATACAGCAAAAAGCAGTTGACCCTTCTAATCTTGGATTGGATGATGTTTTGGGAAGGGTAATATCAAATACCATCTACAAAAAAGACAAGGATATTTACACGGGTGAGGTACAGCACAATATCAATTTTAGGGTGCTTTTTCATTTGATGAACTTAGCGGCCCACGATAAGGTGCATCCGCAAGTGAATGCGATTGCGCATCAGAAAATTAAGGAAATAGCTATCGGTTTGGCTACAAATTCCCCAAATAATGCCATACGGGCAGAAATGGACAGAAGAATAAAGGAGTTTTATAATCATCCGGAACACTTTAAAGTCATTCCAGTACCAAAAATACCGGATGGCTCTCCTATTGGTATGGACTGTTTTCATTGAAATGCTACTAAAAGCACAAGCTCAAAACCCGAATGGCTTTTTAATTTATCTTAAGTTTTACAATCAATAAGTTCCTGAAATTTATGGAAATTAACCTTATCAGCGATACCGTAACCCGACCGACACCAGGAATGCTTGATGCCATGATGTCTGCCAAAGTTGGGGACGATGTGTTCAAAGAAGATCCTACCGTAAATACTTTTGAGGAAAAAGTAGCTAACCTTTTTGGTAAGGAGGCCGCTTTGTTTTTTCCAAGCGGTACCATGACCAACCAAACGGCGATTAAACTACATACCAACCCCGGAGATCAATTAATATGTGACAAATACGCCCATGTGTATAATTATGAAGGTGGTGGTGTTAGTTTTAACAGTGGGGTTTCGTGTAAGTTGGTAGACGGTCATAGAGGCATGATGACGGCCGAACAAGTAGAAGCTAGCATCAACCCGCCCGATTTTTACCATAGTCCGTTGACCACATTGGTTTGTGTAGAAAACACTACCAACAAGGGTGGGGGCGGCTGCTGGGACTTTGAAGAGCTCAAACGCATACAATCGGTTTGCGAGGCAAATGACCTTGCCTACCATTTGGACGGCGCCCGTTTATGGAATGCCTTGATTGCGAAAAACGAAACACCACAACAGTACGGTGCTCTTTTTGATACCGTTAGTGTTTGTTTTAGCAAAGGCTTGGGTTGCCCAGTAGGCTCCGTATTGGTGGGAAGTCAGGTATATATCAATAAGGCTTTGCGCATTAGGAAGGTATTTGGAGGCGGAATGCGCCAAGCGGGATTTTTAGCGGCCGCCGGCACTTATGCCTTGGATAATCATTTGGATAGATTGGCCGATGACCATAAAAAAGCGAATGAGATAGGTACTGTTTTAAAGGGATTGCCTTTTGTAAAAAAGGTTGAGCCCGTAGAAACCAATATCATCATTTTTGAAATTGATGAAAAGCAGATATCAGTAGAGGGTTTTGTTCATAAACTAAAGGAAAACCATATCCATATTATCGGCATGGGACAGGGAAAGCTGAGAATAGTAACGCATTTGGATTATACGGAAAAAATGCATGATAAGTTCTTGTCAATACTGCAAGAATTACAATTTTGAAATTGTTTCAAGTCGTTTTTTAAAATTTTTGATACCATTTTCCATACCCGCTTCTGAGCTGTAAAGGTTACTTTTCCCAATAATACTACCCTTTGAGTTTTTAACGGAAAAATGGAATTTTCCCAGATGATCGGTCTTTCTTTCCATACTATTCATAGCTTGCTTATTAATGGCAAGTTCATGCATGGTATGTTTCAATTCGGCTTCGGTAGAAAATGGTAGGCTTTTCAATAAGGTTTGCCCGCTTGCAGATGTTAATGTAAACTCGAACAGCCCGTCTTTCTTTTTATTGATTTTGAACATAACATCAAGATATTAAAAACTACCCATAAATAAAACTGCAAGGCGTAGCAGTAAGACCAGCTATTTAAAAAGCCCGTCCATCCCCGGAATATTGGGCATGCCCTCTTTTGCCACGGCAGAAAGCTCGGCTTCGTTCACTTGGGTAGCTTTTTCAATAGCTTTGTTTACGGTCAAAATAAGATAGTCTTCCAATTGTTCCTTATCAGAAAGCAACGAATCGTCAATCGTTATCGATTTTACGAGCCTATTTGCGGTAATCTCAATTTTTAATAGACCGTCCGATGAGGTTTCCTCTAAAACCACATGGTTTAACCTCTCTTTCGTGATTTTAACTTTTTCTTGGGTCTCTTTTAGTTTACCCATCATTCCCATGATATCTCCGAACATAATATATTTTTAAAATTGATTTGTCAAAATTACTAAATTGCGTGAATAATCAAGAGAGTATGAATCCATTCGTTCAAAAGCAAGCCGTTTTGTTGTTAAGTATTACTTTTGCCATTTCGTGTCAAAATCAAAAAAACAGCATGACCAAAATTAAATCTCCGGTAGCAAAAAAAAATCCTCAAAAACTTGAAAAGCATGGTGATGTAAGAACTGATAACTACTACTGGCTAAATGATAGGGAAAATAAAGCTGTTATAGATTATTTGGAAGAGGAGAATTCATATTATGCCCAATTAACGGGCCACACCAAAGATTTTCAGGAAACCCTTTTTGAAGAAATGAAAGCTAGGATCAAAGAAGACGATTATAGCGTGCCCTATAAAAATGATGGGTACTGGTATATAACCAGGTATGAAACAGGAAAGGAATACCCAATATATTCCAGAAAAAAAGAAACCCTTGATGCCGATGAGGAAATAATGTTCAATGGCAATGAACTGGCCAAAGACCATGAATACTTTAGTATTGGCGGTATTTCCATTAGTCCGGACAATACCATGGCTGCTTTTGGAGTAGATACGGTATCTAGAAGGCAGTATACCATTCAAATCAAGAATTTGAAGACTGGAAAAATATATGATGATAAAATTGACAATACCACAGGAGGCTCCGTTTGGGCAGATGATAACAAAACGTTGTTTTACACAAAAAAAGACCCGGTAACATTGCGTTCCGATAAAATTTACAAGCACACTTTGGGCACTCCGCCATCTTCTGATGAACTCATATTTCATGAAAAGGACGATACTTTCGGAACCTTCGTCTATAAAACAAAATCCAAAAAGTACATTGTAATCGGTTCGTACAGTACATTGACTTCCGAATATCAAATATTGAACGCCAATGACCCCAATGGTACGTTTCGAATGTTCTCCCCCCGAACTAGGGGCTTGGAGTATAGTATTTCCCATTATGGCGATAATTTTTATGTATTGACCAATAAAGATGGGGCTACCAACTTTAAGTTAATGAAAGCCGGGGAAGACAAAACAAGTGCGGAACACTGGGAAGAATTCATTTCGCACCGAGAAAATGTTCTTTTGGAAGACATCGATATCTTTAAGGAGTATTATGTGCTTTCCGAACGTGAGAACGGGTTGAACCGGATAAAGATAAACCGCTGGGACGAATCCGATAGTTATTACCTTCCCTTTGATAATGAAACCTACACGGCTTATGTGAGCACCAATCCCGATTTTGATACCGAAATACTTCGTTACGGATACAATTCTATGGCTACACCCAGTTCTGTAATTGATTTTAACATGAAAACCCGGGAGAAGGATATTAAAAAAGAGCAAGAAGTTCTTGGGGGTAAATTCAATAAGGAGAATTACGTGGAAAAGAGAATCTGGGCCATTGCAAGAGATGGTGTTAAGGTGCCCATGTCCATAGTATATCATAAAAATACCCTATTAAGTCCTGAGACACCTCTACTGCAATATGCATATGGATCTTATGGTGCAACCATTGACCCGTATTTTTCCACAGTACGTTTAAGCCTTTTGGACCGAGGTTTTGTATATGCCTTGGCACATGTAAGGGGAGGGCAATATTTAGGCAGGCCTTGGTATGAAGATGGTAAGTTGTTGAACAAAAAGAACACGTTTACCGATTTTGTGGATTGCTCAAAATATTTGATTGAAAAAAAATACACTAGTGCTGATCATTTATATGCCATGGGTGGTTCAGCGGGCGGTCTGCTCATGGGTGCGATTGTGAACATGGCACCCGAATTATACAATGGCGTTGTTGCCCAAGTACCATTTGTTGATGTTGTCACCACAATGTTGGACGATTCTATCCCCCTGACCACGGGAGAATATGACGAATGGGGAAACCCCAATGAAAAGCAATATTACGAGTACATGAAATCATATTCCCCCTATGATAACGTAAAAAAACAAGCCTATCCCAATATGTTGGTCACAACAGGTTTGCATGATTCCCAGGTACAATATTTTGAACCTGCCAAATGGGTGGCCAAGCTTAGGGATATGAAAACCGATACGAATCTACTTTTATTTGACATCAATATGGATGCAGGTCATGGTGGAGCGTCCGGTCGCTTTGAATCCTTAAAGGAAGTCGCCAAGGAATATACATTTCTATTGGATTTGGAATGCAAAATCGAGTAATTAAAAAAAAGTGGTAATTTTGTCATCAGAATCTCGTTTCCCTAAATATAGGTTACGGTTAATTCAACACATGAAACCAAAAATAAACGCTTGCGACAATATCCTTGAACTAATAGGAAATACGCCTCTAGTTAAGCTCAATAAAATAGCATCGTCCCTTTCCGGTAATTTTTACGCTAAAGTAGAAGCTTTTAATCCCGGGCATTCCTCAAAGGACAGGATAGCCCATTATATTATTGAGGAGGCTGAACGAAAAGGAATTTTAAAACAAGGGAGTACCATAATCGAAACTACTTCGGGCAATACAGGTTTTAGTATTGCCATGGTGAGTATTATAAAAGGATATGATTGTATTCTCGCCGTTAGTTCAAAATCATCCAAAGATAAAATAGATATGTTGCGCTCCATGGGGGCCAAAGTATATGTTTGCCCTGCCCATGTTAGTGCTGACGACCCGCGCTCTTACTACCAAGTGGCAAAACGACTGCATGAAGAAACGAAAGATTCTATCTATATCAATCAATATTTCAATGCTTTGAATTTGGAGGCCCACTACAATAGTACGGGACCTGAAATTTGGAACCAGACCAATGGGTGTATAACCCACTTAGTAGCCTGTAGTGGTACCGGTGGTACTATTTCAGGAACGGCAAAATATTTAAAGGAGCAAAATCCCAATATAAAAATAATCGGTGTTGATGCATACGGTTCCGTGTTAAAAAAGTACCACGAGACCCGAGAATTCGATGCCAATGAAATATATCCATACCGCATAGAAGGTTTGGGTAAAAATCTCATTCCCGCTGCAACCGATTTTGATGTTATCGATATCTTTGAAAAAGTCACCGATCAAGAAAGTGCCCATACAGCTAGGGAAATTTCAAAAACCGAGGGTATTTTCGTAGGGTACACTAGTGGAGCTGTTTTTCAGGCGGTAAAACAACTAAGTGCCGAAGGTGAATTTAATGAAAATAGCAATGTTGTAGTCATATTTCCCGACCATGGATCCAGATATATGAGCAAGGTATACAGCGATGATTGGATGGCCGATCAAGGGTTCTTTGACGTGGAAAGCGTTGAGGAAGAAAAAGCCATTCAATACGTAAAGTAATTTATATTTTAAAGTGTATAGAGCAACGACGGTTTTGTCGTTGCTTTTTTATTGCGCGATAATTATATTATGAATGCTGCCCAAAAATTTTTACTTTTGCAGCTAAACCAAACAGGATAATGAGAGACTTATTTGACAGAATTATAGAGAATAAGGGACCCTTAGGAAAATGGGCGTCACAGGCTGAAGGATATTTTGTTTTCCCAAAATTGGAAGGTCCAATTTCCAATCGGATGAAATTTCAGGGAAAAGAAGTCATTACATGGAGCATCAATGACTATTTGGGGCTTGCCAATTTACCTGAAGTAAAAAAAATAGATGGTGATACGGCTGCGGAATATGGTTCGGCATACCCCATGGGCGCCAGAATGATGAGCGGCCATACCGATTTTCATGAACAACTGGAACAAGAATGTGCGGATTTCGTGAACAAAGAAGCCGCGTATTTGTTGAATTTTGGGTACCAAGGTATAATGTCGGCAATTGATGCTTTGGTTTCCAAGGATGATATCATAGTATATGATGTAGATTGCCATGCCTGCATTATAGATGGCGTGCGATTGCATATGGGAAAACGTTTTACGTTCAAGCATAACGATATACAAAGTTTGGAAGTAAATTTGGAACGAGCGGCAAAAATGGCCGAACAGACCGGTGGTGGTATCTTGGTCATTTCCGAAGGTGTTTTTGGTATGCGGGGAGAGCAGGGAAAACTTAAAGAAATCGTTGCTTTAAAGCAAAAATATAATTTCCGTTTACTGGTAGATGATGCCCATGGTTTTGGAACATTGGGTAAATCCGGTGCGGGAGCAGGCGAGGAGCAAGGTATTCAAGATGATATTGATGTATACTTTGCGACGTTTGCAAAATCTATGGCCAGTATCGGAGCTTTTTTAGCGGCAGATAAAGAAATCATAGAATACTTAAAATATAATCTACGCTCTCAGATGTTTGCCAAATCGCTTCCCATGGTATATGTAAAAGGGGCTTTAAAGCGATTGGATATGTTGCGTACCATGCCGCAACTCAAGGAAAAACTTTGGGAAAATGTAAATGCGTTACAAAACGGACTCAAAGACAAAGGTTTTGATATTGGCAATACCTCTAGTTGCGTAACACCGGTGTATTTAAACGGGAGTATTCCCGAGGCCATGGCCTTGGTAAAGGATTTGCGTGAGAATTATGGAATATTTTGCTCAATTGTGGTATATCCCGTAATCCCTAAAGGATTGATTCTTTTACGGATGATTCCAACGGCAACGCATACTATGCAAGATATTTCGGAAACCTTGGACGCTTTTTCCGCTATACGCGAACGATTGCAAAATGGCACTTATAAAAGACTTTCCGCAGCCGTTGCAGCCGCAATGGGTGAGTAAACGATAAGTTTTGATATGAATGAAAAAGTTCCAGTTCAAGCCTCTGGGACTTTTTTTGTTTTGCATAAAAGGGTCAATATCCTGCAATTTGATTGTAGTTACTATGAATTCTTTAAGATGATGGTGTTGTAATTTCGGCAGAGCGATGATAAATCCCACGATAAGATTCCTTTTTGTGCTCTATTAGGAATGAGAAGCTATTAAAAATAATTTTTACCCTTTTGTTCAAAACCAGAGATTTCGAATCCATAGTGGTTTATTTTTAAGGTCAAAGATTTTTCCTGTAGGTTCTGCGCCGCTTGTGTGTAACCGGCCCAAAATGTTTCCAGATTTGTTGTATTGCCGTATTCTCCTCCAATTCTGGAGTACGATAGCACATTTCTATTTCTTTTTCTGTGAAAGTTTTATGGTACTCATTAAAAATAATTGCCGTTACCCCTTTATTTTGATAATCCGGTCGAATACCTATCAAATAAAAAATAACGTCCTTACTATGTTTTTTTGCTTTGAGTAAATGAAAAATACCAAACGGGAATAATTTTCCATTGGCTTTTTGCAGGGCTTTTGAAAATGAGGGCATCACTATGGCAAAAGCGATAAGGTTGTCATCTTTATCTAGTATAAACTTAATGTATTCGGGATTTATAAAACTGATATATTTTTTCTTGAAATATTCTTTTTGAATATCGGTAATGGGAACAAATGAGGCCAAACTGGAATAACTGTCGTTGAATAGATCGAACATTTTATCGGCCCAAGGTATCACGTCCTTTGTTTTGGTGAAATTCAAAGGTTTAAGGGAATACCTTTTTTTAATAAGTTCCTGAATACGGGTAAAGTGCTTGGGGTCCGCGTTTTTCGCCGGAAATTTATTTTCGAGATATTCCTTCTCTTTTACAAACCCCAGCCGCTCTAAATGTGATGCGTAGTACGGGTGATTGTACCAAGTAATCATCGTTCCAATATGATCGAAACCTTCGATAAGCACACCTACCTTATCCAAATTGGAAAACCCGACCGGACCTTCCATATATTCCAAATCATTTTCTTTGCCAATTTCCGCTACCTTTTTCAAAAGAGCCTCGGAAACCGATGTATCATCAATATAATCAAACCAGCCAAAACGCATTTTTTTAAGTTGCTGCTGGTTTACCTCGATCCAATTGACTATTGCAGCGACACGACCAACTGTTTTTCCATCTTTATAGGCTAAAAAGAAGCGCGCATCGGCATCTATAAATACAGGGTTTTTCTCCGTATCAAAAGTTTCGAGTTCATCATTGATGATAGGCGGCACCCAATATGGAGAGCCTTTGTACAGGGAAAATGGAAATTTTACGAAGGTCTTTAATTCTTTTTTGGTCGTTGCCTCTTTAATTTGAATCATACAGATTTTTGTAAGACCCAATATTAGGAATATTTAATAAGAGAAGAAAACGATTTTAAAACTCAATTACACCACTATCCTTTTTCTTTTTCTTATCGGCCTTTCTTTTTTTTCGCAATTGTTTTTTTGAAGGTCCCAAATCTATATCTTCAGCGCCGTTACCTTTTTTCTTCTTTTTTTTCGCCTTTTTCATAGCGTTCTTCTTTATGGCTCCGCCGTTTTGATTCGCTTTTTGATCTTCGATTGCTTTTATCGGAGCATCTTTGTGAAAATCCAAGCGATAGGAGAAACCGGCCGTACCAAAAATTCGGGAAGGTGTGTTCTTGAAACTGGCTCCAAAATGAACGTCTACCTGAAAATTCTCGTTTAAAAGATGGGCCACACCGCTACGAAAAAGAAAATCGGAATATCTATCGCTATTAATGCCCTGATTTTCTATAAAAACACTCCATTTGGGATTTCTAAAGGCGTGTGAAATTGAAATCAAATAGCTCCATTCTGGAAAATCAGTTCCTATCCTGTCATATGCTATGTTGGAAATCAATACCATGCGGGGTGTCAGCCTACTTTGTGTCGCTACCATCGCTCTCGGCGAGATGGTCGGGTCACCTACATAAAATGGGTTGTCACCCAATAACACATTGGCGCCTGCATATACGGATACTGCCGGCAAAAGGTTCTTGAACTGAAATTTATGATTGGCCCGCCAACTGTATAAATTCGGTTTGTTGGCTTGTGGGTCTTTAAAAGGGTCGAACACCAAAAATTTCAACCCGATACGATTTCTGCCAAAATCAGTTAAGCTCTGGTCGGTTCCCGTTTGGGTAAAAGTCAAATTTTGGTGCTGATAGGTACCTTCCCATTTTAGTTCCAAGGTTTCGAAAAGCAATCCGTATCTAAATGCGAAATCAGCCCCGTAAATATTGGACTCTGTAAATAATTTGGAATGGTCCTGTTGTTCAAAAGAAAGCCCAAATTCTGCTTGTACTACCCCTTTACCAACGGCATAGGCACTAACAGAGCGTCCAGGTCTATTTGAATTAATGACATCTGTATATTGGGAAAAGCCCGTAAAAGAAAAAAGAAATACAGTTGTGAGGGCTAATAGGTTTGTTTTGAACATTGTACTATGTCTTAGTTTTATTATTATTTTAAGATTTTTTGACGGTTCTTAAAACGTTATAATTGTACTTTTGAAATAAATGAGTAACGAGCTATGGTGTTATTGAAAACGATTTTAATCATACTTCTAGTATATTACCTCTTCAAAATATTGCTAAAATGGTTCGGCCCCAAATTGTTCAGTTACGCCGCAAAAAAAACGCAGGAGCGTTTCAAGGAACAGTTTGAGCAGTTTAATCAGGAAAACCAAAATACGGTACATGAAGATGGTGATGTCATTATCGATAAAAAACCGAGAAAAAAATCAAATCCCACTAAAAAGGTCGGTGAGTACATAGATTTTGAAGAAATTGAGTAATATTGTTTACAAAACTATTTCATGAAGTCAGGTCTTAAAGCCTTTTTTGTTCATTTTTTTGTCGCCGTATTTTTTGTCTTGGTCGCCTTGTCATACTTTCATCCGGTTTTGCAGGGTAAGGTCATCTACCAAAGTGATATCGCCCAATATACGGGTATGGCCAAAGAGCAGAACGATTTTCGCAAAAGAACGGGCGAAGAACCATATTGGACCAATAGTGCTTTCGGGGGCATGCCAACATACCAATTGGGGGCGAACTATCCACATAATTATGTTAAACAATTAGATAAGCTCATACGCTTTTTACCAAGACCGGCAGATTATCTTTTTTTGTATTTTATCGGATTTTATATTCTTTTATGTTGCCTTAAGGTAGATTACAGGCTGGCCATAGTAGGTGCTATCGCCTTCGGTTTTTCCACCTATTTGATAATTATTCTTGGAGTTGGGCACAATGCCAAAGCACATGCCATGGGGTATTTGCCTATGGTTTTAGGGGGCATTGTTCTGGTTTTTAGAAAAAAATATTTTTGGGGATTTGTACTGACCACTATCGCTATGGGTTTGGAGGTTATGGCCAATCATTACCAAATGACGTATTATTTTGTGTTTTTGGTGTTGACGTTGGGTATTGTTTATCTCATTGATGCCATAAAAAAGAAAAAGCTAAAACATTTTTTTACATCCGTGGGAATCCTGGTTTTGGCTGTTGTGTTGGGTATTGCGGCCAACACTACAAGTTTGCTGAGCACTAAAGAATATGCGGATTGGAGCACGCGCGGGAAATCCGAATTGACCATTAACCCCGATGGCTCCCCAAAGTCCGATTCAGATGGCCTTGATAAGGAATACATCACGCAATGGAGTTATGGGGTAGCGGAATCTTTGAACCTGTTCGTACCTAGATTATTCGGAGGAGCCAGTCAAGAAGATTTGGGCGAGGACTCCAAATCATTTAACTACTTAATGGATAAAGGCCTACAGAGAACGCAAGCATTGGACTTTGTAAGCAGCTTACCATTATATTGGGGGGAGCAACCGGGTACGTCTGGACCAGCGTATGTTGGGGCCATTATCTTTTTCCTTTTTATATTGGGGCTCTTTTTGGTAGAAAAAAAAGCCAAATGGTGGTTATTGGGTGGGTCGGTTATATCCTTATTGCTTTCCTGGGGCAAAAACTTTAGCCTATTGACCGATTTTATGATTGATTATTTTCCGCTGTATGATAAGTTTAGAGCAGTATCATCTGCTCAAGTAATCTTGGAGCTATGCTTTCCGGTATTGGCCATTTTGGCTTTAGCTGCAGTGTTCAATAAGAAAATTGAATTAGAAAAGAAAATAAGCGCTTTAAAATATAGTTTTTTTGTCATAACAGGGCTATCCATTACATTGTTTCTCTTAAAAGGGACTTTTGATTTTGAGAGTCCTGTTGATGCGCGTTTACGAATGACAGGGTTGGAAGAATTGCCCGATATGTTGAAATTGGATAGAAAAGCAGTGTACTCCCACGACCTTTTTCGTTCTTTTATTTACGTTTTGTTGGTAGCTGGGGTCTTATGGTTTTATTTGAGGAAAAAACTCAAAACCAACATAGCTATTGTAGCAATTGGCCTTCTAATACTTTTCGATTTGGCCGGTGTGAGTCAACGCTATGTAAACGAAGATAATTTTGTATCTAAAAGGCGAATGAACCAACCTTTTGCCAAAACCAAAGTGCATACGGATATTTTGGAGGATGATGGGCAGTTTCGTGTGTTTAACCCCTCGGAAGGCTTCAATAGTGCGAGTACCTCCTATTTTCATCAATCCATAACGGGGTACCATGCCGCCAAACCCGCTGCAATGCAAGATTTGTTTGATTTTTACATCTACAAGGGCAATAGAGGCGTTTTGAACATGTTGAATGTACGATACGTTATTCAACAAGACGAGAACGGGAAAAATTATCCCGGTTACAATCCCGAGGCCAATGGCAATGCTTGGTTTATTGAAAAGTTAAACCCTGTGAGCTCGGCAAATCAGGAAATCTTGGCCTTAGAGAATTTGGACACCAAAAATGAAGCTGTTATAAATACCAATACTTTTCAAAATATTGATGTATTTGATTATCAAAAGGATTCAACAGCCAGCATAACACTAACCGATTATGAGCCCAACCGTTTGGTATACAAATCATCAAACAAAAACAATGGTTTGGCGGTGTTTTCAGAAATGTACTATCCCGATGGCTGGTACGCATTGATTGACGGTAGGGAAGTACCCCACTTTAAGGTAAATTATGCCTTGCGGGCCCTGCAAATACCTTCAGGTGAACATACCATCGTATTCAATTTTAATCCAGAAGTGGTAAAGCTGGGCAGTAAAATTTCCTTGGCCAGTTCACTTATCTTGGCAATAGTGATTTTAGGAGGTATCGGCTTTTCATTTTGGCGAAAAAGGAAAAAAGGGGACAGGTAATGCAAAAGGTGCTCATCATTACCTATTATTGGCCTCCTGCAGGAGGTCCCGGTGTACAGCGATGGTTGAATTTTGTAAAGTATTTAAAGGATTTTGGGATAGAACCTATCGTATATGTTCCGGAAAATCCCAATTATCCCATAATCGACGAAAGTTTGTCCAAGCAAATCCCCAAAGGTATTACAATTGTAAGGCAGCCTATTTTTGAGCCCTATGGATTGGCGCGATTGTTTTCTCCCAAAAAGACCAAACGCATTAGTTCTGGCATCATCCAGACCAAGAACCAGTCTTTTATCGAAAAATCAATGCTTTGGGTACGTGGGAATCTTTTTATACCGGATGCTCGAAAATATTGGATAAAACCATCAGTCAATTACCTATCGGATTTTATAGCAAAAGAAAATATTAAAACGATAATTACGACCGGCCCCCCGCACAGTGTCCATCTTATCGGTCAACATTTAAAAAAACAATTGGAAGTGAAATGGATAACCGATTTTAGAGATCCATGGACTTCTATCGGGTATCATAAAAAACTTAAACTTACCAAAGCCTCACAAAAAAAGCATAAGCTGTTAGAGCATCTGGTTTTGAACAAGGCGGACAAAATTGTTGTGACCAGCCAAACCACAAAATCAGAATTTCAAGAAATCACGCGAAAACCTATCACGGTCATTACCAATGGGTACGATACCGATTACAATGGGGGTGCTTTTTTGGACGAAAGTTTTACGATTTCACACATTGGTTCATTGTTGACTGGAAGAAACCCGGAAAATTTATGGAGAGCTTTATCCGAACTGGCGAGGGAGAATGCTGTCTTTAGAACAGATTTGCAACTTGAATTTATGGGAGTTACCAGCCAAGATGTGTTGGACACGCTCTCAAAATACGAATTGGCACCTTATTTAAAGTTAAGGGGCTATGGTTCGCATGCAGAGGCTTTACGCAAGCAGCGAAGTTCACAGATTTTATTGCTGGTAGAGATAGATTCCCATGAGACTAAGGGTATAATTCCTGGAAAGTTATTCGAATACATGGCCGCCAAACGGCCTATTTTGGCATTGGGCCCTAAAGGTTGGGAAGTATCGGACATATTAGCGGAAACCCAAACCGGAGTTTTTTTCGATTATAGCTCCCATACCGAACTTAAAAAACTACTTTTAGATTGGTACGACCAATTTAAAAAGAATCAGCTCAAAGTGAACTCAAAAGGTATTGATACATACAGTAGAAGGCAGCTTACTAAAAAACTGACCGAATTCATATAGATGGGAATTGTCTTAAAGCAATCATTGAGTAACGCCGTGGTAACCTATCTTGGGTTTGGCATAGGTGCCGTTAACACACTATTTTTATACACAAACTTTATTTCTGACGAGTATTACGGTCTGGTAGGTGTCATCTTATCGACTTCCCTTATTCTTATGCCGCTTTTTTCATTTGGTGTACCACTCACATTGATAAAATATTATAATGCATTCACGGCCAAAAAAGAATTGGACGCCTTTTTGACCTTAATGCTGCTTCTGCCGATTTTAATGCTGCTGCCTATTGGCTTGGTCACCTATTTTTTTTACGATGATATCGGTAGTTTTTTGGCATCGGAGAACAGTATGGTAAAAAAGTATGTGTGGTACATTTTTTTCATCGGCATGGCCTTGGCCTATTTTGAGGTATTTTATGCGATGACCAAAGCCAGGATGAAATCGGTTTTTGGTAATTTTATGAAAGAGATTTTTGTACGCTTGGGCGTTACCGTTCTCTTGGTCCTTGTTTATTTAAGTATTATTGATGTTGATTTTTTCCTGAAAGCCTTGGTAGGGCTCTATATAGCTCGCATGCTGATCATGAAAATATATGCATATCGGCTGCACATGCCAAAACTGAACTTTGCTTTTCCCAAGAACTCATGTGCGATTTTAAGCTACACCACACTTATCATATTGGGCGGGTCATCAGCCGTAATACAGTTGGAAATCGATAAGTTTATGATAAATCAATATATCGAAATTCAAAATGTGGCCTATTACAGTGTGGCTATTTACATCGCAACGGTCGTTATTGTGCCGTCACGTGCCATGCATCAGATAACGCACCCGTTGACAGCGGATATTCTTGGCAAGAACGATATGGTACAATTAAAGAAACTATATCAAAAAAGCTCATTGACCTTGCTGATAATCTCAGGGCTTATTTTTATTTTGATTCTTCCCAATTTGGCTGACCTATATCAACTGCTACCGGAAGAATATAGAGGCGGATTCGTTATAGTTTTCTTGATTGGCTTGGTAAAGGTTTATGACTCCCTTTTGGGAAACAACAATGCCATTCTCTATAATTCCGATTATTATAAAGCGGTACTTTTTATGGGTGCCTTTTTAGCCGTTTTGACCGTAGTGTTCAATTTATGGTTAATCCCTTCTTATGGCATAGACGGTGCCGCCTATGCCACTTTTTTAGCCCTATTCATATACAACACGCTGAAAATATTTTATGTGAAGGTCAAGTTCAATATGTTGCCCTTTACGTTGGAAACTGCCAAGGTTTTTCTTCTGCTTATAGTGGTTTGTGGTATGTTTTATTTTTTGGAACTTCCCTTTTACCCATTGATCAATATCGGTTTTAAAAGTATATTGATCACGGGTGTATATCTATTTGTAATCTATAAGTTTAAAATTTCCGATGATGTTTATGGTATGCTACGGAAATTCTTTAAAAAGAAACCGTAGTTTTTTCTATCCAAACAATTGTAATGAAAAAAGCCCCGCAGGGACGAATCCGCTGCGGGGCTAAACAACTAACCAACCTAAAAACTATCTTAATATCTTCTTGTGCTTCTACTACTTCTAGATGCCGTACTTCTACTACTTCTAGAAGAAGGGGCTCTACTTATCGTTCTTTTGGTAGAAGAACTTCTGGACACTGTTCCCGAGCTTCTTGATTTTCTGCTTGCAGGCTTGACTGCGGCGGAACGTTGTGTTTTAGTACTTCTTGAAAAGGTGCTCCTAGAGCTGTTTCTACTTTGAGGTCTTTTGTACGTTTTAGTGCTTCTGGTTACGCTGGTACTTCGTGGTGTACGAGTGACCTCTCTTTTTGTGACAGTTCTCCCTGTACTGTTTGGTCTTACGGTACGTGTGCTTCTTTTAGTAACCGTTCTTTCAGTGGCATTTCTGTTTACGGCCTTTCTGTTGGCACTGTTCGATCTGTAATTTGAGCTTCTGTTTACAGTTCTATTGCCACGGTTTACAACACCTTTTCTGTCCAAAGACCTCGTGGTCCTAGCATTGCTATTTTTCCTAGTAGCAACCCTATCGCCGTTATAGACCCTGTTGTTCGTTCGTGTTCTAAGACCATCGTTACTCCTTCTCGCCCTATTGTTTTCACGAGCGACTACCCTGTTGTCATTTCTATATATGTTGCTTCTTCGCGTTCTATTGTATGTATAGTTGCGACCTACTTGGGCATAAGCTCTTCGAGTATTAAATCGGTAAGGTCTGTGAAAGGTATACCTAATCGGCTGATAGAATCTTCTATATGGCCTATTGTACACTAAACATAACCCCACGGCCGGCCTTGCGAAAAATCTATGAAAAGGCCTATATATATAGTTTCTGTTATATACGTTGATGAACCCTGTGTGACGGCTGTAGATACCTCTGTTATTGTAAAAAACATACATGCCGCCCAATCTGTTCACTCGTCCATTGCGATAGTTGATATTAATGTTACCAATTTGGTTTACACGACCGTAAAAGTCATAAAAAATTGGTACGTTTTCTACTTGTATTACCGCTCCGTAATCATCATACTGTGCGAAGGGGCTATAATCAAAACCTGAATTGAACGTGATGTTGGTACGACCAAAATTTACGTTGGCACCAATATTTACCCTATTATCTATATAAAAATCGAATTCGCCATCTGGATAAACCGAAAATGTAATGCCGTTCTCCACAAAGATGAAAGAGTTGTTGAACCTATAAGCATTGCGAGTGGCAACCTTATCTTCCAATGTACTGGCCATGATACCTGTGGTACCTAAAACGACCGCTGATAAAAGTAGTACGAGTTTTTTCATGATATAAGGTTTTAAATTCTAAGTGCAATTATTTACACTTGCCTTATACAAAACAAACAGCGTGCCAAAAAATTTAATAAATTATAATATCTTGATAATGAGTTGTTTAAAATTTTTAAATTTGTATTTCTGTATTTAATTTATCGAATTTTTACTTCTCATTTCAAAACAGCAATGCGTTTGAATGTTATTTTAAATAGAAATAGGCAACATAAAAATTGTATTTGAAGCTTAAATAAATTAAGATAAAAAAAGAATACTATGCTTGGTAAAAAGTACGTATTTAAAATCTACAATGACTTGTTATAATTTTTCTTTCAAATATCTCGCCGTATGAGATTGCTCGTTTTTTACAACTTCTTCCGGTGTGCCTTGAACGATCAGCTGTCCGCCATTCTCACCGCCTTCCATACCCAAATCTATAATATAGTCGGCACATTTAATAAGTTCAATGTTATGTTCAATCACTACGATTGAGTGCCCTTTTGCTATTAGGGCATCAAATGACTTCAATAATTTTTTGATATCGTGAAAGTGTAGTCCAGTGGTTGGTTCGTCAAATATAAACAAGGCTTTATCCTTTGTATTTCCCTTTACCAAAAACGAGGCTAATTTGATACGTTGTGCTTCACCGCCAGAAAGGGTAGAGGAGGACTGCCCTAGTGTTACATAGCCCAAACCTACATCTTGCAAGGGCTTTAGTTTGGTTATGATTTTATTTTGTTTACCGTTTTCAAAGAAGAGAATGGCATCATCTATGGTCATGTTGAGGACATCGTCAATATTGGCGCCTTCAAACTTCACTTCCAATACTTCTTTTTTGAAACGTTTGCCGTTACAGGTATCACATTCCAAGTGTACATCGGCCATAAACTGCATCTCTACGGTAATCTCGCCTTCACCCTTACATTTTTCACATCGGCCACCATCTACGTTGAACGAAAAATGTTTGGCCTGGTAGCCTCTTATTTTACTTAATTTTTGCGAGGCGTACAGCGCACGGATGTCGTCATAGGCCTTTATGTAAGTAACGGGATTGGAACGGGAAGAGCGTCCAATTGGGTTTTGGTCTACAAACTCCACATGTTGAATAGTACTGTACTTGCCTTCTACAGAAGTAAATTGCCCAGCTTTTTCACCATAGCCACCAACTTCCTTCAAAATAATGGGATATAACAGCTTCTTTACCAAGGTGCTTTTTCCGCTTCCCGAAACACCGGTAACTACCGTAAGCATGTTCAATGGGAAGTTTACATCAATATTTTTTAGGTTGTTTTCCCGTGCACCCTTTATTTTGATATGATTTTTAGAAGTCCTTCTTTTTTTGGGAACTTCAATTTCTTTTGAGCCGTTAAGATAACTTGCCGTTAGCGAATTGGATTTTAAAACCTGGGTCAGCGTACCGTGGGCCGTAACCTCCCCGCCATGCGTGCCTGCTTCCGGGCCAATATCTATGACTTCATCAGCTGCTTTCATGATATCCTCATCGTGCTCAACAACGATAACGGTATTGCCCAAATCACGAAGCGATTTTAGAACATCGATTAAATTCTCGGTATCTTTTGGATGAAGGCCAATACTGGGCTCGTCCAGAATATACATAGAACCTACCAAACTACTCCCCAGTGAGGTGGCCAGGTTTATCCTTTGGCTCTCCCCGCCCGAGAGTGTATTTGACTTTCGGTTCAAGGTCAAGTAGTTTAACCCTACCTTATCCAAAAAACCTAACCGGGTATTGATTTCCTTTAATAATCTCGTAGCTATGGCGGTATCATTGTTATTTAATGACAACTGGTCAAAGAAACCAATAAGTTTTTCTATGGAAAGTTCTACTAGGTCAGAAATAGATTTACCATCAATTTTAACATAATCGGTTTCTTTCCTCAAACGTTTGCCCTTACATAGGTTACATTTTGTTTTACCTCGATAGCGTGAGAGCATCACCCTATTTTGGATTTTATAACTTTTTTCTTCTAAGGTTTGGAAAAACTTATGAATGCCAATAAAATGTTTGTTACCGTCCCAGACCAATTGCTTTTGTTCTTCACTAAGCTCAAACCATGGTTTGTGAATGGGAAAATTGAACGTATGGCCCGAATTCACCAATTGATCCCGGTACCAGCCCATACTTTCCCCTCGCCATGGGAAAACGGCGTTTTCATATATGGATAAAGCGGTATTTGGGATGACCAGATCTTCATCAATTCCTATGACATCCCCATACCCTTCACATTTTGGACAAGCACCGTAAGGGTTGTTGAAGCTGAACAGGTGTATATTGGGCTCTAAAAAGGAAATTCCATCCAAATCAAACTTGTTGCTGAAAGGGGTTTGCTTTTCCGTTTTAAGTTCCTCGATAATGCATTCGCCTTTACCTTCAAAATAGGCCGTATCTATGGCATTGGCCAATCGGTTATAAAAATCCTCGTCATCTTTTGTTATAATACGGTCTATTACCAAATAAAACTCCCTGCCTATGTTGGTGAGTTTATCATCTATCCGTAGTACTTCGCCTTTATATTTTATACGGGCATAACCTTGTTTGCTTAAAAGTTGAAGTGATTTGCCGACCTCTCTTTCTTTGGGGATAACTATCGGTGCCAACAGTAACAATTTGGTCCCTTCTTCAAAAGATTTTACAAAATTGACAACATCCGTTACGGTGTGCTTTTTTACCTCATTTCCCGAAACTGGAGAAAAAGTTCTACCTATACGGGCATACAAGAGCTTTAGATAGTCATAGATTTCCGTTGTTGTGCCAACAGTAGAACGCGGGTTTGTGGAATTTACTTTTTGCTCTATCGCTATTGCCGGGGCAATACCTTTTATATAATCTACTTTTGGCTTGTCCAGTTTCCCCAAAAATTGCCGTGCATATGACGAAAGGCTTTCTACATAGCGCCTTTGACCTTCGGCATATAAAGTATCAAATGCCAAACTTGACTTTCCCGAACCGGACAGACCAGTTATAACGACCAATTTATTTCTGGGAATAACTACATCAATATTTTTGAGGTTGTGCAATTTTGCACCCTTTATAATAATATTTTCTTTGGGGTTGACATCTATAAGTGTGGTCATGCTCGTATTTAATACTGCAAAGATACGTTATGGGTTTTGTAAATGCCAACCGTTATTATCTTGCCCACAAACAATCATGATATTATCAATGTTTTTCCAGTAGAATATATTTTTTCTATATTTGAATCGTAATAAAAACCGAAACGCCTATAGCATACTATTACTTTTTTAAAAATTAACCTAAATAACTGAGACCCTTTAATTAGGACAAACTTAAGTTAAACCCCAAAAAAAGTAATTTGTATGAAACTACAAATCGAGGATTCGGTATTGGTAAGAGATTATATGAACGGAGACGAAAGGGCTCTGGAGCTACTTATCAGAAAACACAACCAACGCATCAGCAGTTTTATTTATTCCAAAATAGGCGACCGTAATATTACGGAAGACATATTTCAAGACACATTTATCAAAGTGATTCGTACCCTAAAAAAGGGAACATATAGTGAAGAAGGCAAATTTTTACCATGGGTAATGCGTATTGCACATAATTTGATTATAGATCATTTTAGAAAAAGTAGACGTTTGCCCAAGTTTGAAGGTAGTGATGACTACAATATTTTTTCAGTGTTGGGCGATGAAAAGTTAAATGCTGAAAAACAAATAATCAAGGATCAAATAGACAGCGACCTTTTGGTATTGATCGAACAACTGCCTGTTGATCAGCAAGAAGTTTTGACCATGCGAATGTATAAGGACATGAGCTTTAAGGAAATATCCGAAAACACTGGCGTAAGTATCAATACTGCTCTGGGCCGCATGCGTTACGCTCTTATAAATCTAAGGAAGATCATAGAGACGCATAATATCGTCTTGACCAATTAAATGGTGCTTCAACGATGCTATCATATTGGTCACTCCTTTTCAACTAATTAATATGTAATAGAACGAGCCAAGGCGATAAACCCATACATACTGCGTTATCTTAGTGTAACGAAACAAACAGAAAGTATGGAAAACATCTACACTAAAAAACAAAACGACTGCAAGCTTGTCAAAGCCAAACCGGAAACTGTTCAGTTTTTACTAAATTATTCAAAGTCATTGGACATTATAGAATATGGTAACGTAAAATTCGAGAACAATTTGAACTAGTACAGTTACTTTCTAACCATATAAGATAAACCTTCAGGCAACTGAAGGTTTTTTATGTTTATACCTAGACATATCTATCTTTTGATACTATTAAAAATTTGCACAATAAAAAACAAGTATCAGCAGACATCCCTTATTTATGTGATTTACTTGGTTTTAGAATATCATTTTTTGGTAAAAAATATAAAAACAGGGTTTGACATCAAAAAAATGGGGTTTGACAACAATGTTTTTACTCCACCTCTACATTTACATACTTTTAACATGTAATTAAAAACAAAAACTATTTAATCACATTAATCAGTAACTCAATATCCCCAAAATTTCTAACCAAAAAATCTATCTCATGAAAGTACAAATTGACGATTCAGTATTAGTAAAAGATTATATCAACGGAGAAGAAAAAGCTCTTGAAATATTGATCAACAGGCACAACCAACGCATCAGTAGCTTTATCTATTCCAAAGTACTGGATCGCGACGTTACCGAAGATATCTTTCAAGACACCTTTATAAAGGTTATCAAAACCCTTAAAAAAGGAACGTATAGCGAAGAGGGTAAATTTTTACCATGGGTAATGAGAATATCACATAACCTTATTATTGACCACTTCAGAAAAAACAAGCGTATGCCCAAATTTGAAGGCAGTGACGATTTTAACATTTTTTCGGTCATAGGGGACGATAAATTGAATGCCGAAAAACAAATCATAAAAGAACAGATCGATAGTGACCTTACTTTATTGATCGATGAGTTACCGGACGATCAGCGCGAAGTTTTATTAATGCGTATTTATAAGGACATGAGCTTTAAGGAAATTTCGGAAAATACTGGGGTTAGTATAAATACAGCCTTGGGCCGAATGCGGTATGCACTCATAAACCTTAGAAAAATCATAGAAAAAAACAATATTGTATTGACTACGTAAAAGCACCTTTTTTTGTACAGTGCAATATTTCCATATCAGTGGCGTTATTTATGTATAACAACACAGAAAATATGGAAAAAGTTTACTCTAGAAATCAAAAAAATTGCAAACTTGCCAAAGCACGTCCTGAAACGGTTCAGTTTTTATTGAACTATTCCAGTTCCCTTCGAATAGTGAAGCACAAAAAATTCATTTTTGAAAGTAATTTAAATTAAAATCAAAAAGACCCTTCATTTACGGGTCTTTTTGATTTTATAGTATTCGTTCAAAACTGTTTTTCTCCCGATTGTTTTGGTTATGATATCTTTTTCCAAATCCCAGCCCCTCGCCGGGGAATAATCCCTTCCGTACCAAATTATTTGTAAGTGTAGATCGTTCCATAATGCTTTGGGAAATAAACGCTTGGCATCTTTTTCGGTTTGTACAACATTTTTGCCATTGGTAAACCCCCAGCGGTACATTAATCTATGAATATGAGTGTCTACGGGAAAAGCCGGTATGCCAAAAGCTTGTGAAACCACAACACTTGCCGTTTTATGGCCTACGGCCGGTAAATCTTCCAACAACTCAATGTTTTTTGGCACTTCTCCTTTATATTTTTCGATCAATATTTTTGACAGTCCGTGAATTCCTTTTGATTTCATGGGTGATAAGCCAACGGGGCGTATGATATCCCTTATTTCCTCTACCGACATTTTTACCATATCATACGGGTTATCCGCTTTTTCGAAGAGTAGGGGGGTTATTTGATTTACACGTACATCGGTACTTTGAGCCGACATTAAAACGGCAATCAATAAGGTGTAAGGATCTTTATGTTCCAAAGGAACCGGAATGGTGGGATATAATTCCTGTAATGTTCTAATTGTAAAATCTACTTTTTCGGATTTCGTCATTTTTTGTTTAATTTTATCATCAAAATATTGAACATTAATTTAAATTAAATAATTACTATGAATACATTAAAAGTAGGTGATAAAGTTCCTTCATTTTCTGCAAAAGACCAAGATGGCAACACCGTAAAACTATCGGATTATAATGGCAAAAAACTAATTGTCTTTTTTTATCCCAAGGCGAACACACCTGGTTGTACTGCTGAAGCATGCAATTTAAGGGATAATTATAGCGAATTGCAAGCTCAGGGACATGAACTACTGGGTGTTAGTGCCGATTCCGAGAAAAAGCAGGCCAATTTTAAGAATAAATATGATTTCCCTTTTCCATTATTGGCCGATGAAGACCATACCGTAATAAATGCATTTGGCGTTTGGGGCCCTAAAAAGTTTATGGGACGCGAGTATGATGGTATTCATAGAATGACTTTTGTGATTGACGAGGATGGTGTAGTCTCAAAAGTTGTCGAAAAAGTCAAAACCAAGGATCACGCAGCTCAATTGTTGTAGGTGTCATCAATTTTGTTGAAAATAATTGATATAAAAAAGCCCTGATTTTTCAGGGCTTTTTTAATTCATATTAAGCGTTGTTTTTTTCTTCTTTCAAAAGTTTTCGTGTAAATAAGTTTTTCTCTTTGATCATTTCGGCAATACCCTCTGGAAGCATTTCTTCCCAACCACCTTCTCCGTTCATAATCCTTTTTAAAACTTCTCTTGAGAAAATATGCATGATTTCCGGATCATAATCAATAATATCCATCACCTTGCCATTGTATTTAAAGAATTTGTACAATTCTTTCATTCGTGGGTGAACCTTCACATTGTTACTGGTCATTACCTGTCCCGTTTCCGCATTTTTCATGGGATATAGATATACTTTTAGGTCTTTGAAAAATAATTTTCCAAAGGCTTCCAAAATACCCCCGCTCAAATGGCGGTAGTATTTTTCATCAAATACGTCGACCAAATTATTGACCCCCATCGTTAGGCCAATACGTTCTTTGGTATAGTTGTGAAAATATTCTACCAACTTAAAGTATTCTTGAAATTTGGATATCATAACTGTGTGGCCTAGAGAACATAACAATTCTGCCCTATCCATAAAATCCTGCTCATCAATTTCACCGGATGCTTTAAGATTCGAGAGTGTAATCTCAAATATCACGATGGTTTTGTCCAACTCTACCGTTTGTTCACGAACAAAAATATCGTAGGATTTTTGGAACATATCCATATTTACTTTGGTAACCGGTCTAAAGCTGCCTCGCAAGGCCAAAATATTTTTCTTATATAAAATAGCTGCCGGTAATAGGTTGTTGCCGTCCGGGCCGAACATGACAGCATCGGTCATATCGTTACGTATCAACTGAAGGCTCATCAACCTATTGTCCACGTCCTTAAAGTTTGGCCCCGAAAAATTGATCATATCGATTTCCAGGGTATCCTTATCTATGTGATCGTATAGGTATTTTAAAAGTTTTCTAGGTTTGTGATATTTATAAAAAGCCCCATAAATAAGGTTTACCCCTAAAATGCCCAGTGTTTCTTGTTGTAAACGTGCCTCATTTTGTTTAAAGCGTACGTGTAGCACAATTTCATCAAACTCTTTCTGTTTTGTATCCAACTGAAACCTGATACCTATCCAACCGTGGCCTTTGTATCGCTTTGAAAAATCTATGGTTGCAACGGTATTCGCATAGGAAAAGAACAAACGGTCCGGGTGTTTGTCACGACTTATGCGTTCCTCCATTAACTGCATTTCATGGGCCAACATACGCTTTAGCCTAGGTTGTGTTACATAACGCCCGTCTTTTTCAATACCGTAGATAGCATCGCTAAAGTCTTTGTCGTAGGCACTCATGGCCTTGGCAATGGTGCCCGATGCGCCCCCGGACCTAAAAAAGTGCCTTGCTGTTTCTTGACCGGCACCAATTTCTGCAAACGTTCCGTAAATATCGGGGTTAAGGTTTATTCTTAAGGTCTTTGCTTTTATGGAAGGGATATTTTCAAAAGCAATTTCTTTTCTCAAAACAGAGGCCATTTTAGATGGTTTAATGTTAAACAAAGTTAATAAGATTGGCGTATCTTTTTAATAAATAAGTTATAATTTTGAAATAAATAGGCGAACCGTTGAGAATTACTTTTTTGGGCACTGGAACTTCACAGGGTATTCCCGTTATCGGGAGCCAACACCCCGTATGCCTCAGTAAAAACCCAAAAGATAAGCGCCTACGGGTGTCGGTTCTCGTAAGTTGGGACGATTATAATTATGTAATTGATTGTGGCCCTGACTTTAGGCAGCAAATGCTGACCAATAAGGTAACCAAATTGAACGGAATCCTATTTACCCATGAACATTCGGACCATGTGGCGGGTTTGGATGACATTAGACCTTTTTTTTTTAGACAGGGCGATGTTCCCATTTATGCACATGAACGTGTTGTGATTGCCTTAAAAAAACGGTTTGATTATATCTTTACTGATGAAAACAGGTATCCGGGTGCGCCAGCGGTAAAAGTCAATCTTATTCAGAACAACTCACCTTTTGAAATCGGGAACACGTTCGTTGAACCGATTGAAGCATTTCATAATAGGCTACAGGTTTTTGGTTTTAGAATTCATGATTTCACGTATTTGACCGATGTAAAATCAATTTCCAAGACTGAAATCAAAAAAATAAAGGGTACAAAAGTATTAGTGGTGAATGCCCTAAGGCAAGAAGCACACCATTCCCATTTTAATTTAGAAGAGGCTTTGGGGTTTGTAAAGGATGTAGCTCCCGAAAAAGCTTATTTTACCCATATTAGCCACCACTTGGGTTTTCATGACGAAGTTGAGGCTACATTACCCGAAAATGTACATTTAGCATACGATAACTTAATTGTAGATATATAATGAAGCAAAAAATTTTTCTGTACCTATTTATTTTTGCCGCTTTGATTGCACTCTATCTTTTTGTGAGCAATGGTAATATGCAGAAGGTCAAAGATGAACGCCTAAAGAAAATGGAAACCCAAGTCGTGCAACTAAAAGATTCCGTTCAACATGTACAATTGGAAAAATTGGATATGCAATACTTCTCCTTGGAGAACAACGATGATGCCCTAGCGTATTACGACCATTTAAAAATTGAAAACCCCTCTCGCTATATAGCCGATAAATTGTTGGAAACCAATGAAAAAAAAGGCGATAACCCTTTGATACCCTATGAAGGCATGCAAAGCGATTTTAAGATAAACAAAATCAAAATTTTAAACCATAAATGGATCATTGCGGACTTTTCAGATGGTAAATATTGGGGTGAGCTACTCATTAAATATGAACTCAAAGATGATTTGGGTGTGGATTTTACCTTGATGGATAATTTGCTGTATACGCGAAGTGGCCAGTAAATGATGGATTAAATTTTATCTTCCAACCATTTTTTAAAGGAGTAAAAGTTTTGTGGTGCAACACCGTGTCCCGTAGGGAACTCTTCGTAGGTATGGGGTATGTTCAGTTTTTTAAGAAAATCCGGGATTTTTTGAGCCCATTCCACGGGAATGACCTGATCTACTGAACCGTGGGAAGCATAGACGTTTAAATGGCTAAGCTTTTTTTCGCCATGCTCGAGTGATATTATTTTTTCATTGATATACCCACTGAGGGCTATAACGTTTCTTATTTTTTCAGGATAGGATAGCGCAACGGCATAGCTTAAAATCGTTCCTTGGCTAAATCCCAACAATGTAATGTTTTCTTCATTTAAATGATAGGTGGCACAGGCTTCATCAATAAAACCAATAATTTTTTCACGTGATTTTATGGCTTGCGCATCATCGCTCCATTTTCCTTGGTCGGCATCAAAGTGTATTGCGTACCATGCATTGCCAAAGGGTTGCAAGGGATAAGGGGCCCTTACCGAAATTATACAAAGTTCTTCGGGTAGCTCGGGCGCAAACGAGAACAAGTCTTCCTCATTACTGCCATAACCGTGTAACATAAAAAGTACTGGAGGTTTTCCGTTTTTTAATGAAGATGGTCTGATAAGATGTTCAAGCGATAAGGGAGCCGTTGTCATTTGGATGAGAGGTTTTTAGGTTTATAGGTTACTGAGTTTATAGGTTGGGCTAATTTAGCGGTTTATCCGGTTTTCTCATTTTGTCGCTTTTTACTGGATAAACGTGAACCATTTCTGAAAATAGGGGCCTAGCACGGGAACGGACTGCTCTTTATTGCTCAGTGCGCCCAAAAAACCATACACCCAAAGCACAAAATAGAACATATAAAGTCCGTAAAACGCATATTGGTTAAACCATTGACTTAAAAATAGGGCACAACCAATGAAAATTATGTGAAGCCCAAAGGCCTGCCGAGTATGAAAACGGGCAAAAGCGTTTTTGGGTTCAGCGTTCATACTCATGGCAATCAAAGCCCCAACTATGGTAAAATAAGCAACAATAGCTGTAGTTTTTCCTTCTTTTTGCTGTTCCATAGTTCAAAGTTAGCCTAACCCGGAATTTTGGACAAAAAAAGAGGCTCTATAATTAAAGCCTCTATAAATTTTACAGAATATAAATCAAGTTTACTTACCGCCAATGGTACCGATTACAGGTAACGGCTCTGCTTTTAAATTGACTGCATTAATAATCCCAAGAATTATTAAGATTAGTGGTATGTAAGATAAAAAGCTTAAGAGACCGATTCCAGTAACCGAAACTAAAATATTTACTACAATAGAAATAACGATCGCTAAAATAAATACCCTTAGGGACTGACCGATGTGAAATTTAACGAACTCGTTATTTTTATCTTTATTCATGAAATACGCAATAATAAGACCAATTACAGTGATGTAACTGATTATAGCCATTGTTTTCCCTTCTTCTTTTGTGTTTTGATCCATAATTTATAGTTTTTAAGGTTGATTAATTTATATATAACTTGGCAATCGCTAAATTATTATCTGACCATTGGAAATTATTCCATAAACGCTTCCTTTCATGGCACAATACAATGCGGCAGAGTTTTTAGAAGTGCTATCGATATGTTTGGGGGTAAATTTATATTCACTGGTACTCTCAAAAAGTGTTAGGTTGGCTTTTTCTCCCTTTTCTAGTTGCGGTGTTTCTAGAGTGTAACGTTCCCTGCCTTTGGTCAGTAGCCCGATTACCGCTTCAATGTCAAATAAAGTGTTCAAAATACCAAAAACACTCTCGAGGCCTATACTACCGTAATCTGCATTGTCAAATTCCACTCTTTTTCCTTCAACATCAATTGGCGTATGGTCAGATGTTACGAAATCTATCGTACCATCTTTCAACCCCTTTATAAGGGCTTTGCTATCATTTTTACCTCTCAAAGGCGGCAACAATTTATAATTGGTGTCAAATTCCTCCAACGTATCATCGAACAAATGTAGATTATGAACGGCTACACTACAACTAACATCCAATCCCTTTTTCTTGGCGTCCGAAACAAGTTTTACCGAATTTGCGGTTGAAATACAGGGTATATGTAACTTCCCACCCGTATATTCCAAAATATATAGGTCCCTTGCGATTTGAAGCTCTTCGGCCAATGCGGGAATACCTTTTAAGCCCAGTTTGGTAGATACCGTGCTTTCGTTTACGATACCTTTTCCCGCAATTTTTAAATCCAACGGGAACGAATGTACCAAACCGTTGAAACCTTGGGCATACTGCAGGGCGATTTTTAAAAGGTTCGCATTTTCAATCGGACGCTTGTAATCATAAAATCCTACCGCACCAGTATTTTTCATATCAAAAAGTTCCGCTAGGTCCTTTCCCTCGCTTTTGACCGTAACCGCCCCTAGGGGATGAAGCCCTACCGCATGGCCATACGCTTTATTTTTCAAAAAAGAAATATCAGAGCTGCAGTCGGGTACCGGATGGGTGTTGGGATTTAGCACAATATCGGTAAAACCGCTTTTTGCTGCCGTATATAAACCGTTAGCTATAGTTTCTCGCTCTTCAAAACCTGGCTCACCAAAACTGACACTGCTATCAAACCATCCAACAGATACACATAGATCTTTTAAATCGATTATTTTGGTTTTAGAAGGGGCTTCAAGTTTGATGCCGATACTTTCGATAACCCCGTTTTTTACAAGAATATCTCGCTTTTTTAGGTGGATATCCCTGTAGCGCTCGTCTATAATTTTGGCCGATTTTATGAGTACGTTCATTGAAGGAATTTTTGAAGCAATATTTCGATTCCGATAAAAGCCAACGCTAAAATAACAAACCATTTCCAAAGCTCATCTACATTCTGCTCATTTTGGATTTCCTGAAAAAGCGATGCGATTGAATCTCTTTGATTCTCAGCAGCATTCATATTTAAATAAGTAAGCTCACTTTCCTGCCTATTGTGGTTGAAACTGATGTTGGCAAGCAAATTCTCTCCGTTTTTTATTATATAAATACCTTCTTGCACCGTGTTTTTATCAAAGAACAAACTTACCTTATTGGCTGCGGACTGTTGTCTGGGTATAAATTCATGATCCGTCTTTGAAATTTTCAATATTTGGTCTTTTGAAAGCGTAACCGGTATGTCAACGGCTGTGTTAGGCCCTATTTGAGCATAAAGCTGTGATAATCTCAAGCTGTTGATACCCATATTATAAAAAGTGGGCACGATCAACGGTGAGCTTTGAAAATTTGAGTTGTTATTTTGTATAGGTGCCGTAAAAATATAAATACCATCAACACCTAATAAAAAAGGTTGACCATCTTGAAATGACAGGGCTTTTGGCGCAGTGGTCTTTATTCTGTACGATTGGTTTACCGTTGGGTACTGAAAATTGGTCACTTTTTTATCAAATACATTTTCAAAAAGCGGATGGTCAAACACTATACCGGATATATTTTTCTCAACAGTTGTTTTCTGTACAAATTCGGTTGAAAAATAAGGTTCCAAAAACTCATTATAGATGGGTATATCAATGTTTTCAGGTGGTATAATGATCAAATTGCCTCCGTTACGGGTAAATGTCTTTAATGTGGCCTGTAAAGAATTGGGTATAGTGTTCAACTCGTTCAAAACAATGAGGTTTTGTTTTTCTATATCGGCATAGTTCACGCTATTAAGGGAAAAGGTTGAAAAATCAAACTCATCGTTTGTATAAATACGTTTTAAAAAATCAGTATCTGTCTCCCCAATGGCCATTACCTTTATTTTTTTCTTTTTGTTGATGGTAAAGTATAAGGCATTGTCATAAAAAAGATGCTTGTCGTTTATTGTTATTTTCCCGTTTATGGTTTCTTTGCTCGGCAAGGAAAAAAGGACTTTGGTCTTTTTACCAGTATCAAAGCTAGCCGATGTTTTGGCTATTAATTTGTTACCGTTAAAAAGTGATACCGGAATATTATCATCGGTATCTGAACTACTGAGTTCTACGGACAATTCAAGATTGGCCGCATTGTTGGTGCTCAAATAAGCGGTATCGATAGCAATGTTTTTATTGTCAGTGGCGAACAGCGGTATTGCATACGAATTGAAACTTGCAACGGTATCGGTAGGTAAGGGAGCCATACGTTGTTGAAAATCAGATATGAATATGACGTCTCTTATCGTGTTTTCTTCATTGCTCAAAAGCGAATTGGCCTTAAGATGAATTTCTGATAAGTTCAATTGTTTCTGGGTAAAGGGTATCGCTAAAAGATCGTTCTGTATTTCTTTCAGCGTTACGCCCTCAAATACACCATCATTGGTAAAAAGACTAAACTTACTGTTCTCGGGAATATGTTCCAGTAATTCTTGTTTGGCATTTTCCAAGAGGGTCAAGTCATCGGTTTTTGCCTGCATGCTGAAAGAATTATCCAGGTAAATAACTGTTTCGCGCTGCTTTAACGCTTCATTTTTGGCAAAGAAAGGTTGGGCAAACGCTACAATTAGTGCTGCCAGTAAAAATAGTCGGGTAAAGAGCAAAAGCCATTTTTTGAGTGTACTGCTTTTTCGGGATTTGGAAACAACCTTTTTAAGAAACTTTACGTTTGTAAACGGTGTCTTTTTAAAACGCCTTAATTGAAAAAGATGAATGAATATAGGGATGAGTAGAAGAAATAGGGCCCAAAGTAGTTCTGGATGTTTAAACTGCATTCCTAAATTTGATGTAGCGCAAAGATACTTACTTTGAGTTTATAAATACACAACCCGTCAGCAGAAGAAAAAGAAATCGTTCATTTCTGCTTGATTCAGTCGTGAAAAATACCCTCGGATGGTCTTTTGGGCATCTTGGTTGGCTACGGTCACTATGGTTTGTGAGTTGCCTAATTTATCACATGTATTAAAATGCTGCATTTCTTTCCCGTATATGGATTTTCCGATTTTTTTTGGATTATCGCACACCCAGTAGAAATCGATATTTTTTTCCATCAAGGCTTTTGCAATACTTTTCCCTTTGTTGCCCGCTCCCCATAGTATCAAATTTCGTTCAGGGATATACTCCAGCTTTAAGAAATAATACAACTTCAAGTCCAAAAAATAATTTTGGGCATAATGCTCGCTTGTTCTTGAAGTTCTGTTCTCGTAATCACGCCAATGGTGTAAAATTTCATCACAAGGGATACATTTCAATCCGTTTTCATAAAATCGAAAAGCCAAATCGTAGTCTTCGGGATATCGGTCAGGTTCAAATGCGCCGCACATATCCAAATCTTCTCTGTGTACCATCCAACAGGGGGAGGGGATAACACATTCTTTATAGATTTCTGAATAGTTGATACCCTTTTTGGTCAGTGCGTTTAGCCATTTTTCATATCGGGCATAACCATTGCCAATACCTTTGTCCGAAAAATAGCTGACTTTACCGATGGCCAAATGTCCTTTCCCGTTTTTATTCAAGGCATTGACCATGACCTTGAGCTTGTAGGTAGTCATAACATCATCGGCATCCATTCTAGTAATATATTTTCCGTTACTTTTTGAATGGGCGAGACGAAGTGCTTCAATGATTCCGTTCCCTGTATTATCATACACCTTGAATCTATTATCTTTTTCGGCGTAGCTATTCGCGATTTTCAGACTATCATCGGTTGAATTATCGTTTACGGCCAAAACTTCCCAGTTCTGATACTTTTGGGCCGCAATAGAATTAAAACAATCCGATATAAATTTCTCGGTATTTTTAAATGGAATCAATACACTGACCAAAGGATTATTCATTGGTCATCTCACGGATAAAGCTTTTTGTATGGCCTCTTCTACCAAAGGCTCCATTACTGCATAGCCTTCGATAGTGGGGTGTACCTCATCGTCGGCATATTTTTTTGGGAGTCCGTTACGCTCATCGGCCATGACCGAAAAATAGTCCAAATAAATAATTCCATTTTCCGAGGCGTAGGCTTTCAGCATTGTATTGAGTTTAGGGATTTTAATATTGGGGCTTAGACCGGGTTTCCAAGGATAGTCATAGGCAGGCAGTACCGAAGAAATAATGGGAACGATACCATTGGCCTTGGCCAGTTCTGCCATGGAAACTATGTTACCTTTGATTTGTTCCAAGGTCATAAGGCCCGTATTGCCGGCAATATCGTTGGTACCGGCCAGTATTACCACTACTTTTGGCTGTAAATCAATAACATCTTGACGAAAGCGCAATAGCATTTGAGGCGTGGTTTGACCACTGATACCCCTGTTCACATAGGGTTTTCCTTTAAAAAAATCCGGTCTTGAACTTAACCAACCTATGGTAATTGAGTTTCCCATAAAAACTACTCTTTCCTCATCTTCTGCTGGAAGACCTATTTTGGCATTATCTTCGGCAAATGCACTTAAATTTGCCCAATCCTGAGCCCATATGGTTTCTGACATGCCCAAGCTTACTAAAATCGATGCTACAAAGGATTTCAATTTTGACATCATACTATGATCAAATGTTTAAATTTTTCTTTTCATCCATATTCAAAGGTAAGTGTTGGTCCAATTTCGGTAAAGTGGGGCGTTGTACTATCAAATAGGCGATAAGGCATATCGCAATGGTAAAATGCAAGGCGTTTTGTGTACTAAAATATGCGAAGAGTGCCAAAAAAGCAGCACCTTCAATAAAAGCAAACTTGATTAGCGAAGCGGTAAAATATTTTCCAAGTTTGGTCTGTAAAACATCTTCTCTTTTTACGAGCTGCAATTGTTTTTTAAACATAAACTGACTCCCAAAATAGCCTGTAGCAGCAACAATGGGCACAATATAGATGAATGTATCATTTTGGTCCATACTAGCGACAAAGCCACCGGTCTGAAAATAGGCAAAGAGCATAAAGGTAATCAACCCACCTACCAAAGCCATATGCACAATGGTCAAGGTACGCATGAATGCTTTTGCATCAAATGTGTTTTTCTGCATCACTCTTTGTCGTTTTTTGGTGGAGTAATCATGATGTGGGCCCTATGTGTACCTGCATCCATTAACCAGGCATGGCCAGGCGGAGTAGGGGAAGTTGGTAGGCCCGTAGATGCTCCCGTGGCATACGGTATATAAAATACATAGCGCACGTATGGGTTTTCGATTTCTTTTGTAGTCGGGTTTATTGTTCCGGTAAGGACACAGAGTGTAGACTTATCCGGCATTTTAAGCTTACCCGCTTTGACTTCTTGTTCCCGTATATCAAAAATTTCCTGGAACTCTTTTCCTTGATTTCTTAGTTCTCGGCCCCGTGCCATAAAATCATCTAGCTCTTTATGATAGGCAGCTATTGAAAATCCCGCTTTCTTCGGGTCGTCAGCCAAGCATATATACTTATTGGCACCTTCTCTTAAAGTGACCCAATTACCGTTGGTGTCATAACCATATATTTTGGCTTCTTTCCTATATTCTTCTGGAGCTGCCAAAATCGCTGTTTGTATTTGCCATTCAACCGGAGGTATTTCCTGCGATGAACCTATCGCCACAAAAAGCAAAAGACAAAATTTTATACCCTTCATAATTTTAATATTTAGCGCTCTTACCGTTGGCCAAAGTTCGTTTGATAAAATTGCGAATATCATCGTTTGCGTTTTTTAAGTCTTCCCTGCGTAAGTACATCATGTGTCCGCTTCGATAGCCCTTAAACTCAAAACGATCTTTCATTCTACCGCTCGGATCAACATGCCACATAGTATATTTGGCATTAAAATAGGTTGTGGCGCCATCATAATATCCCGATTGTACCAAAACATTTAGATAGGGATTTTGTGCCATGGCTTGTCTAAGATTGTCACGTGTATTGTCATCATCATTGTTCCAGGGATGAACAGGGCCGAACATGTTATATTTTATATCGGTCTTAAAATTTAGTTCTTCCTGTAGATAGTAATTGATTGCTGGCGTAAAGCTATGTAGCCACGATGTAAGTTCTGCGTTGTAATCGGGCGACATACCGGCCAATTGTCTATCAATGCCTATATATCTGGAATCTAACCTTCCTACGGTATTGCCCTTATCCTTCAATAAGTTTTTCCAAAAGTAAGATGGCGGTACTACTAGGTTTTGGTCTAGGATTTCTTTTTTGGAAAGTCCGGAATAATAGGCCATTTTTTCAGCTACTTGGTCTTTTTCGGTATCGCTTATGTTCCAACCTTTGGAAAGTGCGGGAATAAGGGTGTTGACGGTATATTCCTCTGATTCTGGCAAAATCTCCAATAAATCCTTTTGCTGTAGTGCTGCCGGCAATGCCTTGTGGTGCCATGCTGCTGCCGTGAAATAGGGCAGGCTCAAGGCATTATCAACTGGTCCCCCGGTACGGTATACCTTATAATCTGCCGGCGATACCATAATAACACCGTTTAAATACATCCACTGTTGATTTTGTAAGGCCAATGACAACCCCATGACACGAGTACCACCGTAGCTTTCTCCAATGATGTATTTTGGGGATCTCCATCTATTGTTGCGGGTCACAAAGGTATTAAGCCACTCCGCCAAATATTTGATATCGGCATTTATTCCAAAGAATTTTTCTCGGTCCACCTCTTTTCCTGTCTCAGGGATAGTTCTACTATAGCCTGTATTTACCGGGTTTACGTAGACAATATCGGTAACGTCCAAAACCGAGAAGGGATTTTCCTTTACCCCATATGGCTGCACAGGATAACCTTCGTCATCTATTTTTAAAACCCTTGGCCCCGTGTAGGCCAAATGCATCCATACCGAACCCGAACCCGGACCACCGTTAAAGGAAATCAGTAAAGGTCTTGCAGCTCTGTTTTTTACATCATTTTTGGTGTAGTAGGTGTAATGTAAGGATGCAATGGGTTCTCCCATGTCGTCCCAAACCGGTTGTGTACCGGTTTTAGCTGTATACTTTAAAGCGTTTCCGTTAATTGTAACGCTATGCTGCGTGGTTATGACCGTGTCTATGGGCAATTTTCTGTCCTGTGCCTTTGAAACCGTGACCAAAGCAACGGACAATAAAAAAAAGATAGTATTTTTTAACATTTCAAGTTGAATTTAGCAAAGCCCTAAAATAACGAATAACTCAGAAGGAATCAATGCTATCCAACGCTATTTTTTGTAGTTTTATGTGAATCGATTAAAATATACCATGGAGTCTATTTCACGCCGAACCTTCAGTACTAAATTAAGTTCCGGAATAGCCGGAACCGCTTTGCTTTCCAACATGCCCTTTGCATGCGCTATGGACAATACCTCTAAAATGAAAAAACTAGGTGTAGCCTTGGTAGGCCTAGGGAGTTATAGTACCTATCAATTGGCACCGGCCTTAAAAGATGCCGAACATTGCTACCTGGCCGGTATTGTGACCGGAACCCCGAAGAAAGAAAAAGAATGGATGGAAAAATACGGCATTCCACAATCCAACGTCTATAACTACGATAATTTTGATACTATTGCCAATAACGACGACATAGACATTGTGTATGTGGTTTTACCCAATAGTATGCATGCCGATTTTTCGATCCGTGCCGCCAAAGCGGGAAAACATGTTATCTGTGAAAAGCCTATGGCGGTTAGTGTAGATGAATGCGATGCAATTATCGAAGCCTGTAAAAAAGCAAATGTAAAATTAAGTGTGGGGTATCGCATGCAGTCAGACCCGTATACCAATGAAGTTAAGCGATTGGTCAAAGAAAAACCGTTCGGGAACGTACAATATGTATCATCGGATGCGGCGTACATTTCTAGGGGTAACCCAGGCCAATGGCGGTTGAACAAATCGCTTTCCGGTGGTGGAGCGTTGGTGAATATGGGGGTTTATTCCATTCAAAGTAATATTTACGGGGTGGGTATGAATCCTATTTCGGTCTCTGCGCAGGAATTTAGCACACGCCCCGATTATTTTAAGAATACCGATGAGACAATTACCGCCCAAATGGAATTCCCCAATGGTACCGTGGCCCATATGTTCACATCGCATAACGCCAATGCCAACAGGCTATTTGTCTCTTTTGAAAAAGGATGGATAGAATTGAATCCCTGCCATAGCTATGGGCCACTTAGCGGTCGTACATCTAAGGGTGAAACAATCGCATATCCGCATAAAAGCCAGCAAATGCTCCAAATGGACGATTTTGCAAAACATATTTTAACGGGTACGCCTAATGTCACCCCGGGCGAAATGGGCAAACGTGATATGATCATCGTTGAGGCTATTTACAAATCAATTTCCGAAGGAGGAAAACAAATATCCTTGGACTTAGGCAACATGGGAATAGTTGGCTGAAAATTTATAGGCTTTTATTTCACTGTATTCCATACAATACTATTCCTGTTATCATCCTGTATTTTTTATAAAGACCCATCAATTCAAGTGAATAAGAATCCCTACTTTGGTAGGTAAAAGTATCCAGAATAAGAATAACAAAAAAACTATTCTCAATAGGTTTTTTGTACATCAAAGTTGTTCGAACCAACATATTTGTACCGCATGTTTTCAAAACGTGAGGTGGGTTATTCCCTTTAAATCCATAGTAAAACATCTTTTATTTGGAACGAAAATAAATAGTAACGTTAATCTAACGATTTAACATAAAATTGAACTTTACTTTAAAGTATCACCACATTTAGTTAACTCTTTTAGGGGTTTGGGTAAATAAATTTGTTAAAAATTATTTAAAACCTAAAACGAGAAACAAAAATGAAAACATTTAAAAGATTGCTTTTTTGCGCTGTTGGCTTGGCCTCACTGTACTCCTGTAACGAGATTGATGATTTCATCGGTGGCGGTGGCGGCGGTGGCGGCGAAGACGAAGGTACTATCTTCGAAAACAAATCAAGTTTGGAGCCCTTGGTAGCCATAACCCCACAATTTAATTTCGTGGAAGCGTATTCTTTGATCAGTTCTACTGATGTACTTGACAACGGCTTTAGATTGGTCGGCGCACAGGATGGTGCCGGTTTTTTAGAAGACCCGAACAGTGACGGTTACATTTATATGGTAAACGCCGAAGATGACTATGCTGTTGCGAGATTAAAATTGGACAAAAACTTGAACCCTATAAGCGGGGAATGGGTTTTAAATTCCGGTGTGGCGGATTTTGCGCGCCAATGCTCAGGTACTATGTGGGATACATCTATCCACGGGGGTACTCAAGATTTATACCTTTCTGCATCTGAAAGCTTTAATTACGATGTTAAGGGATTAGACCCTTATCAAGTAACACCGACGCCAACGGCAGATTTCGGTTTGGATGCCCTAGGGGAGTTCGCATGGGAAAATGCCGTGCCGCTACCAAGAGACGCCTATTCTGGCAAGACCGTTATTATTGGTGGTGACGATGATTCAAGTGGTTCCGAAGGGCAAGTAACCCTTTACTATTCCGAAAACGGTGACCAAAACCTGAACGACGGTAAAATATATGTGTTAAAGTTCAAACAGATATCCGATGGTAACGGCGGAGTGACCAGTTGCATGCCCGGAACCATATACAACGAAAGTAATTTGGACTTTGGGACGACCTATGATGTTGAATTTGTTGAAATCGAAAACGGTGCAGCGTTAACAAAAAATGAAATGGAAACTGCATGTATAGAGGTGGGGGCTTCTGCTTTTATGCGTGTTGAAGATGTTGATTACCAAAAGGGTACAGATGCTGATGGTAGAAATGTATACTTTGCGGTAACGGGTAGAGGCCCAGGTAGGGGAACCTATAATGATTGGGGCACGGTATATAAATTGGAATTGGATGAAGATTCCCCGTTGACCGGAAAATTAACACAAATCGTCTCTGGAAATACCGATACCAATAATATGGACGGTAATAACCCTCAACTACAAAGCCCTGATAACATTGCCGTTACCGAAAACTTCATTTATTACCAAGAAGACCCCAACTCATTCTCAAGAGGTCACTCCGCTTACATATACCAATCCGATTTGAACGGAAACAATACGAAAGTGGTATTGGAGTTTGTGGTGCGACAAGATTTGGACCCTACGGGTAGTACTGGTTTGAGCGGTGAGTACGGTGCTTTGGAAGATATCTCCGAGAAAGTAGGCATTCCCGGCACATTTTTATTGAACTTGCAGCCCCACTATTGGGAAAGCCCAGATTTTCAAAATGTTGACGGTCATGATATGAGAACAAGACCAGAGGCTATTGAAGTAGGTGCACGAGAAGATGATCAAGGTGGGCAAATAGTTATTCTAAAAGGTCTTCCAAGATAGTAAACTTCATTTTTAGTTTTTGAGGGACCTCCATTCCATACATGGAGGTCTTTTTTACATTTTTAAACGCAGATCAAATGAATCGATTTCTTTTACTTCTTATCATAATTATAAGTGTAGCAAGTTGTAGGCAAGAACCCAAACAGGCAATGTTCGTTCAAAAAAAAAGCAGTGTGGATTGGAAACCGGCACAGGAGTACTATCTACGGCATATTACCCGGGCAATAGCTTATTTGAACGAGTTGTCTAAAATGCCCATGACGGGTAAAGAGACCCAAAAAGTATTTGCCAAAGCCCGAGTTTCGTTCAAAAAGGCAGAACCCTACGGTTCGTATCTCAATCCGGGAGTTGGCCACAGGGCCAATGGCCCAGCCCTACCTATAGTAACCGATGACAGTCAAAAAATATTGTTGCCATTTGGGTTGCAAAAAATAGAGGAAAGCATTTATGAGGGCACCGAAGACGAAAATCGTTACAGAGAAGAAATATCACTCACGATTGCACTGCTTAAAAATTTGCAACGAAACATTCGTGAACGCGAATTGACCCCACAGCGATTCTTCATCGCAACACACCAACAATTAATGCGAATTATTAGTCTTTCCATCTCAGGGTTCGATACTCCCGTGAGCTATTTGGGCCTTGATGAGACAATAGTCTCATTGAACGGCTTAAGGGAAGTCTACGAAAAAAGTATTCAAGAATTGGTTCAGGTAAAAAATACATCATTGGACACTACTTTTATCAATGCTGTAACACAGGCGACAGACTTTGTGGCATTGAACAAAAATTTTGAAACCTTTGACAGGTATACGTTTATTAGGGATTACATGAACCCTATCACACGAAAATGGGTAGACATTAGGAAAACCCTGGCAATTTGGGAACCCGTAAACAACCAAGCTTTTAATTTTGATGCCCCTACTTTTTTTGAAGAAGATTCTTTTAATCCGGATTTTTTCGCCCCCATTACCAATAGAAAACCGACTGCGGAACAAATAACGCTGGGCAAAAAATTGTTTTTTGACCCTAAACTGTCCCAAAATGGTAAAATGGCATGTGTTACCTGCCATGATCCCAAAAAAGCCTGGGCAGATGGTATGGTAGTAAATTTGGACAAAGATGGCAATCCCCTACAACGCAATACCCCCACGCTTATTAACGCTGCTTTTCAACAAAGTTTCTTTTGGGACGGTCGCTCACCGGATATTATGGCACAAATAACATCTGTTTTTACCAATGATAAGGAATTTGACAGTTCTGTTCATCAGTTTTCTTCGGCAATATTAAAAGATAGTGCTTACACAAAACTTTTTAGGGAAGCCTATCCCAATTTATCAGGTAGAAATACTGAGATAATACGTGCTATTTCATCCTACATATCTACGCTAAACGGGTTTAACTCCAAATTTGATAAGAATATGCGGGGCGAAGAAGATACATTTACCGAAGAGGAAAAATTGGGTATGAACGTATTCATGGGGAAAGGGTTATGCGCCACATGCCATTTTATACCACTGACCAATGGTACCTTACCCCCTTTTTTTACGGAACATGAAAAAGAGGTCGTTGGTGTGCCAGAGACTATGGCCAATAAAAAATTGGATGATGATTTAGGGTATTACTGGCGTCACAATCAAGAATTGGAGGTACATCGGGGTATGTTCAAAACACCAACAGTGAGAAATTCCGAATTTACCGCTCCTTATATGCATAATGGGGTGTACGCAACCTTGGAACAGGTAATGGATTTTTACAACAAAGGCGGTGGCGGCGGTATGGGTTTTGATCTGGAATATCAAACCTTACCTTTTGACGAGCTCAATTTAAGCGATAAGGAACAAAAGGCTCTAATAGCTTTTATGAAAACACTGTCGGATACCAATGTTGAAATCTACAAAGAGGATATTCTGGTCAATGTTGATTGACACGAAACCTAAAATTTACATTAGTTGCAAACCGTAAACTTTTTCTAACCTAGTGTTAAGTATACGTTCATCGCTTTGGATGTTGAAAACACTAATTTAAGACCATCAGAACTTAAAAAAACAAAAATGAAAAACCTTACTAAATTAAACCGGATGCTGTTGTGCATAGGTGCCTTGCTGATTTTTTCATGCAGCAAAAATGATGATAGTCCCAATGGGGGCGATACTCAGGATGGCCTAGAGGAACAACGCCCCAATATCGTGGAATTGGCCGGTTCGGTCTCAGTATTGAGCGATTTGGTGGAAGCATTGGAAATGGCCGATACAGGACTTACAGAAACGCTCTCCGCCAATGGTGCTAAAACTATTTTCGCACCTACGAATGATGCTTTTGACGACTTCTTCAAGGAATTGGATGGCTATACATCCTTAAAAGATTTTGATGAAGCCAGCGAGAAACAACTATTGACCCAAATCTTAAAATACCACGTTGTTGGTACAACAAAGGCTTTTTCGAGCGATCTTTCCGATGCGAAGGCATTTACGACTCTACAGGGTGAGGATATTCGTGTAGCTATTAATGTTGATGTGTTTATACAAGACAAGACCAATGTTGATGCAAAGGTAGTTAGTGCCGATAACGAAGCTTCCAATGGTGTTGTTCACATCATTGATAAGATAATGTTGCCCCAGACCGTTATTGACACATTTTTTCCTAAGCCTACCCTTATTGAATTGGTCAAGGAGACACCAAACCTTTCTCTTCTCCTAGAAGCGATGCAAAAAGCTAATCTTGTTGAAACTCTTAACGGGGAAGGCCCCTTTACCATATTCGCTCCTACAAATGCCGCCATTGAGGATCTCTTCACGGCTTTGGGTGATGGTTTTAACGGTTTTGAGGATTTTGATAATGTAATAGAGGTAGAACTCTTATCCAGAATTCTTAAATATCACGTATTACCCGGTAACATCACAGCTGCTGATTTGGAGCCCGGCAACGTACCTACATTACTTACTGATAACAGCATAGAGATTATAGCTTCGGGGAATGGTTTTATTATAGGTGACGCTTCTGAAGTTGATGCCAATATTACGTTTATGGATAATATGGCATCTAATGGTGTTATACATGGTATCGATAAAATATTGATACCAACAGAAGTACAGGATTTTTTGGAAGAACTCGGCCAAGTTCAAGAAAAAACCATTAAAGAACTGGTAGAAGAGAACAATGATTTTTCTTTTTTGAAAGAAGCTCTCCAAATCACCGGATTATTGGATGTTCTGGATCAAGATGGTCCTTTTACGGTATTTGCACCGTCCAATGAGGCTTTGGGTTCGTTATTGCCATTATTGGGAGGCGACTTCAACACTATTGGCGATTTTGATACCGAATTTGAAGTCGATTTATTAAGGGATGTGCTTACCTATCATTTGTTTTCAGGTAGGTTGACCTCCTCTGATTTATTTATCGGGGAAATACCCACACTTTCAGGCAACAATAAAATTGAAATAATGTTCGAGAACGGCAACTATGTCCTTAGAGACGTTACCCAACTGAACGCAAGTTTTTTGCTTACCGATATTATGGCAAAGAATGGGGTAATACACAGTATAGATAGGCTTTTGCTCCCAAAATCGGTTTTGGATGATATAAGTAATGAAGCGAACCAAGTCTTATTGGATTTTTTGGCCCGCCAGGATAATCTTACCGATGCTTTTAGGGTTTTGAGTTTAGTAGGGTCAAGCTTAAACAATTTGCTCGAAAACGAGTTCACATTCTTTTTGCCTACCAATGCCGCTTTTTTGGATTTATTTGATGAATTGGAAGATTTTGACTCTATCGCGGATTTCAATACGGCCGAAGAGATAGAACTACTGGTAACCTTACTTAAATACCATTGTGTAGAAACGGGAAAAATCAATTCAGGTGCGTTTACCGACATGCAAATATTGCCCACTGCCCAGGGTGAGACCTTACAAATAAATATTGATGGTAGCGTATTCGTTCAGGATAAAACCGAAAAAATGGCGAAAGTGACCGCCCCTGATAAAAATATATTAAAAGGCGTAATTCACGTGGTCGATAAGGTATTGTTGCCTCAAGAGATACGTAATAAGCTATTGCTACAATAATCTTAATCTAAAAAACGAAACCAAACCCAGAATAATCTATTTTGGGTTTGATTTTTTTAATCGTATTATATCAAACCGCTGTACATATTGAAAAGCATATGGTGCCGATAAGTACTCCCTAGAACTTTTCGAAGACCCCGAGCCCAAACAGGGCAAAATCATATTTTACGGGATCTAATGGATCTAGTTTTCTAAGGTTTTTATCCAATTCAGTAAGTGCTTTGGCATCATTTTGTTTGCGCCGTAAAAGCTTTAGTTTTCGGGCCACGTTACCTGAGTGTACGTCTAACGGACAGGATAATTGAGAAGGTTTTATGTGTTTCCATATCCCAAAGTCCACATTTGTGCCCGCATCGCGTACCATCCATCGCAAATACATATTTATGCGTTTGGCTGCAGAACCTTTTAAGGGGTCGCTAATGTGTTTTGTAGTTCGGGTTGGGTGCGGAAGCTCAAAAAAAACTTTCTTGAATTTGGATATGGCACTTTGCATGGAATTTTTCTCTGCATTTTCAGAAAAAACCTGCTCTAATCCATCATAGTTTTTATAAATATTGTTCAGGCCATGTATAAAATATTTCAAATCCTCTGTATTGAACGTTCTATGAACAAATCCGGAAAGATCGTCCAAATCCGTTTTCGTATGGTTCATTACAAAATCATGGGGAGCGTTATCCAAAAGTTGCATCAATCTTTTAGCGTTATTGATGATGCTTTTTCTATTTCCCCAGGCTATGGTAGCGGTCAAAAACCCACTGATTTCAATATCTTCTTTTTTGGTGAAAAGATGTGGAATCTGTATTGGGTCGGTCTCCAAAAAACTTGGATGGTTGTATTGAACTACTTTTTCGTCCAAAAATGCTTTTAGTTCGGTCTTTTTCATTCAAAAGGGATGTCTAACAATTGGAGTACGATAAATGGCCCTAAAAGGATTAGATTATGTGCCGCATGCAATATAATACTCCACGGCAGCCCCAATTTTACCCTTGTATACCCAAGAAAGATGCCTGCCGAGATTTGAGGCGCTACAAGAATGGGAGTAAGCCAAAAATAACCCTTTATATTACCAAAATTGGTAATGTGTATCAATCCGAACAAAAAAACTGAAATGTAGAACGCCATGTTGAAAAAGCTACTTTTTTTGAAAAGGCCCAAGGGAGCCCTAAAAATAAGCTCTTCCAAAACAGGGGCCACGATTACGGCCAATAAAAAAATCATGGCGGGCGAATAGGATTCCAACATTTCCAACACGGCATGCTCTTCATTTTGAAACCCGACGATTTCGGTCAAAATACCCATCGCCATACCCAATACAAAACTAAAAAGCACGGCAAATGCCGATAGTTTTATGAGAATACTGATTTTTTCGGGTGTACTATGTGCTTCGGTTTCATAAACCGGTTTTTTAAAGAATTCCCAAACTTTTTCGAGCATATCAATCATGTAATTAGACCGTCTACCATGACAAGTTTTCTATCGGCCATGTTGGCCAATTCCTCATTATGTGTGACCAACACAAAAGTCTGTCCAAATTGTTCTCGGAGTTTAAAAAACAATCGATGTAGATTATCAGCACTTTCAGAATCCAGATTACCACTGGGCTCGTCTGCAAATATGATAGAGGGATTATTGATCAAGGAACGGGCCACCGCCACCCTTTGCTGCTCTCCGCCAGACAACTCGTTGGGTTTATGATGATATCGGTCTTTGAGCCCTAAAAAATCCAGAAGTTCTTTTGCTCTTGTTTCCGCATCTATTTTAGGGGTTTTTTTGATAAATGCAGGGATACAAACGTTTTCCAAAGCCGTGAATTCGGGCAGCAATTGATGGAATTGGAAAATAAAACCAATATGTTCGTTGCGGAACTTGGCCAAGGATTTATCGGTAAGCTTGGTAACATCCATATCGTTAATCCGTAAGGTACTTTCGGCTTTGTTCGATTGTACGTCCAAAGTACCCAAAATCTGCAATAATGTTGTTTTTCCAGCACCAGACGCACCGACTATTGATACTATTTCGCTCTTTTTGATATGTAGATCTACACCTTTTAAAACATGAAGCTTTCCGTATTGTTTTTTTATGTTGGATGCTTTTATCATAAGCTTGTATTATTATGCCATTTAAGTAAACACTGACTTAAATAACGCAAAAATACGGTATTAAACTTACCTTAGCATATTGTGGTCGTAAGGGATATTAATTTGGGATATAGTATCTATCGTTTCTATTTTATTGCTTAACTTTGTCTAAAGTTTTTATAATAATATTAAACAGTTTTAATTTTTGAACGCAAATAAAGAAATAGCAATACTGGCCGGAGGCTGTTTTTGGTGTACCGAAGCGGTCTTTCAGAGATTAAAAGGGGTAGAGCAGGTAGTGTCTGGATATACAGGTGGAGCTATCAAAAACCCTGCTTATCGGGAAATCTGTACCGGTAGAACGGGGCATGCCGAAGCCATCAAAATAACGTTTGACCCTGAAATAATCGGTTTTTCCGAACTTTTAGAGGTATTCTTTGCCACACATGACCCAACAACCCTGAACCAACAGGGCAATGACCGTGGCACACAATATAGAAGTGAAATTTTTTACACTACCGATGCCCAGCAACGCATAGCACAAGAGTTTATTGATCATTTGGAAAAAGAAAGTGTTTTTGGTGCTCCTATCGTGACTAAAATCTCAGCGGAAAACCCTTTTTACGTCGCAGAAGAAGATCATCAGAATTTTTATAATCAAAATGGTTCGCAGCCTTACTGTCAATATGTAATCAACCCAAAATTAAAAAAATTAAACACCCACTTTAAACATAAATTGAATAACGCATAATTAGATGGCACCATACAGAAAATTAGAAGAATATAACATTGAAATTACCGACGAGGTACGTGAAAGATACTCATCGATTATAAATGAAATAGGGGAGGATATTTCCCGAGAGGGACTCACAAAAACACCTGAACGTGCGGCCAAGGCCATGTTGTTCCTTACCCAAGGTTACAAACAAGACGCAGTCAAAATTTTGAAAAGTGCCATGTTCAAAGAAGATTATGATGATATGGTCATCATAAAAGATATAGAGCTATACTCACTTTGCGAGCACCATATGCTTCCCTTTTTCGGGAAAGCCCATATTGCCTATATACCGAACGGGCATATCGTGGGATTAAGTAAAATACCTCGTGTGGTCGATGTTTTTGCAAGGCGTTTGCAAGTTCAGGAGCGCTTGACCCACGATATATTGGAATGCATCAACGATACTTTAAAACCTAAAGGTGTGGCCGTCGTGATCGAGGCTTCGCATATGTGTATGATGATGCGTGGCGTTCAAAAACAGAATTCAGTTACTACAACATCCGGATTCAGGGGACAATTCGAAAAGATTGAAACCCGTAACGAATTCTTGAAACTCATCAGTTCAGACCTATCTTAATGAATTTGGCATTTTATTTGATTCACTTAATCGTAAATCAGTATTTTTAAATATGTCAAAAACAAAAGATAAAAAAATAAAGTACCTGTTCTTAAGCCTATTGATGGACGGTATCGGAATGCTCTCAATGTTGGCAGGGCCTCTTGGAACTTTCTTGGATGTGATTTGGGCACCTGTATCCGCTTGGATGATGACCCGCATGTACAAGGGTAAAATAGGTCAGGCTGCGGGAGTGGTCACTTTTATAGAGGAATTGGTTCCAGGGTTGGATGTAATACCGACCTTCACGATTATGTGGTTTTACACTTATGTATTCAAGGGTTTCAAAAAAACCGAAAAAACCATTGAAGTATAAAAAAAGGCGATGCATTTGCATCGCCTTTTTTTTGGATTACTGTATCGTTACAGTAAATGTTTGAGCTATATCAGTTTCTCCGCCTGCATCGGCCAAAGTACCGTCGTTCGGTTTTTTGGGCTCATGCCTTAATGTAACGGTAAAAGTCCCAGTGCTGGCAGCTGCTGTCTCAAGGGTAAAATCAATACCCACAGGGTTTGTAGATGTAAAATTTTGCCCGGTTTCCGCAGACACATAATCTGATTCATCATCACCATAAGTGGTAGTAACGTTCAAACCACTACCTACAACGAAAAAGAACTGGTGCTCATCTGCCTCGCCTTCAATTTCTTCGTTAACAAGTTCAGCTGGTGTTTCTGTTTCATTTAGTAATACCACGCTACCGGTATAGGTCGTATTGGCTACAAAATTTTCAGAAACGGTTAGTACTGGTGCATCTGGGCCATCACCATCCAAATCCCTTGAGGTCAAGGTAACGGTATTGCCGCCTCCCTGTGGCACCAGGGTCACGGTCATAGTGGTTATGACTTCTTCTTCATTAACCGGGTCTGGATCGTTATCATCGTCTGAACAGGATAAAAAGCCCAATGTAACAAAGGCTGTAAATAAAATTGATGATTTTCTCAAAGACTGCATTTTTAAATTCATATTCTTCATTTTTAAATAGTTAAAGGGTTTAATAATTAAATTTTAATTGTAGGATTATATTTCTTCCCAGGTCATCGGCAAAAAGCCTTTGTCTGTTCAAATATTCCCGATAATTTGTATTTAAAGCATTGTTTACGGTAAGTCCTGCTGTTAAACGGTTCTTTTTTGTAATCGGAATTTCTATTTTGGAATAAATTGATATTAAGTGATATGCATTTGGCGGCGTATTTATTTCCAATAACACCTCTTGTTGTTGTTCCGGGGAAAAAACAGTGATATTCTCCGGAAATTCATTCTGACGAAATACATAGTCGCTTTCCAGGGATAGCTCAAAATTGTTCCATGCTGGTTTCGAAAATGTCAATTTATTTCTAAAATTGGCTGCGGGTATGTTTATAAGTGGTATATCCTCCTCAGTATCGTTTCCTTTTACCAAAGAAAAACTATGGTCGGTTTTCCAATATGTATTAATATTCACATAAGCAGATGCATCAACGCCGAACAACCTAGCGTTGGTTTGCCTATAACTCCATACCGGAAAGGCACCTCTGATAGTAAATTCAACATCCGTCGGTTCCAAAAGAATGAAATCGCTTATAAAATTAGCGTATGGTTCCACGGTAAATCCCCAAGTATCAAAATCCCTGCTTTTGGATAGGGATATTTTATGTGAGGTTTCACTATTTATACGCAAGTCTCCAAGCTCTATGCGGGCCGCCGAATGGTGAAGACCATCGCTAAAGAGTTCTGAAGGATTGGGCGCACGTTGTGATAAAGCATAATTAAAACGTAATGTAGAGAAATTATTTTCTTTATACTGAAAGCCAACAGTTGACGAAAAATTATGATAATTGAATACAGGATTGGTCAACAATTGCGTACCTAGATTTCCAATGATAAATTCTTGAAATTCAATGTTGTAACCTCTTTCTTCCCAACGTGAAGTTCGATAGAATTTCTTTGCATCAATACGGTTAAAGTCATACCGAAAGCCTGCATCCAAAAGTAATTTGTCATTAAGCCTGTAATCGGCAATCACAAAACTGCCCAGATCATACTTTTCATAATCGGGAATCAATCTTCGTACACCGGTATCGGGGTTCGCAAAATTATCCTGATACCTACCCATAGCACCTACTTTTATGGTATATGTAGCATTTGAATCCCATTTAAAATCGGTTGTTACCGTGTGGGTAACAAGCTCAAGGTCAATCGCTGGTTTATCTCTATCGTCACCTATACGTACATCATATTCAAATCTTCGGTTGTTTTGAAAATCATATTGTAATGTCCATTTTCCGACACCTTGAAACCTTTTGTAAAAATTAAAACTCCCGATATGATGGGTAACTTCCTGTCTTGGACTATCAATGCTGTACGTGAATGGCTCGATTATTTCGGGTTCATTGTTGTTTATGCTCCGTATCAAGTCGTCAACATTACCTATGTGGGAGGCCCTGAGAATCCCAAGTTCTGCATTGTAATAGGAGTATTTTACATCCCAGCCTGTATTGAACAACCGTTTTCCAAAGCCTAATTTTGCACCTATTTCGGATACTCCCGTGTTGGAAAGCACATAATCCGGGGCCTCCCTATCGCCCAAAAGTTTGTAAGAACCTTGACCGTTTAAAAACCAACCGTTTTCATAGGTTTTAATGAGTTCCGAACTAACAGAACCCCCTCGACCATTGGAAACGCCATTAAGTATGGTTTTTCCGTACAAAGTGTCTTTTTCCGTTACATTTGGGGACTCGACCAGAATAACCCCACCAATGGCGTCCCCGCCATATTCAAGTGCAGCGGCTCCTTTTACCACTGAAATGGAACCTGAACCATTGATATCTATATTGGGCGCATGCTCTTCTCCCCACTCCATATCCTGCATTCGTACACCATCGTTAAGAATAACGACCCTGCTGCCATTTAAACCATGTATGGTCGGCTTTACGATGTTCGCTCCAGTATTTAGGGATGAAACCCCTGGGATTTCCCTGAGTGCATCTCCCAATGTTTTACTACTGTACTGTTCGATAGTATTAAGTTTTAGGGATTTTTCAAGGGCAGAGTTGGTCTTATCGGCGGTAATATCACCGATAACCTTAACTTCATCCAATTCCTCCAAATGGTGTTCCAAACTTATTTTTTTATAGGTATCTCCTTTAATATCAACAGTTATAAATTGAGATTTACATTCAGGGTGAAAAACCTCAAGCTCCAATATGCCGTCGCACAGATTTTCGAATCTGAATTTTCCGTTGAATCCTGTAAAAACGGTTTTTTCTTTACCTACCAAAAGAATCGTTGCACCTTCCAAAGGAGTGTTGTCATGAAAATCGACAACCTCTCCCAGTAGAATTGAATTACAGTTTTGCCCCCACAAAGGAGCTGTTAAAAAGCTTAGGAACAATACCATAACGGTTGTTCTCATAAAAGTTTGAGTTTACTTAGCACAAAATAGACCAATCAATAAGGTCACAAAACGAAGGGATTAGGCTAGGGTAGGGGGAGCGCGTAAGGCAAAGTGAAGTTTTTGGTTATCGCTCAAAAAGTCATAATGGGTACTATTGATTTTAGTTGAAACAATAGCAACGAATGTATCATAAGATTTAAAAGCAAAATAAAACTGTGTGGTTAGCTTAAATTTTTGAAAATCACAATCTAATTCAGATTCGTGAATATGCAATTTGTCTATATCCACACATTTTGAAACAGCATGCTCGTGTAAAGCATGCGTAAGCTTCAGTACAGAGGGCATGACTATAGAGGCCACTAAAAGAAGTGCTACGAAAGTTGCTATGATTTTCTTAAAATAGTCCATTAAACGACAAATCTACTACTATACATAGTATTTGCTCTGTTAAAAAAATTATAATTATTTTAATAAAAATCCCAATCCCATGCGGTTGAGCATCTTTTTTTCAAAATTCCAAAAGAATTTAAACTGACCAAATAGCCAGCCATACAGCACCAATAGAATTTGATAGAACGGAAAAATCAATAAAATGCGTAATAACCAATACAAGGCAGTCCCCCACCATGTAGTTGGGAAAACCTCTTTTTGTAAACCTATCCAAACCAGAAATGGTTTGGCAACATACACAGATGAGCTACCCGTGATGGCAAAAACAATGAATATTATGATTAACTGTAAGTTTGAGGTGATTTCCCACCTTTCCTTCAATTTTTTCATAGCGAAATTTCGCTGACAAATATAAAGGTTAAATGCGGGGTACAAAAGGCCCTAAGCGTTGATTATATTTTCTTTGAAAGAAAATAAAATAATTGTACAGCTTATAATTTACTTCATACCCGTAATCAATATCAGGTTGATAATCTATTTGTTGTAAATAAAGGTTGGGGTCATATCTACTAGGCTGTAGCACTCTTTGGTTCCAATTGATTACCAGAATTTGATTTCTATTCTCCAAAAAGGTTTGGGAGTAATAACCCTCCGGTCTTGCTATACTGTTCAACCAATTAAAAAAACCTGGGTCAATAATGATTATTTCATATTCGGTTTCATCATTTGCAATAACAATGGTATCCCCTTCTACTTGCTCGAAAGCTTTTTTCTCCTCATCGCTTAAAGTGATTTCATCGGTTTTCACTTCATCTGGTTTTACCTTTTCTTTTGTAGAGCCACAACTAGATGCAATGGTAATAATTGTTCCAAAGAACAAAGCGAATTTAATTAGTCTCTTTTTCATGAACATAAGATACGAAAAAAGCCATTTGGTTGTGTCAAATGGCTTATGAAATTAATTTTCCTTGGGATATTATTTGCCAAATAGTCCCCCTAAGAGGCCCCCAATACCTCCTTTTTTACCTCCTAACGCCATAGAAGCTACATCATCCAAAATACTTCCGTCACCGTCAGAATCCAAAAAAGACTCAATGAGTGATTGTTGTTTATGGGCCGTTTTACCACCTCCCATCAATCCACCCAATACATCTCCTATTCCATTGGAATCGGTAACATTTTGCTGGCGGGTCTGTTTTCCCAAATAGCCTAATAAAATAGGTGCCGCAACTTTTAAGATGGTAGAGATAGTACCGGCATCCATACCCGATTTGCTACTAAGGGCGTTTTCGACCTGAGGTTGCTTGTTGCCCAAAACATGACCCAAAATACCTGCGCCATCGTTCAAGACCGAATCGTCTACACCACCACCGAACAGGCCGCCTAGGTTATCAAGAATGCTACCATCATGCTTGTTGTTGGACAATGCGCTTAGTAAACCTTGGGCACCTTCCGGAGTAGCGGCATTTTTTTTCATGGCTCCCATTAAAACAGGGAGCGCCATACTCAGAACACTACCGGTTTGATCTGTAGATTGCCCCGTTTGGCCGGCAACCCCACTAATTAGTTGTTTGCCCATTGGGCTACTTAATAAATCTAATAATCCTGACATCTCTTATAGTTAATGTTATAGTCTTGTAATGTACAAAAAAGATTGATATGGTGTAATTCGCTATTTTAACAATTGAATGATTTTTTGGGCAAGCTCCAAACCTATCCTTTCCTGGGCTTCTTTTGTAGCTGCACCAATATGGGGTGACAGAGAAATGTTGGGATGCATCAAAATTTTAATTTCCGGATTGGGTTCCGACTCAAATACATCTAGACCCGCAAAAGACAATTTACCCTTTTCCAAGACATCTACTAGGGCAACTTCATCAATTGCACCCCCTCGTGCGGCGTTTATGATTCCAGCACCATTTTTTATAAGTTCCAATTCTTTTTTTCCAATAACGTATTCTTTTTGTGCCGGCACATGAACCGTAATGAAATCAGATTCTTTCAAAACAGCTTCTTTATTGGAATTTTTTAAATTGAAGCTAATCGATTGTCCGTCATAAAAGGATAAATCAACGGTAGCATTATCGGTCGTGGGATCGTGATACTTGACGTTCATGCCAACCCCCAAAGCAATCTTGGCCGTAGCGCGACCTATCTTTCCAAAACCAATGATGCCCAAGGTCTTTCCTCTTAATTCTGTGCCAGAAGCATAAGATTTTTTTAATTGCTTAAACTTGCTATCACCATCTAAAGGCATGTTTCTATTGGCGTCATATAAAAATCGTACCCCGCCATACAAATGTGCAAATACAAGTTCCGCGACCGACTCTGATGATGCATCGGGAGTATTTATAACATGTAGTCCTTTTTCTTGGGCATGTTTTACATCAATATTATCCATTCCCACCCCACCTCGGCCAATTAGCTTTAACGTGGGGCAATTGTCGATAACATCTTTACCTACTTGCGTTGCACTTCGCACCAACAGAACTTCTATTTTATGCGCTTTGATATATGCAATAAGCTGTGCCTGTGCTACGGTTGTGGTATTAATTTCAAAACCTGCTTTTTCCAAGGCCGAAATACCGGATTGCGATATGCCATCATTAGCGAGTATTCGCATGTAATTTAGAATTTAAATGTTGAATGAATAGTATACATTTTTTTGAGATATTAGGGTGAAAAGACTATCCTTTTCGTTCAAGATCACTCATGACATCTACCAATATACCTACACTTTCCAAAGAAAGGGCATTGTACATAGATGCTCTGTACCCCCCAACTGAACGATGACCGTTGAGTCCGTTGATGCCTGCCTCTTTCCACATGGTGTCAAATACCTCTGTCAATGACTCGTCGGCCAAATTAAAAGTAGCATTCATTAAGGAGCGGTCTTCTTTTTTGGCAAAACCAGTGAATAGTGGGTTCAATTCGATTTCCGAATATAAAAGGTTCGCTTTTTTCTCGTTTATTTCTTCGATTGCCGCTATGCCCCCCAAATCTTTTAACCATTGCAAAGTAAGCATAGAAACATAAACCGAAAATACGGTGGGTGTATTGAACATGCTATCTTTGGCGATATGCACTTTATAATCCATCATTGATGGGATTTGTCGCGAGACCCTCCCCAGGATGTCTTCCTTGACCACGACTAAAGTAGTGCCTGCCGGGCCCATGTTTTTCTGTGCGCCAGCATATATTAAATCAAATTGGGAAAAATCTAGTTGGCGTGAAAAAATATCGGAACTCATATCGCAGACCAAAGGGCAATCCGTTTTTGGAAACTCTTTTATTTGCGTTCCGAAAATAGTATTGTTGGAAGTTAAATGCAGATAGTCCAGATCTTTCGGAACAACATATCCTTTGGGTATGTAATTAAAATTCTTGTCCTTTGAGGAACCTACCTCTACTACCTCTCCAAATAACTTGGCTTCCTTTATGGCCTTATCGCTCCAAGTTCCCGTGTTCAAGTAGCCTGCTTTGTTCTCCAGTAGATTGTAGGCCACCATTAAAAATTCCAAGCTGGCGCCACCGTGTAAAAATAAGGCTTCGTAACCCTTACCTTCCAAACCCAAAAGTTCTAAGGCCAATGACCTGACAGTATCCATTACTTCTACGAAGTCCTTGCTTCGGTGAGAAATTTCAATAAGTGACAATCCTAGACCGTTAAAATCCAATATGGCTTCGGATGCCTTTTGCATTACTTCTTGGGGCAATATGCAAGGTCCTGCACTAAAGTTGTGTTTTTTCATATGTAATAGATTGTTCAATAATTTTCTCAAATAGTTGGTAAAGGTCTTAAAAATGAATCAAAAAAAGGGGGGCGCAAACATCTAATTCCGTTATATTTTCAACAAGAATTCAACAGTATCCACACCATCGGCATAATCCGATAGAGCGGGGGACTGTGTTTTCCCAAAATCGATTTCATTTTCAGAAACACCCTTTGATACTATACATTGCAATTTTTCCGCATCATGCTTGAGCTTATTTTTCAATATGTCCAAGGACGTATATTCTTCGTAAAACAGACTCGCAATAGGTGAGGAGTAGCTCTCGTCTTCTTTCAACATTAAAAAACCATTGTCCAAGAGTTTAAATTCACTCATTAAATACACCGCCTTGTTGTAATCGTAATTGTTGGCGTATTTGGGTTGATTTATTATGGTATTGTATTTGTAAATTGACGTAAAGAACAGTTCAAAATCATAACCTTTTGGAACAAAAAGCTTGGAAACACTTCTACAGCCCAAACCATAATATCTAAATATATCCTCGCCCAAGGCCTCAAGCTGTTCCATGGTTTCTTCGCCCGTCAATACTGCGACCGAATTCCTGTTTTTTCGGATGATATTAGGCTTTTTCCCAAAATAATATTCAAAATACCTTGCCGTGTTGTCGCTGCCCGTGGCTATGACCGCATCATACTCTGTCAATTTTTCATCCGTAAACATAAGCTTGTCTTTAAAATAGGTGTCCATTTTAGTTAAATACTTCAACATGAAGGGAAGCAAAACAGTATCATTGGAAGACAGTTTCACCAGGGCCTTGTTTCCTGTAACCAAAACGGACAATATATCGTGAAAACCTACCATAGGAATGTTACCGGCCATAATGATTGCTATGGTTTTTTCCTTATTGACTTCAATAGTATAATTATCCAGCCAATCAGTCATATTGTTATCGGTAAGCACAATGCTCCAACTTTTGAGGCTGTGTAAGATGTTTTCTTTGGTAAACCAACCGTTCTTATGTCCTGAAAGCGTGATTACCTCATCCAATTCCATAAAAAAGGTTGATAAGGCGTCTTGCTTTGGATTTACCCCATCGGCATATTCACAAAATTTACCGAGGAAATCACCAAGTTTAACAAAAGCTTTTACTCTTGACTTTAAGTCACTCATTATATTTGCAGAAAATTGTGTTAGGCACTAACTTTATGCAAAAGTAGTAATACTCTATTAAAAATTGTTATTGATGCTATTCTCTTCGCATGAGTTGTATGCCTGTTGAAAGGGTTTGGTAAAAAAGAAAAATTATGGCTATAATTATAACAGATGAATGTATAAATTGCGGTGCATGCGAACCTGAATGCCCCAATACGGCAATTTATGAAGGTGCGGATGAATGGCGATATAGCGATGGTACGTCTCTTAATGGAGAGGTCGTCTTGCCAAGTGGAAAGGCCGTAAATGCAGACGAGGTACAAGAGCCGATAAGCGATGAGATTTATTACATCTCTCCCGATAAGTGTACGGAATGTATGGGTTTTCATGAAGAACCACAATGTGCAGCGGTGTGTCCGGTAGATTGTTGTGTACCTGACGAGGATATTGTGGAGACCGAAGAAGAACTTTTGGAAAAACAGGCCTTTATGCACCCCGAAGGTTAAATTTCATGTACCACATTTTTTAAAGTATCGTAGTACCCAAAATCTTTGATTTTCCTTATCGTTTACAGACCCGACCACTAGTTCGGGTTTTTTTCATAGTAATAAAAAGGTAAAAGCTATATTTGCAGCCGATTTCATCAAAAGTCTCAAGCCTATAAAATTTAAAATATGAAAGCAGGTATCGTAGGATTGCCAAACGTGGGTAAATCAACTCTTTTCAATTGCTTGTCCAATGCAAAGGCGCAAAGTGCCAACTTTCCGTTTTGTACCATAGAACCCAATATTGGTGTGGTAAACGTGCCAGATGCTAGATTACAAAAACTGGAAACGTTGGTAAATCCCGAGCGTGTTTTGCCGGCAACCGTAGAAATAGTGGACATTGCCGGGTTGGTAAAAGGAGCCAGCAAAGGCGAAGGGTTGGGCAATCAGTTCTTGGGGAACATACGAGAAACAGACGCTATTCTTCATGTACTGCGCTGTTTTGACAATGATAATATTGTTCACGTTGATGGTTCTGTCGACCCTATACGTGATAAGGAGACCATTGATATGGAACTGCAGCTGAAAGATTTGGAAACCGTGGAAAAGAAACTGGATAAAGTAAAACGTGCGGCAAAAACAGGAAACAAGGAAGCTCAAAAAGAAGAAGCGGTCTTATTAAAATTAAAGCAGGGACTGGAATCCGGGATATCGGTACGCGCCATTGAAATAGAAAAAGATAACAGAATCGAATATGTGAAGCCCTTACAATTTATAACCGATAAACCAGTAATGTATGTGTGCAACGTTGATGAAGATGGTGCGGGTTCCGGCAATGAATACGTAGAAAAAGTTAAATCAGCTGTTGCCGGTGAGAATGCGGAAGTCATATTTTTGGCCGTAGGTACCGAAGCGGATATTACCGAATTGGAGACTTACGAAGAACGCCAAATGTTTCTCGAAGACCTTGGGTTGAAAGAACCTGGCTCCGCAAAGCTAATACGTGGTGCCTATACCTTGTTGAACTTGGAAACCTATTTCACGGCAGGGCCAAAAGAAGTCCGCGCATGGACCATCCCTGTTGGGGCGACCGCACCCCAAGCTGCCGGAGTCATTCATACCGATTTTGAAAAAGGGTTTATTCGTGCCGAGGTTATCGCTTATGATGATTATGTAGCCTACGGTAGCGAAGCCAAAGTAAAGGAAGCCGGCAAAATGCGGGTAGAAGGTAAAGAGTATATCGTAAAGGACGGCGATGTAATGCATTTTCGATTTAATGTATAGAAGCTCCTTTTTGAGGTGGTTGTGCAACTCAACTATCAACAATACCGTTATAATTATTGTTAATTACTTTCAGCGCACGTAGTTTTATCTTTTTGTCGTACTTCCTATATTAGCGAGACTTTCAAAAACCTACGTATTGGCAACAACATCTAATTACACAGAGGATAATATTCGCTCACTGGACTGGAAAGAGCACATTCGACTACGTCCGGGAATGTATATTGGCAAGTTGGGTGACGGCTCTTCTGCCGATGATGGCATATATATTCTTTTGAAAGAAGTTATCGATAACTGTATCGACGAATTTGTTATGGGTTCGGGAAAGACCATAGAGATACGTATTAAAGATAGCCTTGTAAGTGTTCGTGATTACGGTCGTGGCATCCCCCTGGGAAAAGTGGTGGATGTAGTTTCCAAAATGAACACTGGTGGAAAATATGACTCCAAAGCTTTTAAAAAGTCGGTAGGTTTAAACGGGGTGGGTACCAAAGCGGTAAATGCGCTTTCATCCTTTTTTAAGGTAGAATCCTCTCGGGACAACCAAACCAAATCTGCAGAGTTCAATGAGGGAAACTTAGTTTCAGAACAAGGTCCTGCCGAAAGCTCCAAACGCAAAGGCACCAAAGTCTCTTTTATTCCCGATGAGGCCATATTTAAAAAATACAAGTACAGAAACGAGTATATAGAGCGTATGCTCAAAAACTACGTGTATTTGAATCCTGGACTCACGATTGATTTCAATGGGGAGAAATTCCATTCCGAAAACGGACTCAAAGATTTATTGGAGGACAATAACAACCAAGAAGATTTTTTGTACCCCGTGATACACCTAAAGGGCGATGATATCGAAGTGGCCATCACCCATAGTAAAACACAGTATAGTGAGGAATATCATTCTTTTGTGAACGGGCAGCACACTACACAAGGCGGTACACATCAATCTGCTTTTAGGGAAGCCATCGTAAAGACTATTCGTGATTTTTATGGCAAGCCCTATGATGCTTCGGATATCCGAAAATCGATTATTTCAGCAATCGCCATAAAAGTGATGGAACCTGTTTTTGAAAGCCAGACCAAAACAAAACTGGGCTCTACGGATATGGGTGGTGATTTCCCAACGGTGCGTACCTATATCAACGATTTTATCGGTAGATATCTAGACAACTTCTTGCATAAAAACCAAGAAACCGCAGACAGTCTGCAACGTAAGATCATAATGGCGGAGAAGGAGCGTAAAGAACTCTCCGGTATTCGAAAACTGGCCCGTGACCGTGCAAAAAAAGCAAGTCTTCATAACAAAAAACTAAGGGACTGCCGTGTACATTTGGGCGATATGAAAAAGGATAACCGCTTGGATAGCACGCTATTCATAACAGAAGGGGATTCCGCCTCTGGCTCGATCACAAAATCAAGGGACGTTAATACACAGGCGGTCTTCAGTCTACGGGGAAAACCATTGAACTCTTACGGCATGTCCAAAAAAATCGTTTATGAGAACGAAGAATTCAATTTGTTGCAGGCAGCGTTGAATATTGAGGAGTCTATGGAGGATTTGCGGTACAACAATATTGTTATCGCCACGGATGCCGATGTTGATGGAATGCACATTCGGTTACTTTTGATAACCTTTTTTCTTCAGTTTTTTCCCGAATTGATAAAAGAAAACCATCTGTACATACTCCAGACCCCATTGTTCAGGGTAAGAAATAAGAAGGAAACTATTTATTGTTACAGCGACGAAGAGCGTCAACAGGCTATCAACAAGCTGAGCGGAAAGCCAGAAATTACCAGATTTAAAGGTTTGGGAGAAATTTCCCCAGACGAATTCAAGCACTTTATCGGCGATGATATTCGTTTGGAACCCGTTATGTTGGACAAAGCGATGTCCATCGAAAATTTATTGCAGTTCTATATGGGAAAAAATACGCCGGACAGACAAGAATTTATAATCAATAATCTTAAAGTAGAAGTTGATTTAATCGAAGAAAACCAACTATAAACCAAATTAGTAGCAAGTTGCTTTTATGGAAGAGAACGAGGAGTTGAACGAAGCACACAATGATAATCCCAATATTGATGGTCAAGCATCGGAAAATACACAGGATGATGCATTGACCAAGGTGACCGGAATGTACAAAGACTGGTTCTTGGATTATGCTTCATACGTAATCCTTGAACGTGCAGTGCCCGCCATTGAAGATGGTTTTAAGCCTGTGCAGCGCAGGATAATGCATTCTTTAAAAGAATTGGATGACGGCCGCTACAATAAAGTAGCCAATGTGGTTGGCCATACCATGCAATATCATCCGCACGGGGATGCAAGTATCGCGGACGCTATGGTGCAAATAGGTCAAAAAGACCTGCTTATAGATACCCAAGGTAACTGGGGCAATATTTTGACCGGGGACCGCGCCGCCGCATCAAGATATATTGAGGCGCGTTTGTCCAAATTTGCGCTAGAGGTGGTCTTTAGCCCTAAGATAACGGAATGGCAACAATCCTACGACGGCAGAAAAAAAGAGCCCGTAAACCTTCCGGTAAAGTTCCCATTGCTTTTGGCGCAAGGTGCAGAGGGGATTGCCGTTGGACTTTCTACCAAGATTCTTCCCCATAATTTCAATGAGCTTATTGATGCTTCGATAAAACATTTACAAGGCAAACGCTTCAAGCTTTTTCCAGATTTTCCGACGTCGGGAATCATTGATGTGACCAACTATAACGATGGCATGCGTGGCGGAAAAATACGTGTGCGAGCCAAAATAGCGCAGCAGGACAAGAACACACTGGTAATTAATGAAATACCGTACGGGACCAATACTTCTTCTTTAATAGATTCAATCCTTAAGGCAAACGACAAGGGCAAGATAAAAATTAAAAAAATAGAGGATAATACCGCAGCTGATGTTGAAATATTGGTACATCTGCCATCCGGTATTTCACCCGATAAAACCATTGATGCCTTATATGCGTTCACAGCGTGTGAATCTTCCATTTCTCCTTTGGGTTGTATTATTGAGGACAACAAGCCTTTGTTCATAGGCGTGACCGAAATGTTGCAACGTTCAACGGATGCCACGGTTGATTTGCTTAAACAAGAACTGGAGATTCAATTACGTGAGCTCGAAGAGCAATGGCATTTTGCATCGTTGGAGCGTATATTTATTGAAAATCGCATCTACAGGGATATTGAGGAAGAAGAAACCTGGGAAGGTGTCATTAAGGCCATTGATAAAGGTCTGGCACCGCACACCAAAAATTTGAAAAGAGCGGTTACCAAGGATGACATCATAAGATTGACAGAGATACGTATCAAACGTATATCCAAATTTGATTTAGGCAAGGCCCAGGAAAACTTGGACAACCTCGAACAACGGATAGCCGAGGTAAAGTACCATTTGGCCAATCTGGTCGATTTTGCCATCAATTACTTTAAAAAGCTTAAGGATACTTATGGCAAGGAGCGCGGCCGAAAATCGGAAATAAAGATTTTTGATGACATTGAGGCCACTAAAGTCGTTATCCGCAATACAAAGCTCTATGTAAATCGGGAAGAAGGTTTTGTGGGGACATCCTTAAAACGTGACGAATACGTTACCGATTGTAGTGATATCGATGATATTATCGTTTTTACCAAGGATGGTAAAATGATGGTGACAAAAGTAGATTCCAAAACATTTGTTGGTAAAAATATCATACATGTAGCCGTGTTTAAGAAAAAGGACAAGCGCACCATTTACAATATGATCTATAAAGACGGCAAAGGCGGGGCTACTTATATTAAAAGGTTTAATGTTACCAGTATCACTAGGGATAAACCGTATGACCTTGGTACGGGCAAACCACAGACCGACGTATTGTATTTTTCCGCAAACCCGAACGGAGAGGCTGAAGTAGTGACCGTTAACCTGCGACAGGTGGGGAGCATTAAAAAATTGAAATGGGATATTGATTTTGCCGATGTTTTGATAAAGGGAAGAGCATCAAAAGGAAATATAGTGACCAAATACTCCGTAAAGCGTATTGAGCTGAAAGAAAAAGGGCTTTCTACTCTAAAACCCCGTAAAATATGGTTTGACGATACCATTCAACGTTTGAACGTTGACGAGCGTGGGGAGCTTTTGGGAGAATTTACCAGCGAAGACCGCTTATTGATCGTTTCCCAAAAGGGAGTCGCCAAAGCCGTTCTTCCAGAGTTGACCATGCATTTTGACGATGATATGGTCGTGCTAGAAAAATGGAACTCCAAAAAGCCTATATCGGCCATATACTGGGAAGGTGAAAAGGAACGATATTACGTAAAACGATTTTCGATAGAAAACGAAGGGAAAGAGGAAATTTTTATTTCCGAACATCCCAAATCATATTTAGAGTTGGTTTCGACCGATTGGAGACCTGTTGTCGAAATTGAATTCAACAAACCCCGTGGAAAAGATGCTAAACCAAATCAAAATATTGATTTAGAATCATTTATATCCATTAAAGGAATAAAAGCTTTAGGTAATCAATTGACATCGGACAAGGTCAAGAACATAAATCAACTTGATCCGCTTCCATATGAGGAGCCCAAAGAACAACAACCCAACGATATTGAGGTTGTTGACGAGGAGCGTGTTTCGTCCAATGTTGAATCCAAGCCAAATGATAAGATCAACGAAGAGGATGATAAAGGTGATGAGGGCCAGACCAAACTATTTTAAAGCATTTTATTGTATAGTTGCATGAAATATTAAGCATTTGTTTAGCTAAAATGTATTATTGCATGTAGATTTCGCTTAATGTTTCAACAACTTATGCATTGGTGATGAATATAGCTATATTTGAATCAAACTTAATTTAATTATGGATTTTACCAACCCTTTGGTATACGGCGTTCCCTGTTTTATTGCATTTATCTTATTAGAACTTACGTATAGCAAAACCCACGGTGACGACCATTTATACGAATGGAAAGATTTAATGGCCAGTGGTGCCATGGGTATAGGCTCCGCAATAATTGCCCCATTAATAAAGGTGATTTCAGCTATTGTTATTTTTGAAGGTGTATATGAGCTTTTTAATCCCGAGGTTAATGGGGTACGAACCAATATCATGGGCTATGAATCTTTTGGTTATGCCTGGTTCGTATGGTTACTTTGCCAATTGGCAGACGATTTTACCTACTACTGGTTTCATAGGGCTAATCATGAAATACGTATACTTTGGGCCGCACACATAGTGCACCATTCTTCGGATAACTTTAATTTAGGAACTGCAGTTCGTAACGGTTGGTTCACTATTTTATATAAACCTTTATTTTATATGTGGATGCCCGCCATTGGCTTTCCTCCGGAGATGGTAGTGGTTTGTTTGGGTATAGAGGCTTTGTGGCAGTTTCAGTTACATTCGGTTTATATTCCGAAATTAGGTTGGTTGGAAAAAATATTCAATACGCATACGATGCACCAGGTACATCATGCCCAAAATGTGGAGTATTTGGATAAAAACCATGGTGGTTTCTTGAACATCTTCGATAAAATGTTCGGTACATGGAAAGAGCTTGATGATGACATTGATGTTAAATACGGCGTAATTCACGCGCCAAATTCGCACAACCCGATAGTCATACTCACCCATGAGTTCAAGGATATTTGGAACGATGTTAAAAAATCTCCAAAATTAGGGGACAAGCTCATGTATATTTTTGGCCCTCCGGGATGGAGCCATGACGGTAGTACCATGACCGTAAAACAACAACAACGCTTGTTCAAAAAACAAAAAAACGAGAACCCCAAAATGGCTTTTAGTAGACCTAATTGATTTCGCTTAAAGTGCATGTTCCTCGTTGATTTTCAAGGCTTCCCTGATTGAACTTCGAACATAAATTGCACCATAGCGGTCTAAATACTTTCCCAAAGCCACTGTTGTGAGAACCGAGGCACGGTTTACGTTACCTCTCTATCGTCCCTCAAAAACCATTTGATATTATGCTTTCTATGTATAATGAGTTGAATCGTATTCTGTAAATGTCTCCTTGACCGTATACGAAATAGATAGTATGCCATTAAAAATATAACGGGTATGTATGTCATAATTTTTTATACGCCTACTCACTTAACCTTTCAGATGGTTTTTTGTTTTTCTTCATTCGTAAATCCAAAAACTCTACCATTAATGAGAAAGCAATGGCAAAATACAAGTATCCTTTAGGGATGGTACCCACTTCGTTACCAAATACAATTAAATGCCCAATGTGTGCGGCCTCGGCAATCAACATAAATCCTATAAGTATCAAAAACGAAAGCCCTAAAATTTGAATTGAAGGATGCTTACCTACGAATTCTCCCACTGGATTGGCGAAGAGCATCATAATAATTACAGATATCACTACGGCTACGATCATTAATACCAACGCATCATTCGGGTTGGGTGATATTCCGTTTGTCATGCCAATGGCTGTTAGTATCGAGTCAAAAGAAAAAACTATGTTGATGACCGTAATTTGAACTATGGCCTTTGTCAATGTATTGCCCCTTGCATTTTTGACCTCTCTTTCATCGTGGCCCCTATCTTCAACTTTTTCATGTATTTCTTTGGTACTTTTATAAAGGAGAAACAAACCTCCCGCAAAAAGTATAAGTGCCTGCCCGCTGATACCGCCTGTGACCCAATCCGAATCTATGATCCAAAAAGGTTTCTTCATCGCTGTGAGCAATGAGATACCAAAAAGCAGTACTATACGCATGATCATGGCCAGTGCCAAACCTATATTGGTCGCTTTTTTGCGTTGATTCTTTTCAAGCTTGCCTGCGGCGATTGAAATGAATATGATATTGTCTATACCAAGTACGATTTCAAGAAAAGTAAGGGTCAATAAGGCTATCCAGGCATCCGGACTTGTAAAAATATCGAACATGGTTATTTGGTTTTAATGGCTGTCCCAATGGTTTTTTTGCTGCTGCCGACGACGCCGTACTCAAATGTGTACGAATTTTTGGTGGTCGACATTATTTTCATGTGGATTGATTTCTCCTCGGCTTTGTTTTTTGGATTCATTTTTTTTACAATATACTCGCAATCATTCAGCCATCTTACGGATGAAGTATCGCTTTTACTTTCAAAAAAATCAATTTCAACGGTGCCATTACGCACAAATGTGGTTGTTTTTTCTTCTCCATCTATTGTTGCGGTGTAGGTGAAAGTACCATTTTTAAAGTCCTTACAGTTGCGTTCGGGCTGGTAGCACGAGAAAAATATTGAGAATATCGATAAAACGAAAAGATGTCTTTTTTGCATGGTACAAAATAATGAATTTTAGAGGTAATTCACATGCATGTCCTAGACAAATAATACGCTAATTTTCATAAGCTTTGAAACTGCCATCGGTGTAAAAGACAATAATCTTTTCAATGGATTTTGAGGATTTGGGCGTTGTTGTGTTGATGGATTCTGCTTTTTTCGCAAGGGTAGACGTTTCAGATGCAATGGCAGGGAAGTTCCCTTTACCGTTCAACAACCAGTATAAGTTAACTTCTGGAAATGATTTTACGACTTTCATCACAAACTCCAAACTAGGCTTGTTTCTACCGGTAAGTAAATGGGAAATACTGGAACGTTGCACACCGGCCTTATCGGCAAAAGTCGAAGCCGTTAGGTCGTAGTAGTGGAGTATTTTTTCCAAACGTTTTATAAAATCCTGACTGTTTACCATTGTAAATAATTATAGTTCAAAAATACACATAATCGTTATTTAATGAATGGTTGAAAATTCAAAATAATGTATTATTTTTAATGTATTACTTTATTTAAAAATATTCATATTTCTGATTTTAAGTATTTTAAATATTATATTATGTTCAGTACTATTTTTTGGTTACAATTGTAATATCCCAAAACGGAAAGAACATTTTTATTTTGAAAAACAAGTTACATTTGTAAATATCAATAGGATTACATTTGTAATTCAAATGAATAAAGAGATGATAGCAGCACTGGATATAAATTACAATAGGGCAAAACTTTCATCAATAAATGGTCGCTATGTGACCTGCGAACATATTGATGCCGTGCTTGAAAAATGGAGCGCTAATTTTCAACTAGATAGTATTGGCACATCAGTTCAAAAAAGAGTTATAAAATGCATCACTTTGGGTTCGGGACCAAAAAAAATATTGATGTGGTCGCAGATGCATGGGAATGAGTCTACAACCACAAAGGCAGTTTTGGATGTTTTGCATTATTTGGATAATGATTTTGATAGCTTTTCAAAAATCAAAAACGATTTTACCATAAAAATAATCCCCATTTTAAATCCCGATGGTGCTTTTGCTTACAGTAGGGCAAATGCCAATGGAATAGATTTAAATAGGGATGCCCAAGATTTGAGTCAGCCCGAAAGCAAGGTTTTACGAGCCGTTTTTGATGATTTTGGACCAGATTTCTGTTTCAACCTGCACGATCAACGTACCATATTCAATGTTGGTGAAACACAAGAACCCGCAACGGTTTCCTTTTTATCCCCAGCTTTTGATGAAACCAGGGGGCTTTCCGCAGCTAGGGAAACCAGTATGAAACTAATCGTAGCCATAAATCAAACTCTACAAAAAATAATTCCGGGTAAAGTGGGCAGATATGATGATTCGTTTAACCCCAATTGTGTTGGGGATGCTTTTCAAATGACAGCAATACCAACAATTCTCTTTGAAGCGGGTCATTTTCCCAGGGATTATGACCGAAAAAAAACTAGGGAATTTATTTTTAGGGCCTTATGGGCAGCTATAAAATCGATAAAAGATGGTTTTGAAACTGATTTTTTAGTAGCATCCTACTTTGACATCCCTGAAAACAACAAAAAGTACTTTGACATTCTTGTTAAAAATGCCAATCATTTAAACAGTAATTACAGTAAAAAAGATAGTATAGGTATATTGTTCACTGAAATTTTGAAAGAAAATTCAATTCATTTTGAACCTATGGTTGAAAACGTTGGTGACTTGACTGATTATTTTGGTCATGTGGTCTATGACTGCTCAAAAGAAAAAGATTTAAAGGAAGTGAAAAGCGACATGGCTTTAAGCAAGATTTTGAATAAAATTTGAATTATCTACTTCATTATCCCTTAATCTTTACGTTTTTTTTAAAAAAAAGTAAGTTTTATTGAATTTAATTCTACATTTTTTTATTTTTGTCAAAAATTTTAGTGTATGAGTAAAGTAAAACTTGATGAAGTTGACCACCAAATTCTGGACATGTTGATTGATAACACCAGAACACCTTTTACGGATATTGCAAAAAAACTTTTGATTTCTGCCGGAACGGTTCATGTTCGCGTAAAAAAAATGGAGGAGGCCGGTATCATAAGGGGCTCGTCCTTGACTTTGGATTACGTTAAGCTAGGATATTCATTTATAGCCTATGTTGGTATTTTCCTTGAAAAAACGCACCAGACCAAGTTTGTATTGGAGCGTTTAAATCAGATACCCAATGTAACGGTAGCACATATAACTACGGGGAAATTTAATATTTTCTGTAAAATCAGAGCCAAGGATACAAACCATGCTAAAAATATTATTTTTAAAATTGATGATATTGACGGTATCAGTAGAACCGAGACAATGATCTCTTTGGAAGAAAGCATTAATGATAAAAAACGATTAATGCATACCATTTTCAACGAGCTATAAAAATATCTTTTTAGAAAATTACTTCCCGATACGTAGCAATTACGGTCGGGAATTTTTAATTTTAGGCCATGAATGTATCCGAGCTGCATCCCAATACCTACAATAGTTACTACCAACCGTACATCAACAAGTTGGCCGATGTTGAGCTTTTAGCCCTTTTACAAAAGCAAGTAGACAATTTTCCAAAATTTATTGAAAGTATACCCAATCAAAAATGGAAATATGCCTATCACGCAGGAAAATGGACCATAGTGGAAGTTTTGTTGCATATTATTGATGCGGAACGAATTTTCCAATACAGGGCTTTGCGTTTTGCAAGACAAGACGATACCCCTTTACCGGGCTTTGATCAAGACCTTTATGTGCCAAATTCAAACTCTGCCCATAGGGAGAAAAATGACGTTATTAGGGAATATATTGCCGTGAGGCAATCTACCATTGCATTATTCGCCTCTTTTTTGGATGAAGATTTAAAGAGAATAGGAATGGCAAGTGATTCGGAAATGAGTGTGGCCGCTTTGGGCTTTATCATCTGCGGGCACCAAAAACACCATAGGGATGTGATCAGGGAAAGGTATTTATAGCGTTTTAAAAATCATCATCCTCGTCAAACTCTTGCTCTAACTCGTTTTCTATATCATCGGTGCTTACCTCTTCCAGTATAGGCTTTGGCTTTGATTCCAATTCTTTTTCTATCGTATCTTCAAAATTGGAAATAAAATCAGAGAGACTTTTGCTTATTTTGACAAGGTATATCGTATCGTCTGTTCGTACCTCTACGGCTTCTACCAATTCCCCGTTTGTGTTTTTGAAAGTGATTAGGTCTTCATCACCATAACCATACGGGTAGGATTCGATTAAAAGGGCAGCAACTTCATGACTTAACTTTTTATAATCTACAAGTTTACGTATCATAATAGGTTGGTTTATTTGGGTTATTAACTTAACTCCCTTTAAACTTATACTATTTTTTGATTCGCATGGCCAAAGAGTTGTCAAATACAATTTTTAGTATATGTACATGTTATTCAGCGTAGTATGCAAAAGCTTCTTTTAGTAAATCCGAAGGTACGGTAACATCTATAACGGGCATGCCAATAGTCTTCAACAGTACAAAATTTACTTCGCCGTGCGAGTTTTTTTTATCAAACTTCAATAGTGGCAGTATATTATCAATATCATTTTTTGATATGTCTTTCTTACCGTATCTTTTTACAAAAGCGGTTTTGATGGCATGCATATCATTTAGCGACAATCCCATGAGTTTATGTGATAGATATGTTTCCAAAACCATACCAATGGCAATTGCTTCCCCATGTAGCAAGAGTTCGTCGTCTTCACTATCCAAAAAATAAGATTCTATGGCATGGCCCAAAGTATGGCCATAATTCAAGATTTTACGCAAGTTTTGTTCCGTAGGGTCTTCCAGCACCACTTTGTTTTTAATGACTATGGAATCATAAATCTCTTGATCTAGTTTGTCGAAATTACGGATAGTATTTAGTCTATTCCAATATTTTATGTCTTGTATAAGGCCATGTTTTAACATTTCGGCATATCCACTTTGTAATTGCCGTTCATGAAGTGTTTTTAAAAAATCGGTGATTACCAAGACCATTTCGGGCTGGTTTATGACCCCGATTTGGTTTTTTAAGGCTCCTAGGTCCACTCCGGTTTTTCCACCTATTGATGCGTCTACCATAGACAAGAGGGTAGTGGGTACGTTTATAAAATCTATTCCCCTCTTAAAGGTAGATGCCACAAAACCTCCCAAATCGGTTATTACCCCGCCTCCGAGGTTTACCAGTACACTTTTTCTATCCGCATTAAGTTCGGACAATACTTCCCAAACCTGGGTACAGGTGTGAATATTTTTGTTTATTTCGCCCGCTTCGATTTCAATAATTTCAAAATCGTATTCCCCATCTATTTGAGCCATAAATATGGGCAAACAATGTTCATGGGTATTCTCATCGACCAAAACGAAGATTTTTGAATAATTAGACCTAGATAGGTGCTTATTCAAAGTTTTATAGGCCTCGTGGTTAAAATGTACTGCGTATGATGAAGTAAGTATGGATTGCATGGCAATATGGGAATCAATTTTTTTGTCGATTTGAAACAAAAATAATGGGTATTTTTTGTTAATGGAATATAATCTCTGGATTATCTTTGATGACATGTGAAAAAAACAAAAATGAATAGAATTTTTGAAGATACCGCAACCGCCTTTGCATTAAAAACCGATGCAGAACTGGAGCGTGCCTATTTTTTGTTCAAAATGATAGCCAACGAGCCTCTGGTAAGAATAGGTACGGCAATGACCAATTTTGCCATAAAGGCCCATTTGCCGGTCGAGGGTCTGATAAGGGCCACGGTTTTCGACCATTTTTGTGGCGGTGTGAACGAGGAAGATTGTTTGCCCGTTGTGGACAAAATGTGGGAGAAGGGTGTTTGCTCGGTTTTAGATTACTCGGTAGAAGGAAAAGATGAAGAAGACCCGTTGGACAATGCTTTGGAGATGATACTAAAGGTCTTGGATTTTGTAAAGGAGAAGGATGCCATACCTTTTGCGGTTTTTAAACCTACCGGGTTCGGCAGGTTTGCCCTTTTCGAAAAATTGAGTTCCGGACTACAGCTTACCGAAAAGGAAGCCCAGGAGTGGAATAGGGTAGTGGCACGTTTTGACAAGGTATGTAAAAAAGCCTATGATTTGGATGTGGCCTTGTTGATAGATGCCGAAGAAAGCTGGATGCAAGATGCTGCCGATGCATTGGTAGAGGATATGATGCGAAAATATAATACGAAAAAGGCCATAGTGTTCAATACTTTGCAAATGTACCGTTGGGATAGGGCAGATTATCTGAAAAATCTTCAAAAAAAAGCACTGGAAGACGGCTTTAAGATAGGTGTAAAAGTGGTTCGAGGCGCATATATGGAGAAAGAAAACGACAGAGCTCTTGATAAAGGTTACCCCACGCCCATTTGCGAATCCAAAAAAGCCACGGATGATAATTTTGATGATATTGTAGCCTATATCTTGGATAATCTCGATACGATTTCAATTTTTGCTGGGACGCATAATGAGGAAAGTAGCTATAAGTTGATGCAGTTAATGCAGGAAAAAGAGATAGATAATGATGATGAACGTGTTTGGTTCGGACAGTTATACGGAATGAGCGACCACATATCATTCAACTTGGCGGATAAGGGTTATAATGTGGCCAAATATCTACCCTTCGGGCCCGTGCGTGATGTAATGCCCTATCTCATCAGAAGAGCGGAAGAAAACACCTCGGTTGCGGGACAGACCAGTAGGGAGCTTTCTTTGTTAAAAGCGGAGCGCAAAAGAAGAAAAATATAGAAGCGCGCCGGTTTTAAAAAACAATACCTTGTACAAGCGCTTTGTCAGGACAGTTCCTTACAGTGATGATGGTTTCTTTTTTATTGATGATTCCCTCGATTTTATAGGTTTTACAGGGAACCGATTTTGTATCGCTATTACCAAAGTCTATATCACCATCGGTAAGTATTGTGGCAATATCCAAGGTGTCAAGGGTTTTGTCCACCAACTTTCGGGAAACTTCGGGCGAATAGGACATGGGCTTGGAGCGAATATCCTTTAAAGTCCTACAATTAGGTAAATAACAAAATGACACCCCGGTTTCGTCCGATTTTTTTTTTAGGAACATGGTCAAGAAAACTATCCCAATGGATAGCCCGAATAAATAAAACCCCAAACGCTTTAAAAATGCCATTATCAAATTTTAGCAAACAAAGTTAAGGTTTAAAAAGCCACAAACCGAATCCTATATAGCGTGGTCAACTTTAGAAATAAATCCATTTATGTTCAGAGATAAAAACCGTAAAGCTCTGCGATAATACAAGTGTCACAAAATCAGGATTCCCTGATTAAAAAATCAAGAAATTAATATCGCTGTACTGTAGGTCAAACCATTCCCCAACGGACTTATTGGTAAGAATACCGTGGTATAGATACAGACCGTTACGCAAGCCTTTATCAAATCGAAGCGAATTTTCCAATCCGCCATCTTCTCCTATTTTCAATAAATATGGTGTAAATATATTGCTTATGGATACTGAAGACGTTTTGGGGTAACGAGAAGGTATATTGGGCACCCCGTAGTGAATTACACCGTATTTCTCAAAAGTTGGCTTATCGTGCGTGGTCACCTCGCTCGTTTCGAAACAACCACCTGTATCTATGCTCACGTCAATAATCACCGCTCCTTTTTTCATATGTTCCACCATAGTGCGTGAGACGACTACGGGCGATCTGTCCTTTCCGCGTGTGGCCCCGATGGCAACATCACAACGCTTTAAGGCCTTTATCAAATTTTTTGGCTGTATGGTAGAGGTGTAAACCGTTTGTTTTAGGTTGGTCTGTATGTTTCGAAGTTTGGTGATCGAATTGTCAAATACCTTTACGTTGGCACCAAGGCCAATAGCGGAACGAGCAGCAAATTCCCCTACGGTACCCGCACCTATTATCACAACTTCAACAGGGGGCACCCCACTGATGTTCCCGAACATGAGTCCGTTACCCTTATTCGTGGCGGCCATAAGTTCCGAAGCTACCAAAACCGACGAAATACCTGCAATTTCACTAAGGGAACGCACCGCAGGATACTTGCCGTCATCATCTTGTATATACTCAAAGGCAACGGCCGTTATTCTTTTTTTCGCTAGTTCTTCAAAGAATTTTTTCGATTTTGTTTTGATTTGCAGCGCTGAGATGATAGTAGCCTGTGGATTCAACATTTCAATTTCCTTCAAAGAGGGTGGTTCAACTTTAAGAACCAGGGGACAGGAAAATACTTTTTGGGTATCTTTCGTGATTTCCGCACCTGCATTGGTGTAGTCCAAATCGGTAAAATGGGAACCCTCGCCAGCACCGGATTCTATGAGTACCCTATGGCCATTGGAGACAATGGCGTTTACGGCGTCCGGTGTCAAGCAAATACGTTTTTCCTGATATTGGTTCTCTTTGGGCAGGCCAATATATAATTCTCCTTTTTGACGTAAAACCTCTAAAGTTTCCTCTTGCGGAAGCAATTGTTGTTTACTAAAAGGTGATGAAGGTTGATCCATATACAATCTACTGGTAAAGGCTGTTGAATGCTTTATAAGTAAAACTACAACTTTTTAACTAATTATATGAATACTGTATTGAACACTATTGGGTAGCGTACAACCGATTGTGATAATTGGTCAAAAACATCAATTACAAAGTGCTCGGGAAGGGAAAAAAGGGTTGAAAATCATCAGAACAACCAACTTTTTAAGGTATTCTGAAATTTGGTAAACTGTTTTTTGATATTGTCCGTAGAAAATTCTCGGTCTAGCTTATCCGAAAGGGATTCTTGAGGGGAAGTATTGGAGTTATCAAAATCATCCTGCTCAAAATCGGATTTTTTTGGCTTTTTTATGTCCCTAGATCGCTCTTTTTGTTTTAAATCGTTTAGTTCCGCTTCCATGGCTTCCAAATCTATACCGTTGACATATTTGTCGTATAATTTAATACGGATAAAGTATACAAAAGGTATTACCACCATACATACGGGTAGTAGCCAAAATATATTTTCCGTATCAATGTCGTCATCGTTAGAAAACAATACTTCAAATATTTGAAAGGCATACATAGCAATCGGAATCAATAAAATATGATACCACCAATTTTTAGAGGTGAAAAACCAAAAAACAAGCAAATACAATGGCACTATTTTTCCCATTAAAAACCATACAAAAGTTGATATATCAGGAAAACCATTATTACCAATGGTTATGCCTAGAAATGAAATAGTAGCTTGAGGGTTTTCCGGAAGATAATCGTATAATTTGTAAAGAAATGGTGTAATAGCAATAAAAAAGACTATACTAGATTCTATTATTATCTTTTTTTTTATTTTTCTTTTGTTGCTCTTTTCTAACATGAGGTAGGAAAATATAATTCCCTAACGATTAAATTAATTAAATAGTATAGAAAAGGGCAGATAAAACTGCCCCTTTCTCTCAATTTCTTACAATGGTTTAAATTTTCTTAGTGTGCTTAAATTTATTTTTATCAATACCCTGCTCATACAATTCGTCATCTGCAGATGTGTTTGAAGTACAAGAAGCTGCTAATAGGGAAACACTGGCCAAAACGGCAAAAACAATTTTCTTGGTTGTCATTTTCATAAAGTTTTTAGTTAGAAATAAAACAATTACCAAGGCAAATGTAGGAAATAAATTACCCTACACAAACCCTTAATCGTTAAAATAGTACATTTTATCCTAAAAAACCATCTTTTTATCGAAAAAAATACAGTTCATCGAAAAAAATACAATAAAAACGGGCAACTAACGATACAAAAATCTGAAAACGCCATAGCCGTTTATACAAAAAGAGCAGTATTTATTTGTTGAGCAGTGTTATTTTTCTACGGGTCTCATCCAAAATCCCAATACGTAGCTCAGTAGCTTCTTTGGGCAAGAACGAGGAAATTTTTTCGGGCCATTCAATAAATATCCAAGCATTTGAGCTTATATAATCTTCAAAACCTATATCCAAGGCTTCCGTTTCGTGATTCAATCTATAAAAATCAAAATGGTAGGCCAATACTTCGCCATCAATGGCATAATATTCATTTACAATACCAAATGTTGGGCTGTTGCCCATATCACCGCCCCCAAGTTCTTTTAAGAGGTGTTTTACAAGAGTCGTTTTGCCCGCTCCCATTTCGCCGTATAGGCAAATAATCTTTGAGGTTGTTTGGGCGATTATTTCTTTGGCCAGTATGGGCAGTTCTTTTTCGGTATAAATTATTTGCAATTGATGTGACTTTAAATTATCGTGCATCCAACACTATAAAGGGGATAATCATTTCTTCCAACGAAACCCCGCCATGCTGGTAGGTATTTCTATAATAGCTCACATAATGATTGTAATTGTTGGGATAGGCAAAGAACAGATCGTTTTTTGCAAAAATAAACGAACTGCTCAAATTGATATTGGGCAGGAATATCTGGTTCGGGTCCTTTGCGGCCAAAACTTCTTTTTCGTTGTAGGTCAAGCTACGCCCTGTTTTATACCTTAGGTTTAAACTTGTTTCTTTATCGCCGATAACTTTAGAAGGCTGTTTAACGTTGATAGTGCCATGATCTGTGGTGATGATCAACTTGTGTCCCATGTTTTGTGCTTGTTGAATGATTTCGAGCAAAGGGGAGTTTTTGAACCAACTTTGTGTTAACGAGCGGTAGGCCTTATCATCGGACGCTAATTCTTTGATCACATCCATTTCGGTCTTGGCATGTGACAGCATGTCAACAAAATTGTAAACGATTACCGTAAGGTCGCTATCCTTATGCGATTTAAAATTCTGTGATAAATGTTTGCCTTGGCGAAGGCTGCTTATTTTGTGATAGTCCCATTTTATATTGAGTCCCAATCGCTTTAATTGTGCGCCCAAAAAATCGGCCTCGTGCAAGTTTTTTCCGCCCTCATCGGTGTCGTTCTTCCACCAATCGGGGTGCTTTTTTTCCATATCCAATGGGGTGAGTCCAGAAAATATGGCATTACGGGCATATTGCGTAGCCGTGGGCAAAATGCTGAAATAGGTTTGTTCCTTTCGTTTTTTGTAAAATGAATTCAGGGTATCCTCAAAGGCAAACCATTGGTCATAGCGCAGATTATCTATGACCACGAGTAAGGTTTTGGAATCCTTTAGTTCGGGTTGAACCAATTCCCGAAAAAGCGTGTGGGACATTACCGGGCCGTCACCGTTCGTAAACCAATCCACATAGTTTTTATCAACGAATTTCCCAAAATGGTTGTTGGCCTCGGTCTTTTGAGACTCCAAAATTTCAAACATCCCTGAGTCTTCTATCTCTTCCAAACGCAGTTCCCAATAAATCAGTTTTTTATACAGTTCAGCCCATTCCTGATACGAATTTACTATAGATAAGTCCATAGCTATCTTACGAAACTCCTGTTGATAGTTGGCCGTGGTTTTTTCGGATACCAATCGTGAATTATCCAAGTTCTTTTTTAGTGACAATAGAATTTGATTGGGATTTACGGGTTTTATAAGGTAATCGGCTATTTTGGAACCAATGGCTTCCTCCATAATATATTCCTCTTCACTTTTGGTAATCATCACCACTGGCAGGGTAGCATCCAACACCTTGATTTCGCTCAGGGTTTCGAGCCCCGAAATGCCTGGCATGTTTTCGTCTAGGAAAACAATATCAAATTGCGTTTCGGGAATTTCGTCCAAGGCTTCTTGTCCGCTTTTACAGGTGATTACTTGGTATCCCTTTTTTTCCAAAAAAATGATATGTGGTTTGAGCAGGTCAATTTCGTCGTCTACCCAAAGTATCGTTATTTTTTTCATGTAGTTGCGTTCATTACCAAATAGTTGTTTTTTGATGAAATCCTTTTTTATCGATGTGAAAAATTGCCCAATATCGTACCTGTCCGATAAGTGTGCGTGGCGTAAGCCATAACTTCTAAGCTCATTTTGTATAACTTTGAAAATTATATGACATAAATCGAAGCGATTTTGATAAAATCAAACAAACTAAAGATATTCAATGATCCAATTTACGGATTTATTGGTATTCCTAGTCCACTCATATTTGACCTGATTGCAGATTCGTTTTTTCAGCGTTTGCGTAGGATTTCGCAAATGGGACTTTCGTATTTAGTGTATCCAGGAGCCCATCATACCCGTTTTCACCATGCACTGGGCAGTATGCACTTAATGGGGCAATCGCTTCAAGTGCTTAAACATAAAGGCATTACAATTACAGATGAGGAGGAAACAGGTGCCCTGGCGGCCATATTGCTGCATGATATTGGTCATGGCCCTTTTTCGCACGCCATGGAACATAGTATTGTCGAAAACGTAAATCACGAGGCCATATCCTTGCTTTTCATTGAGGCGTTGAACGATAAGTTTAACGGAAGTTTAACGATAGCCAAGGATATTTTCACGGGACACTATCCCAAAAAATTCTTGAACCAATTGGTTTCAAGTCAATTGGACATGGATCGGTTGGATTATCTAAAACGGGATAGCTTTTACACAGGTGTGGCCGAAGGTAATATTAATTCAGAACGGTTGATCACAATGTTGAATGTTGTTGATGATCAGCTGGTTGTTGAGGAAAAGGGTATCTATTCCGTTGAGAAATTTCTGATGGCCCGGCGCTTCATGTACTGGCAGGTATACTTGCATAAAACCGGTCTGGTAGCCGAGCAATTGCTTATCAGGATTTTAAAGCGCGCCAAAGACCTCATTAAAAACGGGCAGAACATTCAATGCAGCGAATCACTCCTATTTTTTATGAAAACCAAAATCCCACAGCAAGATTTTGACCTATCTGTTTTGGAAAAATTTGCAAGCTTGGACGATATTGATGTGCTTTCGGCCATTAAACTTTGGCAGCATCATACCGACCTGGTGTTATCAAAGCTATGCCAAATGATATTGAATAGAACGCTCCTACATGTTAAATTAAAAAGGAAGCCTTTTGATACCCAAAAGTTGGAAGATAAAAAGATTGCTGTTCAGAAAAAATATAACCTATCCAAAGAAGAAAGCTCATATTTTGTATTTAGCGGTACCATTTTCAATAGGGCGTATAATAATGAAAAACAGGTTATACATATTTTACGTGAAAACGGTAAAATTATAGATGTAGCGAAGGCTTCTGATCATTTGAATTTAACGGCACTTTCTAAAACGGTTACAAAATATTACGTATGCTACCCCAAGGAATCTGTTTGACTTGATCAAGATTCAGGTTTAACTATTTTTCTTACTTTTGAAAAAATTTTAAAATTGGAATTCACAGCTAGTCAAATTGCAGGTATTTTAGAGGGAGAAGTAGATGGGAATCCTGAAATAGCTGTGCATAAATTATCAAAGATAGAAGAAGGTGAAAAAGGCTCCCTTACCTTTTTGGCCAATCCTAAATACACTTCCTATATTTATTCCACTAAAGCTTCGGTTACTATTGTCAACAAGGATTTTGTTCCGGAACAGGCCTTGGATACAACACTTATAAAAGTAGATGATGCATACAAATCTTTCTCCAAACTGTTGGAGTACTACAATCAGGTAAAGAATAACAAGGTTGGTATCGAAAATCCTGTTTTCACATCTGATAGTGCCGTGTATGGGGATGGATTTTATTTAGGAGCTTTCTCTTATTTGGGCAATAACGTAGTCATTGGCGATAATGTAAAGATATATCCTAATGTATATGTTGGCGATAATGTGACCATTGCCGATAATGTTGTTGTCTTTGCAGGCTCAAAAATATATTCTGAATCGGTTATCGGAAAAAATTGCGTCATTCACAGTGGTGCCATCATTGGGGCCGACGGTTTCGGATTTACCCCGAATGAAAAAGGGGAATATGATAAAGTACCGCAAACCGGTAATGTAATCATCGAAGACAACGTTGATGTTGGTGCGGGAACAACGATTGATAGGGCGACATTAGGGTCTACCATCCTGAGAAGGGGCGTAAAGTTGGATAACCAAATTCAGATAGCCCATAATGTTGAAATAGGCGAACACACTGCCATAGCGGCGCAAACGGGGGTGGCCGGTTCGACCAAAATAGGGAAGCATTGCCTAATCGGTGGGCAAGTAGGCATCGTTGGGCATATCGTAATAGGGGACAGGGTAAAGATTCAAGCACAGTCCGGTATTGGAAGAAACGTTAAGGATGACGAAGTTATACAAGGTTCCCCGGCACTCAATTACGGTGATTACAACAAATCATACGTTCATTTTAAAAACTTACCGAAAATTATAAATAGAATTAACGAATTGGAAAAAAGAATTGATGGTGGAGCAAGTAACTAAAAAACAACGAACCATTGAGAAAGAGGTGACATTGTCCGGCGTTGGATTGCACACGGGCGAGAATGTTACCATGAAATTTGTACCCGCGCCAGAAAATCACGGCTATGCTTTTAAACGTGTTGATTTGGAAGGTGAACCTATTATTGAGGCCGATGCCAATTATGTGGTGAACACGCAGCGTGGTACCAATTTGGAAAAGCACGGGGTCAAAATCCAAACTTCCGAACATGTTTTAGCGGCTTTGGTGGGTATGGAAATAGACAACGTTCTCATTGAACTTGATTCCTCAGAACCTCCTATCATGGATGGCTCCTCAAAATTTTTTGTGGAAGCCTTGGAAAAAGCGGGAGTCGTTGAACAAAGTGCTGCCCGTGAGGAATATGTTGTGAAAGAGGTGCTTTCCTATAAAGATGAAGCTACTGGTAGCGAAATTACCGTAATCCCTGCCGATGAATACCAGGTGACCACTATGGTTGATTTTGGTACAAAGGTTCTGGGCACCCAAAATGCCACATTAGAACACCTATCCGATTTCAAGACCGAGGTAGCGGACGCTAGAACATTCAGTTTTCTACATGAGCTGGAAATGCTTTTGGAACATGGTTTGATTAAGGGTGGAGACCTTAATAATGCCATAGTATACGTAGATAAAGAGATTTCCGAATCTACCATGAAAAAGCTGGAAAAGGCATTCAACAAGAAAAAATTATCGATAAAGCCCAACGGAATTCTGGACAATCTGACTTTGCATCAACCTAATGAAGCGGCACGGCACAAACTCTTGGATGTTATCGGTGATTTGGCTTTGGCCAAAACCCGAATTCGCGGAAAGGTAATCGCCAATAAGCCCGGTCATTACGTAAATACGCAATTTGCTAAAAAACTGGCTAAGATCATCAAGACCGAAAAACGCAACAATGTTCCAAAATATGATTTGAACCAAACACCTTTGATGGATGTTACCCAAATCATGAATATGTTACCCCACAGACCTCCGTTTTTATTGGTGGACAAAATATTGGAATTGTCGGATTCCCACGTAGTAGGCGTAAAAAACGTGACGATGAACGAACCTTTTTTCGTAGGGCATTTTCCGGGAGCTCCAGTCATGCCCGGTGTTTTACAGGTCGAGGCCATGGCGCAAACAGGCGGCATATTGGTTTTGAGCACCGTACCTGATCCAGAAAATTACTTGACATTTTTTATGAAAATAGATAATGTAAAATTTAAAAGGCAAGTAGTCCCGGGTGATACATTAATATTCAAATGTGATTTGATATCTCCTATTCGTAGGGGTATTTGCCATATGCAGGCATATGCATACGCCAATGATAAATTGGTTTCCGAAGCGGAGCTAATGGCACAGATCGTTAAAACAAAAGAAGAAAAGTAGTATGAATCAACCTTTGGCCTATGTACATCCTGGTGCTAAAATCGCAAAAAACGTAGTGATCGAGCCCTTTACTACAATCCATAATAATGTTACCATTGGTGACGGTACATGGATTGGTTCCAATGTTACTATCATGGAAGGTGCTAGAATAGGGAAAAACTGCAATATTTTCCCTGGGGCCGTAATATCGGCCCCGCCACAAGACTTAAAATATGATGGTGAAGAGACTACGGTCGTAATAGGGAACGGGACTACCATAAGGGAATGTGCCACGATTCATAAAGGTACATCGGATAGGATGAAGACCGTAATCGGTAAAAATTGCCTGATTATGGCATACTGCCACGTGGCGCACGATTGTTTGGTGGGCAATAATTGTATCTTTTCCAACAACTCCACACTTGCTGGTCATGTGACCATTGGCGATAATGTTATCCTTGCAGGTCTTGTGGCCGTACATCAATTTGTTTCAGTTGGTAGCCATGCTTTTGTAACGGGTGGTTCTTTGGTTCGTAAAGATGTGCCTCCTTTCGTAAAAGGGGCTCGCGAACCCATGTCCTATGTTGGCATAAATTCGGTAGGTTTAAGGCGAAGGGGGTTTACTTCGGAAAAAATACGGGAAATCCAGAACATATATAGAATCCTATATCAAAAAAATTATAACAATTCACAAGCGGTCCAAATCATTGAAGCAGAAATGGAAGCTACCCCCGAAAGGGATGAAATACTTCAGTTTATTAGGGATTCTCAACGGGGAATCATGAAGGGGTATTTTAGCAACAATTAAAAAAAATAATCCAAATATCAATATAATCAGTATTAAATCAACCAACGATAAAACATGGCATCAACATCAGATATAAGAAAAGGATTGTGTATTCGCTACAACAATGACATTTATAAGATTATTGAATTCTTGCACGTAAAACCTGGTAAGGGGCCAGCTTTTGTTCGCACAAAATTGAAAAGTGTCTCCACAGGCAAAGTTTTGGACAATACCTTCTCAGCAGGGCATAAAATCGATGATGTTCGTGTAGAGACCCGCTCATATCAATTTTTATATGCCGAAGGTGAGACCTACCATTTTATGAATACCGATGACTACAACCAAATTACTTTGCAAGAAAGTGCCCTGGACGCTCCGGGACTATTAAAAGAGGGGGAAGTTGTGAAAATCATGTTCAATACCGAGGACAGCATGCCCTTATCGGTTGATATGCCCGCCAGTGTTATTTTAGAGGTTACATATACCGAACCGGGAGTTAAGGGCAACACGGCCACCAATGCTACAAAACCCGCAAAAGTGGAAACGGGTGCGGAAATTAACGTACCTCTTTTTATAAATGAAGGCGATAAGGTTAAAATTGATACCGGTAGCAGTTCCTACATGGAGCGTGTGAAGGAATAATCCTAACCTGCATGAAATTCCATACGCCACATACGCTAAAACAAATTGCTACGATAATCAATTCCGAATATGTAGGTGATGATGATTTTCCGGTGTTGGGAATGAACGAAATACACGTAGTCGAAGCCGGGGATATTGTTTTTGTGGACCACCCCAAATACTATGACAAAGCCCTTAAATCTGCTGCAACCATTGTTCTCATTAACAAGCAAGTAGATTGTCCCGAAGGAAAAGCATTATTGATATCCCAAGACCCTTTTCACGATTTCAATGTGCTGACGAAATTTTTCAAACCTTTCGAAAAATCGGTCAAAGCAATTTCCAATACTTCAAAAATTGGAAAGAACACCGTAATACAACCCAATACATTCATAGGTAACAATGTTACAATTGGTGATAACTGCTTGATACATTCCAATGTGTCCATATACGATAATTGTATCATTGGGAATAGTGTGACCATACATGCCAACACGGTTTTGGGATCCGATGCCTTTTACTACAAAAACAGGCCTGAAGGCTTTGATAAATTGATTTCAGGAGGAAGGGTCATCATAGAGGATAATGTTGACATAGGTGCCGGCTGCACCATTGATAGAGGCGTAACGGGAGATACTACGATAAAAGAAGGAGCTAAATTGGATAACCAGGTACAAGTAGGGCATGACACTATAATCGGCAAAAAATGTTTGATAGCTTCCCAAACCGGTATCGCAGGTTGTGTGGTCATTGAGGATGAAGTAACGCTATGGGGACAGGTTGGGGTGACCAGTGCAATAACTATTGGTAAAAAAGCTGTAATATCTGCACAATCCGGGGTTTCTAAATCATTGGAAGGCGGGAAACACTATTTTGGGACTCCAGCCGAGGATTGGAGGGAAAAAATGAAACAGATGGCAAGCATCAAAAAAATACCCGAACTTTTGAAAAAAATAGACAAATAATATTCCTAATAATACTTTACAATCTAGGCACAAAGCTATATTTTTGTGCAGCAAAACATAAAAATTCATGAGCGTTTTAGTCAACAAAGATTCAAACATAATAGTACAGGGTTTTACAGGTAGCGAAGGCACATTTCATGCCGAACAAATGATAGCATACGGCACTAACGTTGTAGGTGGTGTCACGCCCGGTAAAGGTGGTCAAGAACATTTGGGGAAGCCTGTTTTCAATACAGTTTCGGAAGCAGTAGAAAAAGTTGGTGCGGATACCACTATCATTTTTGTGCCACCGGCTTTTGCGGCCGATGCCATTATGGAAGCTGCAGCAGCTGGGATAAAAGTGATTATAACCATTACCGAGGGTATCCCCGTCGCGGATATGGTAAAAGCATCCGATTATTTGAAGGATAAGGATTGTAGATTGATCGGGCCTAACTGTCCGGGCGTAATAACCCCAGGTGAAGCAAAAGTAGGTATCATGCCCGGTTTTGTATTCAAAAAGGGGAATGTGGGCATTGTTTCCAAATCTGGCACATTAACGTATGAGGCTGCTGACCAAGTTGTACGCCAGGGATTGGGAATTACGACCGCTATCGGTATAGGTGGAGACCCCATAATCGGTACTACTACCAAAGAAGCTGTTGAATTGTTGATAAACGACCCGGAAACCGAGTGCGTCGTAATGATTGGTGAAATTGGAGGCCAACTGGAGGCCGATGCCGCAAAATGGTATAAGGAAAGTGGCAGTAAAAAACCTGTGGTGGGCTTCATAGCGGGCGAAACGGCGCCGGCGGGTAGAACCATGGGGCACGCTGGTGCTATTGTTGGTGGTAGCGATGATACGGCCCAGGCCAAAAAGAAGATTATGCGAGAGCACGGTATTCATGTTGTTGACTCACCTGCTGAAATCGGGCTAAAGGTCAAAGAGGTCATGTCATAAGAGAGTATAACCATATTATGAATCCCGTTTTCATTTTTTTGCAAACGGGATTTTTTTTCGCCTTTTTGTAAAACAAGACTTATATTTGATAACCGACTTAAAACAAAAATCGAATGAAACTTTTAGAAGGAAAAAATGTTATCATCACTGGAGCAAGTAGGGGTATAGGAATGGGTATAGCCCAGGTATTTGCCGACCATGGTGCAAATGTTGCATTTACCTACAGTTCAAGCGAAGCCCCGGCTTTGGCACTGGAAAAGGAACTGAATTCAAAAGGAGTTAAAGCAAAGGCATACAAAAGTAATGCAGCTAGCTTTAAACAAGCGGAAGAGCTCGTTGCTAAAGTTTTAGAGGATTTTGATGGTGTTGTAGACGTTCTCATAAATAATGCGGGCATTACCAAGGATAATTTGTTGATGCGTATGGGAGAAGAAGATTTTGACACCGTAATAGAAATCAATCTTAAGTCCGTTTTTAATATGACCAAAGCAATTCAACGCACCATGTTGAAGCAACGTAAGGGGTCTATCATTAATATGAGTAGTGTGGTAGGTGTAAAGGGTAATGCTGGGCAGACCAATTATGCCGCATCCAAGGCAGGCATGATCGGTTTTACGAAATCGGTCGCTTTGGAATTGGGTTCCAGAAATATTCGTTGCAATGCCATTGCCCCGGGATTTATCGAAACGGAAATGACCGATAGATTGGATGAAAAGGTAGTACAGGGGTGGCGAGATGGCATCCCTTTGAAACGTGGCGGAAGTCCTGCCGATGTCGCTAATGCCTGTCTGTTTCTAGCATCTGACCTATCAGGGTATATTACGGGTCAAGTGTTGAATGTGGATGGTGGTATGCTTACCTAGAACAATTTTAAAAATCATATGTATGTTTTATGTAACGACTGAAAATATAGCCAATAGGGAAATTTCCGAAACTCTGGGCACGGTCAGGGGCAGTACCGTACGTGCCAGAAATATTGGTAGGGATATCTTTGCGGGCCTTAAAAATATAGTCGGTGGTGAGATTTCGGAATATACCAAGTTACTGGCACAATCACGGGAACAAGCTATTAAAAGAATGTTGGACGATGCACAAAGCATTGGTGCCGATGCAGTGGTAAATGTTAGGTTCAACACCTCTCAAGTAATGCAAGGCGCGGCCGAGATGTTGGCATACGGTACCGCCGTAAAATTAAAATAGGCTAGAGTGGAACACGTTTTTGTTCTCTTTATCTTTTCTATCTATGGGATTATCTTTTCAACAGTTGTATATCTCATCGTAAAAAGAGTAACGGATAAAAAGAAAGAAGACTTCGAGAAGAGAGATAATTAATGCAAACGCAAACGGTAGTATTCATTATAGTAGCAGCAATATTCGCTATCGGGATTGTACTGTTTCAATATTTTTTTGGGACGAAACGTAAAGGAAAACTATTTGTTTTACTTTCTTTTTTTCGATTTTTAGCCATATTTGGGCTTCTCCTTTTACTTATCAACCCAAAATTTTCAAAGAATGAGTATACAGTAGAAAAGACCAGTCTTTTGGTGGTTTCAGATAATTCATCATCTATTGTACCCTATGCACAAGAACTTCAAAATATAAAGGAAAAATTGATTTTTAATGCTTCCTTAAGCAGTCGTTTTAATGTGCAAAATTATAGTTTTGGTTCAGAACTCAATATTACGGATTCGTTACGCTTTGCTGAAAAAAGTACCAATATTTCCAAGTCGCTTGCTTCTATAAATGAAATCTACACGGGAACAAATACCGCTGTTGTTCTTTTAACGGACGGAAACCAAACCTATGGGGATAATTATGGGTTTTCCTCAAAAAATCTAAAATTTCCTGTGTATCCCATCGCTATCGGTGACACGGTACAATATGAAGATATTAAGGTTTCCCAAATTAATGCCAATACGTATGCTTTTCTCAAGAATAAATTTCCAGTTGAAGCAACTATTGTTTATGATGGAACAAATAAAATAAACACTACGGTAATCATAAGCAACAATGGTAAAAATGTGTATCGGGAAAATATCTTCTTATCCCGAACAGAAAGTAGTAAAACCATAAAAACCTTGTTAAATGCGAGTTCGGTCGGCATAAAATCAATACAGGTGCGGGTAATACCGCTCAACGATGAGAAGAATGTGGTGAACAATACCAAACGAACCGCTGTAGAGGTCATTGATGAAAAAACGAATATCACCATTGTTTCGGATATTATGCACCCCGATATCGGTGCCTTGAAAAAAGCTATCGAAAGTAACGAGCAACGGTCGGTAAGCATTAAAAAGCCGTCTGCTCCTATAAAGGAATTTGAGGAAACGGATATTTTTATCATTTATCAGCCTAACCCGGTTTTCAAGTCCATATATCAATTTATTGAACAAAAAAAGAGTAATACTTTCACTGTGGCGGGACCAAAAACCGATTGGGAGTTTTTGAATATCGTTCAAAATAGTTTAGAGGTAAACAGTTATAATCAAGAGGAAGAGGTTTTCCCTGTTGTTAACCAAGGCTTCGGTTCTTTTGATGTAAACACGTTTTCTACGCAAGATTTTCCCCCTTTGACCAGTGATTTAGGGGAGATAACCATTACAACGTCACACGAAATTCTTCTCAATCAACAGATTAAGGGAACACAACTGAACGAGCCTTTGCTTGCGGTAATAAACGAAAACGATACAAAATCAGCAATATTATTTGGCGAGAACTTATGGAAATGGCGCATACAAAGCTTTAGGAACGCTACCAACTTTTCCAATTTTGATGATTTTTTTGGAAAATTGATGTTGTATCTATCCCAAAATGACACAAAAGACCGATTGAATATAAATTACCAACCTATTTATCAAGGAAATACCGACGCAGTGATTACGGCTACATTTTTTGATGAGGCCTTTATTTTTGATGCCAAGGCATCTATGGCTATCTCACTTAAAAACGATAGTATACGTAAAGAAATACTTATGCTTTTAAAAGGCAACTTTTACGAAGCCGACTTAAGTAGCTTACCTGATGGTGATTACTCATTTACGGTAGCGGTAAAGGACAAAAATTATTCCAAATCGGGGAGTTTTACTATCGAGGCTTTTGATATGGAACAGCAATTTACGTCAACAGATTATACGACACTGGACCGGTTGACAAAAAATACCGAAGGCAAACTCTTTTTTCCATCCCAAGTAGATAGTTTAATCGCTCTATTAAATACACGCAATGAGTTCGTGCCTACACAAAAAAGCACCGAAAATATCGTATCTTTGATTGATTTTCGGATTCTCTTGGCCGTAATCGTTTTTGCCCTTTCGGCCGAATGGTTTATCAGAAAATATAACGGACTAATTTAAAACGAAACAAGAATGGACAAATTACCTAAAATTGCCCTTCCGGCAGTATTTATACTTATTGTACTGGTTATCTTAATATCAAAATCCGCAGTCACTATAGGCTCTGGAGAAGCAGGTGTGCTATATAAAACTTTTGGAGGTGGTGTGGTAACCGATGAACCGCCCCTAGGGGAGGGGTTTCATATTGTGGCACCTTGGAACAAGGTCTATATTTACGAAGTAAGACAGCAAGAAGTGTTCGAAAAAATGAACGTACTATCCAGTAACGGACTGGATATCAAGTTGGACGCTTCCGCATGGTTTCAACCAAAATATAACGAATTGGGAAAATTGCACCAGGAGAAAGGAGAGGACTATGTACAACGTGTTTTATTGTTTACTATACGCTCTGCGGCACGTTCTGTAGTTGGTAGGTACACTCCGGAACAACTATACTCCAGTAAAAGGGATGCCATACAGGCGGAAATTTTTGACGAAACCCAAAAAATAGTGGACGATGAATATATTCAGCTAAACGAAATATTGGTAAGGGACGTGACATTGCCACCTACGATCAAAGATGCCATAGAACGTAAACTAAAACAAGAGCAGGAATCCTTGGAATATGAGTTCCGCTTGGTTACCGCATCCAAAGAAGCTGAAAAAGTTAGGATAGAAGCTCAAGGTAAAGCCGATGCAAACCGCATTTTGAGTGCCTCATTGACCGATAAAATCTTACAGGATAAGGGTATTGATGCAACTTTAAAGTTGTCAGAATCACCAAACAGCAAGGTTATCGTAGTTGGTGGTGGAGAGTCTGGTCTTCCACTGATATTGGGAAATAACTAAAAGAACGTTTTTGTGATTTTTCAAAATATTCTTTTGTAACAAAAAATTAAATTTTACTTTTACAACATAATGAAAAACACGAATACACACCATCATTTTTATACTTGCTCTCAAGCGAGGTAAAAGTGTATTGTAGTATTACAAGATATTTTAAGACCCGTTTGAGCAATCAAGCGGGTTTTGTTTTTGACAACTTTTGCCATTTTCACATGTATGAGGCAGTCTGTTAAAAACTACGAAGAAGTTTGCTGTCAAATTATAAAAATCCGACTCATGGTCGGAATAAAAAAGGCTATATGAACATCAGAATTGCTATTCAAAAATCCGGCCGTCTTAACGAAGACTCTCTAGGAATCTTAAAAGACTGTGGCATCTCTATTGATAACGGGAAAGACCAATTAAAGGCTTCCAGCCGAAATTTTCCCATGGAAGTATTTTATCTACGAAACGGCGATATTCCACAATATCTTAGGGATGGGGTAGTTGATATTGCCATAATCGGGGAAAATGTATTGATAGAAAAAGGCGAGGATATCGGCATAGCCGAAAAATTGGGATTCTCAAAATGCAAGGTTTCTTTAGCCGTCCCCAAATCGGTAAAATACAAATCGGTAAAAGATTTTGAAGGAAAACGCATAGCCACTTCTTACCCAAATACGGTAAAAAATTATTTAGATAAAATGGGGGTTTCCGCAGATTTGCACATTATCAACGGTTCGGTCGAAATAGCACCCAATATAGGTTTGGCAGACGCTATATGCGACATTGTTTCTAGCGGTAGTACTTTGTTCAAAAACAACTTGAAAGAAGTTGAAGTAATGCTGAAGAGCGAGGCGGTTTTGGCGGTTTCACCCAAAATATCCGAGGAGCGAAAAACAATTTTGGACCAACTACAATTTAGGATACAATCGGTACTACGGGCAAGACAGTCAAAATATGTTTTGCTCAATGCCCCAAACAATAAGTTGAATGAAATTTTAGCACTTTTACCGGGTATGCGTAGCCCAACGGTGCTACCGCTTGCCGAAGAAGGTTGGAGTTCGGTACATACGGTCATAAACAAAGACAAATTCTGGTCGGTCATTGATGAGTTAAAACAAGCCGGGGCCGAGGGAATTCTAGTTTGCCCTATCGAAAAAATGGTGTTGTAATGAATAAAATATATAATCCTAAAAAAAGTGATTGGAAGTCCGTTTTAAGACGACCTACACAGTCCGTCGCCGACATCGAAGATACTGTAAACCTGGTTTTCAAAGAGATCCAAGAAGGTAGAGATACAATGCTACATAAGTATACCCAAAAGTTTGATGGGGTTACCGTGGACTCTTTTTTGGTTGATTCTTTAAAAGTAGAAGAAGCCAGCAATTTGGTTTCAGAAGAATTAAAGACGGCCATTCAACTGGCCAAAGGAAACATAGAAAGTTTCCACAAAGTCCAGAAAACGGATAGGGTGGAAATAGAAACTTCTAAAGGTGTTCTATGTTGGCAAGAAAAACGTCCGATCCAAAAAGTGGGTTTATATATTCCTGGGGGAACGGCTCCTTTGTTCTCAACAATATTGATGTTGGCGGTTCCTGCAAACATTGCCGGGTGTAAAGAAATTGTATTATGTACACCACCCGATTCAGAAGGAAAAATCAATCCGGCTATTTTATATACGGCTGATTTATGTGGAGTCACCAAAATCTTTAAAGTCGGCGGAATTCAAGCCATTGCAGGCATGACTTTCGGAACGGAAAGTATACCCCAAGTTTATAAAATATTCGGCCCCGGCAATCAATATGTCACCGTTGCCAAACAAATTGCGACGAAACATGGTGTAGCGATAGATATGCCTGCCGGTCCAAGCGAACTATTGGTCGTTGCTGACGATTCGGCGAATGCCGCTTTTGTAGCTTCGGATTTGTTGAGTCAAGCAGAACACGGTGTGGATAGTCAAGTCATTTTAGTTTCTACTTCAAAAGATATGATTGATCAAGTAGAGCGGGAAGTTGAAAAACAAATGGAAGCACTTCCACGAAAGGATATTGCCCAAAAAGCGATTGACAACAGTAAACTGATATATGTGGATAATGATCAGGTTGCTATCGATCTGATAAATGAATATGGCCCTGAACATTACATTATCTGCGTAGAAAACGAAGATTTCTACGTTGACAATACCCAAAATGCCGGTTCGGTTTTTATAGGGAATTACACTCCGGAAAGTGCAGGGGATTATGCCTCGGGAACCAATCACACATTGCCTACCAATGGATATGCCAAGCAGTACAGCGGCGTAAATTTAGACAGTTTTATGAAGAGCATGACCTTTCAAAAAATCTCAACAGAGGGGATAAAAAAGATAGGAAATGCCATAGAGGTCATGGCAGAGGCAGAGGGTTTACAGGCGCACAAGAATGCAGTCACGTTAAGATTAGAGAGTTTAAAATGAGTTTTAGTTTAGAAAACATAACCCGCAAGAACGTTAAAGGCCTTAAGTCGTATTCCTCAGCTCGTGATGAATACGTCTCCGATGGTTCTGAAATGGTTTTTTTAGACGCTAATGAAAATCCGTTTGAGAACGGAGTAAATCGTTATCCGGACCCCCAACAGCGAAGTTTGAAAGCTGTATTGGCCATGCAAAAAGGGGTGAAAACCGAAAACATTCTATTGGGCAATGGTAGCGATGAAGTACTTGACTTGATTTTCCGGGCGTTTTGTGAACCGAAACAAGATAATATCATATCACTCCCGCCAACTTATGGGATGTACAAGGTGTTATCAAGCACCAATGCCATTGAAAATAGGGAAGTTCTTCTAAACAAATACTTTCAACCTGATGTTGATTCAATTTTAGATACTATTGATGAAAATTCGAAGTTACTATTTATTTGTTCTCCTAATAATCCGACTGGAAATAGTATTTCCGGAGAAAGCATCATAAAATTGCTAAATAATTTTGCTGGATTAGTGGTCATTGATGAGGCGTATATTGACTTTTCATCAAAGCAAAGCTGGGTTTCATACTTATCAGATTTTCCGAATTTGGTGGTAACGCAAACCTTGTCTAAAGCCTATGGTATGGCAGGAATTCGATTGGGAATTTGCATTGCCTCGAAAGAAATTATCACTATTCTGAATAAAATCAAACCTCCCTATAATGTTAATGGACTTACCCAGTCAAAAGCATTGGAACGCATTTTGGCAATTGAACAAGTTGAGAAAGAGGTTTCGAAAATACTTGAAGAAAGAAATAAAATGATCGAAGTTTTGAAGGGTGTTGATTTTGTTGAAGAGATTTATAAAACAGATGCGAATTTTGTTTTGGCCAAGGTCGATGATGCGAACCTGCGCTATCAAGAACTTCTATATAAAGGTATCGTGGTTCGTAATCGGTCATCACAACCGCTCTGTGAAAATACATTACGTTTTACCGTGGGTACTTCCGAGGAAAATAAAAAATTAATTCAGGCTTTAAAAGAGAGTTAAAATGAGTAAAAAGAAAGTCCTTTTTATTGATAGGGATGGCACCATAATCAAAGAGACCGCAGACGAACAAATCGACGCATTTGAAAAAATGATATTCTACCCCAAGGCTTTCACCTTTTTAGGAAAAATCGCTAAGGAGCTCGATTTTGAATTAGTTATGATTACCAATCAAGATGGTTTGGGTACCGAGGCCTTTCCGGAAGAAACGTTTTGGCCGGTCCATAATTTCATTCTAAAGTCGTTTGAGAATGAGGGCGTGGTTTTCGACAAGGTTTTTTTAGATCGCACATTTCCCCATGAAAATGCAAAAACCAGAAAACCGGGTACAGGACTACTGACCGAATACTTTTCAGAGGAATACGATTTAGAAAATTCCTTCGTCATCGGAGATCGGCTGACAGATATGGAATTGGCCAAGAATTTAGGCGCAAAGGGGATTTATATTAATGATAACACAAATTTGGGTACAGAGGAAATCACGGTAAAACGAGATGAACTCGATGCTGTAATTGCCTTAGAGAACAACGATTGGGAGAAGATATACGAATTCTTGAAGTTGCAAGACCGAACGGCGGAAATACATAGAAAAACGAATGAAACCGATATTAAGATAAAGCTGAATTTGGATGGAACAGGTAAGAGCAACATCAAAACAGGCTTGGCTTTCTTTGACCATATGCTAGACCAATTGGCGCGACATGGTCAAATGGATTTGGATATTCGAGTAGATGGGGATTTAGAGGTTGATGAACACCATACGATTGAAGACACGGCCATTGCCTTGGGTGAAGTTTTTCATACCGCATTGGGGAGCAAGTTAGGGATAGAGCGCTACGGTTTTTGCCTACCTATGGATGATTGTTTGGCACAAGTGGCCATCGACTTTGGAGGACGGAATTGGTTAGTTTGGGATGCGGAGTTCAATCGTGAAAAAGTGGGCGATATGCCTACTGAGATGTTTCATCATTTCTTTAAATCATTTACTGACGGCGCAAAAGCGAACCTGAATATCAAAGCAGAAGGAAAAAATGAGCATCATAAAATCGAAGCTATTTTTAAGGCTTTTGCAAAGTCAATAAAAATGTCGGTGAAGCGTGATGTTGAAAAGATGGTTTTACCTTCAACTAAAGGAGTTTTATGAAAATTGTGATAATCAATTACGGTGCCGGTAATATCCAAAGCATCAAATTTGCTATCCAACGTTTGGGTTTTGAAGCTGTTTTAAGTAATGATGCGGAAGAAATTCGAAATGCCGATAAGGTTATTTTCCCAGGAGTGGGCGAGGCGAGTAGTGCTATGGTCAAGCTTCGGACAAGTGGATTGGATAAAATAATTCTTGACCTAGAGCAACCTGTTTTGGGTATCTGTTTGGGTATGCAATTGATGTGTAATTCCTCGGAAGAGGGAGATACGGAAGGGTTGGGCATATTTGATGTAGATGTGGTAAAGTTCAGTCCCCCAATCCCCGAAGGGAGAGTTAAAATACCTCAAATTGGTTGGAATCAAATCGCGGATTTGAAATCGTGTTTGTTTGAAAGTGTGAATGAAGGAGAACACATTTACTTGGTACATAGTTATTATGCACCCATCTGTGATGAAACCATTGCCAAGTCTAATTATGATGGGGAGTACAGCGCAGCCCTCAAAAAGAACAATTTTTATGGTACTCAATTTCACCCCGAAAAGAGTAGTGATGTAGGTGAGCGGATTTTGAGAAATTTTTTAAAAATGTAAGTTCGTATTTCTAATTATTACCTATGAGAATTATACCAGCAATAGACATTATTGACGGAAAATGTGTTCGGCTCTCCAAAGGAGATTACAACACCAAAAAAATTTATAATGAAAATCCGTTGGAAGTTGCCAAAGAATTTGAGGCGCACGGGATTCGATATTTACATCTGGTCGATTTGGACGGGGCAAAATCAAGGCATATCGTAAACCATAAAGTTTTGGAGCAAATCGCATCAAAAACCAATTTAAAGATAGACTTTGGTGGGGGATTGAAAACGGATGATGATTTGCACATTGCCTTTGAAAGCGGTGCAAACCAAATCACGGGAGGTAGTATTGCCGTTAAAGACAGGGAGACTTTTACAGGTTGGATAGAAGATTATGGTTCGGATAAAATAATTCTAGGAGCGGATGCCTTGGATGAAAAAGTTGCCGTTTCGGGTTGGCAAGAAGAATCAAAAGAAGAATTGCTCCCATTTATAAAATCCTATCAAGAAAAGGGAATTCAATATGTAATTTGTACCGATATAAGTAAGGATGGAATGCTAGAAGGCCCTTCTTTTGATTTATATAAAAAGATAATAGCTTCTCTTGGTTCACTTGAAGTTAAAAAACCACTTAAGCTAATTGCTTCTGGTGGAATTTCAACTTTTCATGAGTTGCCAAAGTTGGCCGAAATTGGTTGCGAAGGCACCATTATCGGAAAAGCGATCTATGAAAACAGAATCAGTCTAAAACAGTTGGAAAATTACATTTTGACAGCATGAGCAACGAAGAAAAAATAGTAGAAGAACTGGTACAGAATACGCTTTATCGAATGGATGAAAACACCCGAATGATCAAGAAAAGTCTGCTAGAGGTGTCTGAGGAGGAAATGTGGTTAAAACCTAATGAGGCATTAAATAGTATTGCCAATTTGATCCTACATCTTTGTGGAAACATCACCCAATATATCATTTCATCACTAGGTGAGACAGAAGATGTGCGCAATCGAGATTTAGAGTTTACGACATCCAATAGCGGAACGAAGGCAGATTTAATAAGCAAACTCGAAGAAACAGTAGACACCGCAAAACGGGTTGTCTTTGATGCAAACATAGACCAATTGTTAAAAACCAGGTCCGTACAAGGGTTTTCTTTTTCCGGGATAGGTATAATAATCCATGCCGTTGAACATTATTCCTATCATACTGGACAGATTGCCTTTTGGGTAAAACAATTAAAAAATAAAGATCTGGGGTTCTATGACGGTATTGATTTGAAAATAAAAAACGAAGAATAGTGCTGGCAAAAAGAATTATTCCATGTTTGGATATCAAAGATGGTCGCACCGTTAAGGGCGTGAATTTTGTAGATTTAAGAGATGCAGGAGACCCTGTGGAATTAGCGGAAGTATATAGCCGAGAAGGTGCCGATGAATTGGTTTTCCTTGATATTTCCGCAACTGAACAGAAGCGAAAAACCCTAGCCGAATTGGTTTATCACGTTGCTGAAAAAGTAAATATACCATTTACTGTTGGGGGCGGCATTTCATCCGTTGAAGATGTGGATATATTATTGCAGAACGGAGCGGACAAGGTTTCCATCAATTCTTCGGCGGTTAAAAATCCCCAGTTGATCAATGATTTGGTAGCCAAGTTTGGTTCACAATGTATTGTAGTGGCGATTGATGCCAAACAAATAGAAGGTAAGTGGATGGTACATTTGGTGGGAGGTAAAGTGCTAACGGAAAAAGAACTATTTTCATGGGCGAAAGAAGTAGAAGAGCGAGGTGCTGGTGAAATATTATTCACCTCAATGGATCACGACGGCACCAAAAATGGATTTGCCAACAGAGCATTGGCCAAGCTGTCGACCGAACTGAACATTCCTATTATCGCCTCTGGAGGTGCAGGTACCATAAAGCACTTTACGGACACCTTTGTTGAAGGAAAAGCAGACGCGGCCTTGGCGGCCAGTGTTTTTCACTTTAAGGAAATAAAAATAACGGACTTGAAAAAAGAATTACAGCGACAGGAAATTCCTGTCCGATTGTAGTATAGGTAAAGACCTATCAAGACCATGAAGAACGAACAATCAAACATATGAAAATAGATTTCGATAAAAACATTGATGGCCTGATACCTGCCATTATCCAAGATGCAACAACAAAAAACGTTCTAATGTTGGGCTACATGAACCAAGAAGCTTTTGATAAAACAAAAGAAACCCAAAAAGTGACTTTTTACAGCCGATCAAAAAAACGATCATGGACGAAGGGAGAGGAAAGCGGTAATTTTTTGAACGTTGTTCACATTAAGAACGATTGTGACGACGATACTTTATTGATTTACGTTAACCCTGCCGGTCCTACATGCCATAAGGGTAGTGATACCTGCTGGAACGAGGAAAACCTATCCAATTTCGGTTTCTTTTCCGAGCTTGAAAAAACAATAGAACAACGTAGAACTTCATCCGAGGCCGATACATCCTATGTTGCTTCCTTGTTCGAAAAGGGAATCAATAAAATAGCACAAAAAGTAGGGGAAGAGGCTGTAGAAGTGGTCATTGAGGCCAAGGACGATAATGATGACCTTTTTTTAAATGAAAGTGCCGACCTTTTATTTCATTATCTCATCTTATTACAAGCCAAAGGTTTTACATTAAACGATATTGAAAATGTATTGAAGAAACGGCAAAAATAATAGATGCCATCGCAATCTATTAAAAGCTCATTTCTTCCTCATCGGGAAGGTCCTGAAAAAGGTAAGACTTCGCCAAAGCCATTCCAACGGACCGTAATTAAAATTGTTCAGCCATAGTTTGCTCGACCAAATTTGCAACAAAATCAGTGCTATGGCGAATGTAAAAGTATATAAATGCCGTAACTCGCCCATAAGTCCAAAACCCCAACCGTAGAGAACCGCTGTGCCAATGATACTCTGCATTACGTAGTTCGTCAAAGCCATTCTACCATAAGGCGCAAATTTAGTCAGCCATTTTTTAGTTTTGACCTTTTTATAAAGGGTCGTAAAAATCGCTATCCAAATGACGGTCATTGCCGCGTTGGCCATATCAACCGCTGAAAGCCCCAACATGGCCGTCCAATTGTTGAATTTGGGGCTTTCGCCCAAACTTGTGAACGCGACCGCCGTTACCCCGATAGAAACTACCAGAACCGTAATAGACCATATAAACACCTTTTTTATCAACTTTCCACTCTGCTTAAAATTTCTAAAAAAATCTGTACGCCCTACGTACAGACCGATCAGAAAAAAGGCAAAAGTAAAATAGCCTCTTCCAAAAATTCCAAATTGATAGTTTAGCTTATCCTTATGTCCATCTATCGCATTGGTTTTGAAAACATCGTGCAAACCACCATTTTTTAATATATCGTAATACTGTACTACTTTCGGGGCATTAGGTGTCATTGCCTCAGAATTGGGCCAGATGCTCGCCCCGTGCGTTAAGGAAAAAACTATATACCTGCCCATTCCTAAAAATAGCAATGCGGAAAAACCTAAAACCCATTTGTTGCCCAGTTTATGAAACGGAATCAAGAATATGCCCAGTATGGCGTATATGGTCAAAATATCGCCCCTATAAAATAGGCTATGCAGATAGCCTATCACCATCAATAAAACCAATCGCCATAAAAACCTACCGCTATATGAAATTCTTTTTTTTGTACTGTTTTCCATTTGTATAAAAAAGCTTAGCCCAAAAAGGAATGAGAACAGCGCAATGAACTTACCGCGTAGTAAAATGGATATGGCGCCATCGATAATATAATCAATAGTGCCCACATGAACCGCTTCGCTAAAACCTTCTGGGGCCATGGCACCAATGTAATTTTCTACCATGTGGCACAGTAAGATTCCTGCGAGCGAAAACCCCCTTAGGGCGTCTATAATTTCGATTCTTTTTGTGATAGGGGTTGCCATAACGATTGTTTTAAGATTGGTTTTCTGAAAGGTACTAAATATAGAGTGCTAATTATAGGGGTATTACCACCAAACCACAAAGATCTTTTCGATTTCTCCGTTCTCCTTTTTCATCCATACCATGGGGGCATTTTCTTTGAGCATTCGTAGATTTATTTCCAAAAGTGTCTCAAAATGGGATTTCCACAATACCTGCCCATGGGGAATAACGACCCATTCGGATTTGAAGGGAATATAAAATTGTAGCCCCTTAAATTCCCTTGAATCAAAGTCGTCAAATTTTAGCCAGTAACCTGTTATGCAGTCTTTTTCCAGAGGTCTTATGTGTGCGGTTTCTGTACCGTATGGCATAAATAATTGGGCCTTGTAACATACTTGGTGATTGATTTTAGCGTGATCTATACCTTTATCGTATAACGCTTGTATGCCCTGCGGAGAATGTAATAAACCAAACTGTTCGTTCTTTATCTTCTCCATCTTGGTAAAAAACATATCCCGTTTGTTGGGTCCCATCAGTTGATGGACCGGTTCGGATATTTTTGTGTTTATGATGTAGAATTTATAGGTAAGTTCAATATGTATTGGCTCTTGGGAATCTATTTTCTCAAGAATAAAATCGATTTCGCCCATAGTCCTCTTCCCATCTTTGATGGGTAAATTATATAAAAGTATTCTGTAGGCTTCGGAATGCTCTATGAGCTGTCTGAAAACATATTCCATTTGATGTCCCAACCTAATATTGTTCGGTATGGGTTTTGGTATAAAGGATTCTACATTGATTTTTGGAAAAACGAATTGGGTAATATTGAATTGTTTATTTTGCCATAGGGGCGGTGTTTTTAAGAATCCTATGCATTGTCTTTGAAGTTGTTCCTCTAACATAATCCCCACAAATTTATAGTATTATCAAATCAGATTTAGTATTAAAAGTTTTCATTTACCCGAGTTGCGTTAAGTTTTCTTAAAAACGAATACAGATGCTGTTAAAAGTATTATTTTTATAGTATGGCTATGAATACAAGAAAAGGGTTCCGCTTTGTGCCCTATGAAGCTCCGGAACAAACTCCTTTTGATAAACTTTTTGAGATTTTTCAGGAACTCATTACCCATACTTCTGGCGATTTTGATGAGGCTATTGACTGGTTGCGAGAGCTTGATAAGGAATATGTACTTACCACCGAGGAGTACACTATCGATGATTTTATAGAGGATTTAAAGGCAAAAGGATACATACGGGAAGAATTTGAAGATGGTGGCGGACAAATGGGAGAGGAGGGCGAAGAAGGCGATGGTTCGGGTAACGGTACGATATCGATTACCGCTAAAATGGAACGTATTATTCGCCAACGGGCATTGGACCAAATTTTTGGAAAATTGAAACGAAGCGGTGCCGGAAACCATAAAACCGGAAAATCTGGCCAAGGCGATGAACATACGGGCGATTTTAGGGAATACCGATATGGTGATGGTTTGGAACATATCTCTATGACCGAAAGCCTAAAAAATGCGCAAGTAAATCACGGTATCGGTAGTTTTAATCTAAGTGAGGAGGATCTTGTCGTAGAAGACACCCAGTACAAGGCCCAAATGAGCACTATTTTGATGATCGATATTAGCCATAGTATGATTTTATATGGGGAAGATAGGATTACACCGGCGAAAAAGGTGGCTATGGCACTTTCGGAACTCATTACCACACGTTATCCCAAAGACACATTGGATATATTGGTATTCGGGAACGATGCTTGGCCCATACCCATCAAAGACCTACCCTATTTAAAGGTGGGGCCGTACCATACCAATACCGTTGCAGGATTACAGCTGGCGATGGATATGCTGCGAAGAAAACGAAATACCAACAAACAGATTTTTATGATTACCGATGGTAAGCCCAGCTGCCTTCGAATGCCCGATGGCACCTATTATAAAAATAGTGTAGGCCTTGACGACTATATTGTGGAGAAATGCTACAACATGGCACGGCAAGCGCGAAAACTTCATATTCCCATTACCACCTTTATGATTGCCCAAGACCCGTATCTTATGCAATTCATACGTCATTTTACCGAAGCCAATAAAGGCAAGGCATTTTTTACCGGATTAAAAGGTTTGGGGGAAATGATTTTTGAGGATTATGAAAACAACAGAAGAAAAAGATTGAAGTGATATGAAAAGTCATCTTCAATTATCCGATTTGGAATTTGAAAGACAATTTCAGCATTGTGAGTTAAATCCGGTCTTATTCAACCATGAGGCACATTTGCGACTGGCATGGATACATATCAAAAAATATGGCATCGGTAATGCACTATCGAACATACAATTTCAATTAAAAAAATTTGTAGTGCATGTGGGAGCGGAAGATAAATATAATTCAACGCTAACCGTTGCCGCTATCAAGGCGGTCTATCATTTTATGCTCAAGTCAACGTCGAATATTTTTGAAGATTTTATTAGAGAACTTCCAAGGCTTAAAAATAATTTTAGAGAACTCATTAACGCACATTACGGATTCGATATTTTTGATTCTAAACAAGCAAAATCAAGATTCTTGGAACCGGATTTATTACCATTTGATTAAAAAAACATGAAATTGAAAAAAGAAAAAATCCCCACTTTGGGGGAACTCAAAAAAGCAGGCTATCAAACCAAAAGCATTAGGGATGAACTGCGTGATAACCTTAGGGAAAAAATCAAGAACGGGGAAGATACCTTTGAAGGGGTTTGGGGCTACGAAAATTCGGTAATCCCGGAATTGGAAAGAGCTATTTTGTCTCGGCACAACATCAATTTATTGGGACTTCGTGGGCAGGCAAAAACACGTTTGGCGAGATTGATGGTTCATTTATTGGATGAATGGATTCCTGTGGTAGAAGGTTCGGAAATCAATGATGACCCACTACGACCGATGTCACGCTATGCGATAGAGACAATAAAGGAAAAAGGAGATAAAACTCCCATAACATGGATGCACAGAAATGAGCGGTTTTATGAAAAACTGGCCACGCCAGACGTTACGGTAGCGGATTTAATAGGTGACGTAGACCCAATAAAAGCGGCAAATCTAAAACTTTCATATGCCGATGACCGGGTAATCCATTTTGGAATGATCCCTCGTGCCAACCGTTGTATATTCGTTATCAATGAACTACCAGATTTACAAGCTCGTATTCAAGTATCGCTTTTTAATATCTTGGAAGAGGGCGATATACAGATTAGGGGCTTTAAGTTGCGACTGCCTTTGGACATCCAATTTGTGTTCACGGCGAACCCAGAAGACTACACCAACAGGGGCAGTATCGTTACGCCTTTAAAAGATAGGATTGGTTCACAGATTCTGACCCACTATCCCGATGATATTGAAACGGCACGTAAAATCACGCAACAGGAATCCAATTTGGATGATAGGCAGGTCGATGCCGTATACGTTCCCGATATCGCCAAAGATCTATTGGAACAAATAAGTTTTGAGGCACGAAACAGCGAGTATGTAGATGCCAAAAGTGGGGTAAGTGCCCGTACCAGCATCACGGCTTTTGAGAACCTTTTGAGTACAGCGGAGCGTAGGGCACTGTTGACCGGAGCAGAGAAAACCATGGTACGGTTAAGTGATTTTCTCGGGGTTATCCCGGCAATAACGGGAAAAATAGAATTGGTATACGAAGGGGAACAAGAGGGTGCCGATGGTGTAGCGGCAATTTTAATCGATGATGCCGTAAAGTCCGTATTCCCACAGTATTTTCCCGAGATAAACAAGTTGGAACGTAAAAACGAGGAAACACCCTACGATGAGTTGCTGCATTGGTTTTTTCAAGGCGAAGGTTTTGAGCTTTTGGATGATTTTACCGATGCCGAATACAAACGTACCTTGGACAGTATTCCGGAACTGAATCAATTGGTAAAGGACCATCAGCCGGATTTTCCCAAAACGGATATCTATTTTCTAAAAGAACTCTTGCTTTGGGGTTTGGTATCCCATAAAAAACTCAGCAAACATCGTTTTGAGGATGGGTACCAGTTTAAGGATTTATATGGTAGCTATATCAGCGGCCTTTAATAACAAAAACAAATAACCTATTTCTTTTCGAATGTATTGAATTCATAAAAACAATAAATAGTGAGTAATTTATAGCGTTTCAAATGTATGTAGATAACTGGTTTAATATACTTAATAGCTCTCATTTCAAGGAAAATCTCATTTTAGATTGGGAAAGTCTTTTGAATAAAGATTTGACGGAAAACCATTACCAAACATATCTATCTAACAACGCAGGATTTTTCATGGCCAATGAAAACTGTCATGTAGTTATATCAAAATTGAAACTTGGGAGTGAATTAGAGACCGATTTCGTTACTCTTTCGGATGGTTTTAGCAATGGAAACAAGTTTGAGTTATTTGAAATTAAACGGCCAAGAGCAAAACTCTTTAACTCTAGAGGTATAATGACTTCAGATTTCAATCGAGCTACCCAACAAATAAGAGACTGGAAAAGATGGCTTATCGACAATCCTTCCTGGTTTAAAAAATACTTACCGACAATTTCTACACGTGTAATTACAGATAGTCATTTGAGATTTAAAATTATTATTGGAAGGAGAACAAACAATCCTTATGAAATCGAAAAAAGAAATCAAATTTCAAAAGAAATTGGAGCCGAAATAAGGTCATTTGATTATTTGACTGATAAGCTAAAATCAAAACAATTTTATAGATTTACTTGGCTCCCTGATGAAAACGAAGATTATGAAGAACAATTGGCAAATCCGTTTTTTAAAGCGTTTTCGGATTCTGAATGGAAAAATTTCTGTAATAGTAGAAAACTAGCTAAATTTCATTTTTATACCAAACACCATAAAGAAATTCTTAATTTGAGACAGTATAATACTTTATAAAATTAACTTTTAATTTAAAACCCCTTCCATTTGGCTACATTTGAAAGGGGTTTTTTCATAGCAATTGTTTCCCGTTCATATCTGATAGGCAGGCAAGTTGAAAATAAATGAGCTACCTTCTTTTGGTTTGCTCAAGACGGTTATGGTAGTATCATGCAGGTCCATAATGCGTTTTACGATGGCAAGGCCCAGACCATACCCCTGTTTTTTGGCACTTTTATCTACCTGTTTATATCGGTCAAAAATAAAAGGTTGCTCGTTCGTAGGGATGCCTGTTCCGGTATCGGTAATATCAATTTCAATATTTTTTCCTTTTTTGTGCAAGCTCAAGGTAACCTTACCGTTGGGCTGTGTGTATTTTATGGCATTTTCGATTAGGTTCTGTAACGCCCGTTCTACCAAACTAACATCGGCAAAAACCATACAGTTTTCTTCGGGATTATCCAGTTGCAGATCTATTTGTTTCTGTTTTGCCAAGACCTTGAACTTGGCTATCAAATCATGGGAAAGCTCGGTAATGGAAAAAGGTTCCTTGATCGGGGTTACTTGCTCCGCTTCCAGCTTTGAATAATCGAACAACTGATTGATCAAGTTGGATAATTTATCAATATTGTCATGTGTAATCTGTAAATATTCATCTTTCTCCTTTTCGGTCAAGGAGTCCCGTTTTATTTGAAGGGTTTCCACATAGCCTTTCAAAATGGCCAAAGGTGTTCTTAGGTCATGGGAAACATTGGCAATCAATTCTCGTCGTAGCGTATCCACAGATTTCATTTTATCCATATTGCTCACAATCGTATCGGCCATATCATTAAAGGAATGTGCGAATACCTCAATATCCGATCTTTCCGGGTTTTCGATTCTCGCCTCTAAATCACCCTCTTGGAATTTACGAACGGTCCTCGTAATCAACCTTAGGTTCTTCGTCAAAAACCAAATGCTCAACAAGCCGATAATAGCCGCAAAAAACATGGTCAACAAGGTAGCACCAATGCCAAGCTTGGTAAAATATTGTCCTAAAAGATTGTTACTGATCAGTTCAAACTCTTTTCCCGCCAAAATGATATAAATAAAGCCCTCTTGGCCATCAACCGAAAATGGGGCAGCTGAAAAAATCTTCTGCTCTCCTGGGTTTAAGGGGTCGTCCCCGATTACAAACTCGGTGCCATTGGTTTTTAAAAAGGTTTGTATAGGTGCCAGCGAAACTGTTTTGGTAGGCTCATTTTCATTATGCTCCAAAACAACGGAATATTGTATGTCACCCGTTTTATTTAAAAGATAAACTTCTATACCGCGGTTCACCGCCATCATATCGTGCATGAGATCACCGAACAGTTCTTTGTTAACGCTCCCATCTTGCAAAAAGGGGGATGCACTTTGAAATTTTTCTTGGATAACGTGTTCCGCTACCTTGGCATTTACACGTTGTGTAATGGCTTGGTTATGTTTATTGGTGAGATATCCCGTAATAAAAATATAGGATGCTCCCATTAAAATAATGATGAGGATAAAAGCTACCCATAACTTTTTTACCAGACGGGGCGTTAATGTTTTTTCGGTTTTGCTCATAAAATACTGTCTTCATTAAACTTATAGCCAACGCCCCATGTAGTCAAAATATAAGTTGGATTGGTCATATCCGATTCAATTTTGGCCCGTAATCGGTTGATATGCGAATTAACGGTATGCTCGTAACCTTCAAAATTGTAGCCCCAAATCATGTTCAACAATTCGGTTCGTGTGTAGTTTCTACCAGGGTTGGAAGCCATAAGGACCAAAAGCTCGAATTCTTTTGGGGATAGCTCAATTTTTTGATTGCCCAGTACGACCTTGCGTTTATCGACATCTATATGAAGACCTTCCGCAGCTATCGAGGAAGAGTCTTTTTGATGGTCCGGTTTACTATCCGTTCGCCGCATAACGGCCTTTATCCTTGCCAAGAGCTCTCGAATGCTAAATGGTTTTGTTATGTAATCGTCAGCACCTATTTCCAAGCCCAAAACCCGGTCTATCTCTTCAGATTTTGCCGTGAGCATTATTACCGGGGTATTTTTCTTCGCCCTCAACTTTTTACAGATTTCGACGCCATCAAGTGTGGGCAGGGTCAAATCCAACAATATGAGGTCATAATCGTTTTCCAAGGCCATTTTTAAGCCTAGGGCTCCGTCCATAGCCTTGGAGGTTTTGTATATTGAGTCGGTAAGATGAATCTCTAAAAGTCTAACGATTTCCAGGTCATCCTCTATGATAAGTATATGCTTCATAATTACAATACGAAAAAAAATAAAAAGTATCACATAACTATCACGACCGCTATATTGATACTACGAAATAATAAACGTTATGCATGTAATAGCCGTAAAGGCATAACTTTCCTTACAGGAATGCTAAGAATTGGAATAGGAAAACCAAAAATTATTGCCAAGAATCCATATTCTCGTTAAAACTGGAAAAATCATATGGGCCTACCGATTTTCTCCTGTGCCCAAAAGTCAACAAGGTCACAAAAAGCAAGACGACATATAAACCAACCGTGGTATTGCCCAAGGGAACAAACGTTGATGGCAGAACAAAGTTTTCAAAGTCGTGATAACTCGTAACCACCAAAACAGAATCTACGGTTTTATAGAGGTAAACCAGGAAAATAAGATAAAGTGAATATTCCAGATTTCTCATGGGAACATCAGGATATTCATTTTCGGTAATTTTGAACCAAACTGCGTATAGGTATATAAAGTGGACTATAGTCAGTATCGGGAAGATGTAATTATCAAGCTTAAAAAAGTAAAACTTATCCGTATAGATACCGTAAAAGCCGAGAATACATAACGATATTAATGTAATAACGGAAATCAACAAGGTAACCTTCCAAGAAAAAATTCGTAACATCAATTTCATTACACTGGTTTTAGAGACTTCGGGGGATCCACGTTTGAAATTAAAGAACGGAATGAATTTTTATTTATTTAAAAATAATCGATAAAGGGTTTGCCAATGTTGGCTATGTGTAAAAAAGTGTTGAGAAAAAATAAAAATCTTTGGCTTTCTCGATTTTGGTATTTGTTAATCTTTACCGCTGTTGAGTAATATGTCTTTGATTTCAGCCTCATTGGTCTCAAAGGCATTTCTAATAGTTTCAATACGTTTTCCGTAATCGTCTATTTCGGTTACCGTGCAATACAGGTTAAATGTGCCCCTACCAAAAAATGTACCGTCTGGCTTAACGGACAAGGGTATGGGGAACATCCAGCCCGAAGTCTTTGAAAGTAATTTGGAATTGCTGTCATACGCCTTTCCCAATTCTATATTCGACAATACAAATGAGGTATTCGCAGTTTCCGCGGTTCTGTACTCTTGGTTGATATCGATCCAAAAAGAGACCATTCGTATATCAATGATAACGTCCAAAGTTGAATCGTTTTGCAAAAGCTTGGCTTTGCTCTTATCTATTTTTAAAGCTACAGGCTGTACAGCGATAAAGGTTCTGCTGGCATCGGTATTGAACTTGAATTCCATTTTGGAAACGGTTTCCGGGCCCTTGCCCAAATCTGCCTTACGATCGATGACAAAAGACCTATAGTTCATTGACCTATCTTTGGAAGAAGCATCTGTATAAAAATTGGAATCACTTATTTCCGCTTGATACATACCCGTAAATTTTCCAGCTTCATTTTCCAGTATCTGTTTTACCTTACCAATACCAAAGTCTACCAAAAACGGGGTAATGGAAGAAAATGCCAATGTATTGGGCTGATTTTCTTGGGGATATTTGTTCAAGGTCAGCGTAACTGTTTCTCCTTTTCTGTGAAAACTATCCTTATTGGCGGAGCAACCTAACAGTACGATAAACGAAAAAAGCAAAAAAGTAGTTGTAGAGCGATTCATAGCTGTTGATTTTGGGTAATGAACTACAAAGTACAAAATTGTTTTGTAGGAATTCGTTACATCCGAATATGATGCTCTAATTATTCTTAATATTGATATCTCAAATCATAAGCATAGCATCCATGCAAAAAAAAAGACACTGTTATATCATCAAGGTTCAATTTTTGGGGTTCCGGTACAGTGGGTGGCAAAAACAGCCCGGTCAAAAAACGGTAGAGGGCATGATTCACAAAACCTTAAAGTTCATATTACCCAATATATCGTTCAAAATTCTGGGTGCCGGTAGGACCGATGCCAAGGTATCTGCATTACAGACCGCTTTTGAAATATTTTTGGAACACCCGTTACCGGATATGGATGCATTTTTGACCGATTTTAATAGAAACCTCCCTTCGGACATCAAAGTACTGAACTGTACGCCCATAAGCAGTGATTTTAATATTATACAAGATTCAAAATCAAAAGAGTATCTATATCTTTTTTCTTACGGACAAAAAAACCATCCGTTCTGTGCCTCTTATTTGACCAATTGTATTGACGAACTTGATATTGACCTTATGATAAAAGCGGCGAAACTTTATGAGGGTACTCATGATTTTAGGGCCTACACCGCAAAACCCAAAGCCAATAAAAAACTGGTGAGAACGGTGGACTCTTGCGAGATATTGGAAAATAAGATACTAAAAGCTAATTTTTTCCCTAAAAAAAGTTACCTGTTAAAAGTAACCGGAAAAGGTTTTATGCGCTATCAAATCAGGCTGATGATGGGGGCGTTAATGCAGCTGGGTAGGGGAGAACTTGGTATTTTGGATATTAAAACATCATTGGAGGAGGGGAACACAATGCAATTAAATTATGTGGCACCTGGTTCGGGGCTCATTTTACATAAAATCGATTTTGAATGAACCAAGTGCCTAATTGGGATGCTATATTTTTTATGACACTATTTTATAAAGTTGGTTTGTCGTTTCATGGGGCCAAGCGACGAGGAATCCTCTAATATTAAGTAACCATAGGATTTCCCATTACGTTGAAAAAGACAATTTACCCTTAAACACCTTGGAAAACAAGGTGACTATGGCCCAGTTGGGAGGTTTTACCTTTCACCGAACGATTATTATATTTCCATAGCACTTTTAGTATATTTAGGCAAAACTTGGTAATGCAAAAAAAGAAAATGACCAACCCATTACATCGAAGAAAAAAATCCAGGGCAAAAGACAAAATCGGCAAAGCACCCGGTACCGTGACTTATTTGGGAGATAGGGAAAAAACCCAAAGTACAGTACATACCATAGAGTATGACGATGAAAGTGTTGCCGAGGATTTTACAAATGATATTGATGCCATTCTGGTACATAACGATTCCAAATCCACTTCATGGATTGATGTCGTGGGTATCAACGATGAGGCCTATATCGAGAATCTGGGAAAACGGTTCGGGTTAAATTCACTTTTGCTCGAAGATGCGGTAAATACCTTGCAGAGACCAAAGATTGACGAATATGACAACCATATTTTCGGGGTGTTCAAAATGCTCTATATCAATGATGCCGAAGAACTGGTCAGCGAGCATATGGCCATGGTACTGTTGGAAAATACGGTTTTGGTGTTTCAGGAACTCAAAGAGGATGTTTTTGAAGGGGTCCGCACCAGAATACGTACCAAACACGGTCGTATTCGCACACGTGGGGCCGATTACTTGTTCTTTGCGTTATTGGATGCCATTATTGATAATTATTTTACGGTGTTGGAACACATCAATCATAAAATCGAGGTATTGGAAGAGCAAGTATATGAAAATCCCAAACCCGAAGTTGCGCAAAAAATACAGGAACTTAAAAAAGAAGTACTCAAAGTACGCCGCTGGATATTTCCCGTAAAAGAACTGGTCAGTAGGCTTATAGATACGGAAAGCCCTTTGATAAAAAAGGACACCAAACTGTTCTTACGGGATGTTTTGGACCATTCCGTAGAGATTAACGAAACCCTTCAGATTTATAGGGAAATGAGCATGAGCCTTATGGAAATGTATATGAGCAATATGAGCAATAAAATGAACGAGGTCATGAAGGTGCTTACCATAATGGCCTCTATTTTTATCCCTTTGACTTTTATAGCAGGTATTTATGGGATGAATTTTGACCACATGCCCGAACTGCATTGGGAACACGGGTATCTTTATGTGTGGGGCATTATGATTTTTCTCTTGCTTTTTATGTTAATTTATTTTAGAAAAAAGGGTTGGCTTTAACGTTCCTTATGTTAATTCTTCCCAACACACGTTAAAGACCGTTAAATCACTTGACTTTTTTTGAATATCCCATATATTAATGGTGTTGGATAATTAAATACATTCTTTCTAATCAGGCATCCGCTGAAAACGCCAAGACTCTATTGGCACAAAAAGAACTTCACTCCAACATTTCAAAACATATTGTTTAATCTTTAAAAACACAAATTCATGAACTATTTGAATATTGATGAAAAAAAATTATTACCAGTCGTAACCGAATTGAACACGCTTTTAGCCGACTATCACATATATTACCAAAAACTGAGAAACTTTCACTGGAACATACTGGGAAAAAACTTTTTTGACCTGCATGAAAAATTTGAAGAGATGTATGTTGACGCCCGAGGTAAAATTGATGAAATCGCAGAGCGCATTTTGACTTTGCGTTATCACCCAATGAGCAATTACAGTGAATATTTGGAAGCATCATCAATCAAAGAAAGTGCTACTACGCTAATTGACGAAGAAATGGTGGATGAGCTTTTGAAATCCCACAGTATTTTACTGCAACAAATGACAAAAGTGGTCGATAAGGCCGATGAAATAAACGATGAAGGAACCATTGATTTAATTGGAGCCTACATTCGACAAATGGAAAAAACAAGTTGGATGTTGGATGCCTGGAACAAAGATAAAAGGCAACATTTTTCAGAGATTTCCCAAAACTAGGGCCAACCTATAAACTAAAAGAAATGTTATAGAACTAAGATTAAGATTATAAATCCAGAAAAAAATCAAACATGAAGATTATAAAAACAACAGCAACACTCATATTAACGGCATCGTTATTTAGCTTAAACGCCCAACAAGTACAGGATGCATCTACCGAAACCGTAGAAAAAACATATACAATTAATGTAAATGGTGAAACGATACAGAACTCGGTAAAAGTCAATACCCAAGTAGAATTAGGTACATATTCCCATATTGATGAAGACGAGGGGATCCAGAACGATTCAAAAAATCAGGGCAATAAAAAAATCATGAAAACCGTAAAGGTGGACAATGACTTGGATGATGCCTTTGACGAAATCATCAAGTTTAGCTATAATGCCGATGAGAAAACAGATTTTACCGTGCTGAGCACCAAAAACGATTTGATCGTTGCTATCGATAACGGGAAAAACCTTGATATCTTGGAAAGTGAGACCATTATGAACAAAGACAACAATGAAGTAGAAACTTTGGTAGTCACCAATGATGAGGGCAGAAAAATTGAACTCTTTGTCGAAAGTCATGAATCCCTAAAATAATCATTGGTAGATGGTATACGGGCTGTGCATCCTAAAAGACCGATGTATCAAAACAGTTCTACAAGATAAAAAAGCGCCATGAGGCGCTTTTTTTGTACATTGTATGTAAACCGATTAAATGCGATGGCCGATTGGAAGTACATTCTTACCGTAATCATCTTGATATATCTGGCCATAAATACGCTTGTATATTTCTTGCAGGACTTCTTGATGTTCAAACCCGAAAAGCTGGCCAAGGATTTTGAATTTTATTATGAAAATCAGGAAATTGAGGAGTACAATATCGAGACCAGGGATGGGGCCATTATCAATGGGCTCCGTTTTAAGACCCAAAGACCCAAAGGAGTGGTTTTTTACCTCAAGGGCAACTCAAAAAGCATAAAGGGTTGGGGCAAATTCGCGGTCGATTTTACCAGGCACGGCTACGATGTTATCATGGTCGATTATCGAGGGTTTGGCAAAAGTACCGGGCGGCGAACGCAAAAGGCGATCAAAAGAGACTTACAGGTGGTCTACAACAAGATAAGGGAAAATGTAAACGAAAAGTATATCATTCTTTATGGGCGCTCTTTGGGCTCGGGTTTTGCGACCAAATTGGCCTCTATGAACCATCCCAGGATGCTCATTTTAGATGCGCCGTATTACAGTCTTAGCAAAGTGGCCAAACGCTATGTACCCTTTATGCCACTTTCATTATTGATCAAGTTTCCGATGCCCACGTACAAATGGCTCAAGTATGTAAACTGCCCCATCCACATTATACATGGTACCGACGATAGGCTTATTCCCTATAAAACCAGTGTAAAACTATCCAAGATAAAGCCCAAACAAACTACATTACATACTATCATAGGTGGCGGTCATAAAGATTTGAATACCTTTGAATCATACCATAAAATGTTGGGCGATATCATTACGACCAAACCAAAAGTCGTTGATTTGAAAGGCTCCAGCATATCGGTACAGCACGCTACAAAACCAAAAAATGCGAAGGTTTAAGAAAATTGCCCGTAACCTATTAATATTTTACCTACTCATAACAGTCATGCTTTATTTTTTACAGGAAAAACTCATTTTTTTACCTTCTAAACTGCCACAGGATTATCAATATTCGTTTGCGGTACCCCACCATGAATTCAATTTGACCGCACCGGATGGTGCGGTATTGAACGGCTTGCATTTTAAGGGTACAGCCCCTAAAGGGGTTTTGCTCTATTTTCATGGTAATGCGGGCGACCTTTCCCGTTGGGGCGAGATAGCCCAGTTTTTTGTGCAACAGGGTTACGACGTCATTATAATGGATTACCGTACTTATGGGAAAAGCACGGGGAAACTCAGTGAAGCTGCCTTACATGCCGATGCACAACTTTTTTATGCGTATGCCCTAAAAACTTATGATGAAAAGGCGATTACCCTATATGGTAGGTCATTGGGGACGGGCATTGCGACCCAACTGGCCTCGACAAACGCACCCAAACAACTTATTTTGGAAACCCCTTATTACAGTTTGGTTGATGTTGCCAAAAGCCGATTTCCTTTTTTGCCGGTAGACCTGTTGATGAAATACAAGCTAAAATCCCATGAATTCATGAATGGTGTGACCTGCCCTGTGGTTGTTTTTCACGGTACCGATGACGCCATAGTACCTTATGCGTCGGGGCAAAGTTTATATGAAGCCGTCCCACACGCTCAAAAACAAATATTTACCATAAAAGGTGGCGGACATAACAACTTGATTGAATTCCCGGAATATTTGGAGAGCATTGCCCGAGTTTTGAAGTGATTTTAAAGGGTTTCGTTATAGGTTTTGTGTATGAAACGTAGCCTATAAAAATACACTAACTTTTCGGATTTTGTGTACTTTTTAAATAAACAAAAACCTCTCGAAAAGCTTTTAATAGCTATATTTTATCAATATTGTTGGCATCAGTTTTATATTAATCGTATGTTTCGAATTCAGTAATCAAGCTCATTTTATAAACAGAGACTTTTTTCTTGTCGAAGTTTTTTATGAAAAGGTAATTTTTTGTTTGACCTAAATAAAAATCCTGTTTACTAGTTTTTATAGATTTACCTTGATAAGTAAATTCAATTTTTTTGTTTGTTTTTCGAACCTGTTTAATCTCTTTATATGTAGAATTAACAGTATATATCAAGAATAGAAAAATAACAAAAGCTAAATTCGAACGTGAAGAATTAGGTTTCTTGTCATTCAATAATTTATATTTTCTTCTAAACTCAAAATCCAATATGTTGAAAAAGAACATTGCTGGAATAACTATACTGCTCAAAATGTAACTTTCTAACTTTTCAGGGAACCATATTGAATATATAATTGATATAATGATAACAAAAAGTGACAACCAAGCTAAAAGTGGATTTAATTTAAATAATAATTTTAACCTTTTCCAAAATGTATTTGATTCCACTATAGCATTATGTAGCATTGTGTTTCGTTCGATATCCTTATTCCCAATTAGCAGATAAACAATAAAAAAAGCAATCGCAATGATTCCTATATTCCTGATAATATTTGGCATAAATAGAGTTAATATTTCTGTAAACTCTAAATAATTGTAAATCTCAATATCAAAATGGCCATAGAAAATTGATAGTTTTAAATAGCCACAAATTATTAAAGTGATTCCAATAAAAGGTAGAATTGTTTTTATTAATTTATTTTCTATAAACATATATTACCAATAAGTTCAATTGAGTTTGAGCAAATTATTGCCAATGATTAAGATAAAATTCGTTTAAATGATTTTTATCGTACGGTTAACCAAGTTCGGGGATTTTAAAATCATAATCAAGCAATCGGCTATTGGTTTATCTTAAGTTTTTAACAGGAAGTACCTTAACATCAGCGGCATTGACAACAACTTTCTAAAACCTTTTCTTCCCTTGTAATAAAATCACGAATATAGCTGTACAAACAACGAAAATTAATGGCCTAGCGATGATTTCGTTACGGACTTTCCAAACGGAAAATGTCGTGCGGAATCCAGTTGTTTTGTTTGTTTCAAAGTCTCAAGTTAGTTAGAATCTAGCATTGAATTATAGCCCGTATTGTATATAGTTTTTTAGGTTCTACTTCGTTTTCCCCCTTTCCAGCTAACAATTACCAAAACACAAATTAGAAAAAACTGTATTGGCAAAGAAATATGTAAAATGTTCTGCCAAAGTTTGATTGTATTCTCGTCCAGCGAATTTGTTTCATTAATCCAATTGATTTTGAGAGTTAAGTAAGTCACTTGAACAATAAAAAACGAAGTAAAGAATACCAAAATCTTATTTGAGTTTCGATTTTTTAATCGGTCCAAAATGACTTTAATAAGAAATAAGGTAAAAAACACTAGAGGTAGGTAGGTGAAAAAGGTATAGAAGTTTGGAACGCTTATAAAATTACCCAGTATAAAAATTCTGGTCGTGTCCATCAGTCCACTATTCACAAGTCCAACCGTTAGAAAATAACAAGTCAAGAAAAGTAAGAGGGAAACTATAATCCAGAACCAATTTCTTTTCCACATTTTATTTTCAAAATTATACATAACGATTTAAATAAAATGAGTTCAACAATTTTTATTTTCTGATATTAAAATTCGATAATTTCAATGTTGAAATCAAATAATTAACTATTTGACACCCTAAGTTTTTTAACATCAGCCGCATAAACAACAGCTTTCTAAAACCGTTTCTTCCCTTGTAATAAAATCACGAAAACAGTTGCGCAAATAAAAAAATAACAATCCGGCTATGAATGGTGTGACTTGCCCTGTGGTTATTTTTCACGGTACTGATGACGCCATAGTACCTTATGCGTCAGGGCAATGTTTATTGGAGTGCATTACCCAAGTTTTGGAGTGATTTTAAAGGGTTTCGTTATCGTTTCGTGTATGATTAGTTGCGGACTTTTCCAACGGAAAATGTCCGCCTGAGACTAAAGATAATTGATTGCAGGAATTTCCAGCTTGAAATTCCGCCCGCACTTAATTATACACCGTGTTAGTAAACGTATTTCATTTTTTCGATTTCCATATCCGATTTCCATATTTATTGCGCACTAGAAGCGCGTTATAAGAAAAAACTCCTATGATTGTATCTTTTCCTTTTTCAAGATGAAAAATCATCAAATCTTCCGCATTTATATCTTCTTCTCTTTGGAGAATTAATGTGTCACCCTGAATTTTGAAAAAATCAGAAAAAGTCCATCCTTCAGGATTCAAAGTATTTGATTTATATGGGTTTGATTTCGGATTTCCCCTTGCTATTGAAAATGGAGTTGTCCAATCATCAAGTCCATTTCCGTTACCAGTTTTTCTTAGCGTAGACCAGGAATATTCTTTGTCATCTTCACTTGAGAAATAATATTGGTTTTGATTTTCCGTAATCCAAATTCTGTCGACCACGTAATTATTTAATTTTACCAAGTCGTTTTCTTTCTTGCAGGAAATAATAAATAGAGAGGTGCTTGTTATTGCTAGTATTTTAAAAATCTTGTACATCAGATTAATTCAGTCTTTTCGATTAGATTCCATCCTAGCGGCAATCCTTAATAATTCCTCATTTTTTAATTGATTGGCGAGTCCAATTATTTCTCTTTCCTTTTCAGAATCACCGTCAGATATATGAGCAATTATTGCTTGCATCATTGCTTTTATTTCATAATTAGTTTCTAATATTTCGGATAAGAAAGTGTTTATATCCGTTGGATTGTTTTTGAATATTTCGTTTAAATCCATTTGTTTAGTCAATATGTTTGCTAACATATCGGATATAAATCTGTTTTAATTGTTTATCTCCAACGTTAACGAAGTTCGGGGATTTTAAAATCATAATCAAGCAATCGGCTATTGGTTTATCCTAAGTTTTTAACAGGAAGTACCTTAACATCAGCGGCATAAACAACAACTTTTTAAAACCTTTTCTTCCCTTGTAATAAAATCGCAAAAACAGCTACACAAACAATAAAAATCAACAGCACTTCCATACCAACAAATTCATTTCTGAAAACCCTATAGATCATAAGCGAAGCGGCCAAAATTGTCAACGCTTGAATGAGGGGAAAAAAATATGCGGTTTCAGAAAGTGATTTCTTTTTGATGCTGTTATAATCATTGTTTTTTGATAAAACCATGTCGATACTAAGACATAGCTCTAAAAACCTATGCGGATGGCAGAAAAGATTGGTAGCCAGTAGTACAACGGTTTTGCCATTTTTTAATTTGAACTTTAGCGTAGCTCCGCCGTTTTGCCCCGTATTATAGCTAATCTTGTAATATTCCAAACTTTTAAAATCAATACGGTTATCGTTCCACTCCAGTGTGTCGGGTGAGAGTGTAAAATCTGAAATTTTCATTACAAATTTCTTTTTTAGAACGGTAAAATATATAGGAGCTGTAATAAATGCCACTATTTCGGGTATCATCCTTATTTGAAGCATTTTACCCAAGCCTACTATTACGGCAAACACCAATACGGTTGATAAAAATAGTAGTAATGCGTTGGGCGATGTTGCACAGGCTACGTTTTCAAATATATGTACTTCACTATCGTTTTTATGGGAATGCATTCGCATATGGTTTTCAACGGCTAAAATAATTCATAAAACCCATTGTGTATTATAATTGAATTGTATCAATTCGGGTGAATTTTAGGATTGAAAAATCACTCAAACCCACATCATCATATCGTATTAACGGCTTCATACCGACTTTAATCAGCGGGTGAGCTATTGTAAATGATTTTCTTGATTTTTAACACTCCTTTTTCCCTGCCAAATACAAAAAGGTTTTTGGTCTCAAACGTCAACGCGCTGTCACCATTACTCGGATGAAAAGTGCCCTTAACGGCACCCTGCATAAGTACTGCGCCATTATGATCTTCAACGGTAACGATTTGGTGTGTCATATCCGTAGTTCCGTAAAGGCGTTGTTGTTCCAAATATTTTTTTAGGGATTCTTTATTGTCAATTACCTTGGCATCCAGTGCCATGTGTATTATTTCATCACTATATACTTCCAATTGTTTTTCTATTGATAGCTCGTTATCGTCAAGAACACCTAAAATATTCATGATTTCTTTTTCTAGTTGAGCTTTGCCTGTATTGGGTACACGAACAAAACGACCCTCGTAAAACAATCCCGTAGGTTGGTCGTTTTCATCATATTGCACTGATTTCATATGGTATTGGTCATCGTCTAACCATATATAATGGTATATTCTATACGTTCCGTTAGGTTCTCCTTCAAAGGATAGTTTTAAATTTACATCTCCATTTTCATTGATAGTTCCAACGCCATTTCCTGCCCTAACCGTTCCAAAACTTGATAAGTGCTGCACCACTTCGGTATTTGGATTATAAGACCAAAAAATATGTCCGTTAGGTTCAGGCCCGTCTATAATCGACAATAAGCTATTGCTGGTGTTGATTTCCCGTGAAATCGTGTGATGCTTTGGAATTTTTATGGTTTCCGTACCGTTTCCCCAATTTTGGGTCCAATCATCATTCTTGAGCGTCCATTCCCCAATAAACTTCTTGAACGGATTCTGTTCTGTTTCTTTTGGGCTTCTACCATTGGATTCAAATGCAATCGATGTTTGTTGTGTATATACACATACAGAGAACAGTGTAAAAACCAGAAATAACAATTTAGGTATCGGCTTCATTATCGTAAAATTTTGATGTTAGTGTTGTATCATACACTATGATTTCACTAAAATTAACCATTACTGGCCAATCAAGATTCATTTTCCTCTTTAAGCCGGTATGGATTCCCAAGATAGTTAATCATTTCAGAATCAATAACAGGCAGGTTTCATAAAGCAGCTCTTCGGAAATTTTATTTTGGAACAGGGTAGGAGGTAGTTCGGCTTTCGCTTCGGCTTTTTCAAAAATTTTGCTCTTTTGGGTATCGTGTATTTGCTTTTAACTGTTCTGGCTTTACGTTATGTTGGGACTCGATATAATCCAAAGCCACTTGCCGTATTGCCAATGAATCTTGCTTGGATTGTGCGTTGGTGGTGCATATGAAGAGAGAAATACAGCAAAAAGACAAAAGGAGTGCTTTCATGATTTTAATCGAATAAATTAGAGGATAAATAGCGGTCGCCCCTATCACATATGATAGAGACAATGGTGCCACTTTCCAAGGTACTGGCGAGTTGTAGCGCAGCTGTAGTGGCGCCACCACTGCTCATACCCGAAAATATACCTTCTTCTTTGGCCAAACGTTTTGCCATTGCCGCTGCCTGTTCTTGACTTACCTCAAAAACTTGATCCACTTTTTTAGGATCGAATATTTTGGGGAGATAGGCCGCTGGCCATTTGCGTATTCCGGGAATCTTAGAGCCATCGGTGGGTTGTACGCCAACAATCTGTATGTTTGGGTTTTGTTCTTTCAAATAGGTTGATGTGCCCATAATGGTACCCGTAGTCCCCATAGATGAAACAAAATGGGTCACTTTACCTTGGGTATCTTTCCAAATTTCAGGGCCTGTGGTGCTGTAATGTGCTTTCCAATTGTCATCGTTGGCAAATTGGTTGATCATGGTATAACCGTGGGACGCTACCTTGTCTTCGGCATAATCTCGTGCGCCTTCAATACCAACGTCAGCAGGTGTCAACGTGACTTTGGCCCCATAGGCACGCATGGTCTGCACACGCTCAATCGTTGAGTTTTCGGGCATTACCAGTTCAATGTCCAATCCGTATACTCCTGCGATCATAGCAAGGGCGATTCCCGTATTACCACTGGTCGCTTCGATCAGTTTAGAGTTTTTTGAAATCTCCCCACGTTCAAGTCCGTTTTTTATCATACTAAATGCGGCCCGGTCCTTAACACTACCCCCGGGATTATGGCCTTCGAGCTTGAACAGTATTTTTACGTTGGGATTGGGATTCAATACTTGGCTTCCTATCAAGGGCGTATTGCCAATAAGGTCTAATAGGCTATGTGACATTGGGCAGGGTCTTAATTTTGATTTCCGGGGTATGAAAAACAGTAGAATTTGCAGGCACCGAAGCTGTTAACCATGCGTTACCACCTATAACCGAGTTTTCACCAATAATCGTTGTGCCACCAAGAATGGTAGCATTGGCGTAAATGGTTACATTGTTCTCAATGGTCGGGTGCCTTTTGGTCTTTTTAAGGCTTTTGGCCACAAAATGGCCGCCCAAGGTAACCCCTTGATATATTTTAACATGGTTTTTGATGATCGCGGTCTCTCCGATTACCACGCCCGTACCGTGGTCAATATGAAAATAATCACCGATTTGGGCACCGGGATTAATGTCTACACCGGTCTGCCTATGGGCATATTCGGTCATTAACCTAGGCACCAAGGGAAAACCTATAGTGTAAAGCTCATGGGCCAAACGATAAATGGCAATGGCATAAAAACCGGGATAGGCCATATACACTTCCTCGATAGAAAGTGAAGCGGGATCACAATTGACCGTGGCCTCGGCGTCCATATTTAGTTTTTCCAGGATTCCAGGGAGTTTGCCAACGTAGTTCTCCCAAACTTTCTTACAGGGCCTGTCCATATCCCAACAGGCCAAATCGGTAAGTGTATCAAAATCGGTTTCTAGCTTTTCCAGATTTTTTTCCACCGCCGTATCAATATCAAAAAGGGTGTAAAAGAGCGTATTGGTGAACTCTTCGGTCTTTTCCTTTAATCGGTATCTCAGATTAGGCTGTTTCTTATGTTTGATGATTTTTTGGATGATATCTTTTTTGTCCATTCATTATCGGTCTTATTATCAAAATTAAACAATATAAAAATTAGACTTTATGCCAAATGGTTAACTTTAGCATAAAATCACAAAACAATTGTCGTATGTCGCCTACCCTCATTACTAAAGATGCGCTTGAATTTTTGAAAAAGTTGGAAAAGAACAACAATAGGGAATGGTTTGCCGAACATAAAAAGATATTTAAGGAGCATCAGGCCCATGTGAAAGGCTTTTTTCAGGAACTGATGCAAAAAATGAAAATGCATGACGAGATAGAGAAAATGAAAATGTTCCGTATTTACAGGGATGTTCGCTTTTCAAATGACAAGACACCCTATAAAACCCAATTTTCCGGTTCCTATACCAGGGCCGGTGCAAAACGCAGAGGTGGTTATTTTATTTGTATAAGGCCCAGAAGCAGCTTTATAGCCACAGGTTTTTGGAACCCGAACAAAGAGGATCTGTTGCGCATACGAAAGGAATTTGAGTTGGATGCTACAGAAATCAGGGAAATACTGGAAAACACTGATTTTAAGAACACTTGGGGGGCATTACAGGGCGATGCCGTTAAAACCGCCCCCAAAGGCTTTGATAAAGAGCACCCGAATATTGATTTGATAAAACATAAACAGTTTATCTTTACCCGTAACTTTACCGATGCGGAAGTACTCTCCCCGAGTTTTATGAATGAATTGGATGTTTCGTTTAAAGCCATTCGCCCGTATTTTGATTTGATGAGCGATATTTTAACGACCAATTTGAACGGAGAATCTTTGCTCTAGACCAAAACGGGATTTTCAAAAAGCTGAATCTGGTCTTGCAGCCTTTTTACCACCATTTGCATCATCCGCTTGTTCAAAGCCGATGAATTTTGAATGTATTTTTCATATTCCTCTACCGTAAATTGCCCAATGAGCATGCCTTTCAAAGAATTTCGGAATTTGATATCCTTTTGTATGGCATTTTCAATGTAAACAAAGCGTTTTTCCAGAGTGAGATTATGAAACGTGTTCTTGTGTTTTACAATATAATTTCTGAAAGCCGCTACCAATAAGTTGTTTTGCAGCTTTAACACAGGGCGTAATGTGCCGTTCTGAAAATACTCGTCATCGCTCATACCCGCTACGATTTTGGCAGAAGGTATCTCGGGCCGTATGTGCAAAATATCTATGGTTCTTTGGTTCATAACAATCGGTTTTTATAAAGGTACGTATTATGGCCGGTCACTTTTTTTTATGAAATCGATAGTTTTTAACGGGGTTATAAACAAATATCAAATGCATCATAACGGTTGAGGTTGTTTTATGTTTTTTTATCTCTTAGAGCGTGTATTATGGATTTTACTTTTGTCAGTTAAATTTGAGGTACGGCGAATAAATCCATCAGATAGTTTTATATTTAAAATAAATACGAAGTATACATGAAATTCGGAAAAGTAGAACAACCGGAACTGATAGATTTTACCATACCTAATGACCATCCGGATACCGAGGTGGCACTTTCCAAGTACAAGGGCAAAGGCGAGACCAATATTTACGTGGGCTGTGCAAAGTGGAACCGCCAAGATTTAAAGAGCTTTTACCCAAGGGGTACCAAAGACGAACTGGCCTATTACAGTTCTCAGTTCAACTGTATTGAGCTCAACGCAACATTTTATCGCATATTTCCTGCGGAACAATATAAAAAATGGTACGACAAGACCCCAAGCGATTTCAAATTTTTTCCTAAGATAGTCCAAAACGTGAGCCATTTGCGGCGTTTAAACGATGAAGCCTATCCTGTTTTAGATGAATACCTGAACGTAACGGCCAACCTAAAGGATAAATTGGGTACTATTTTTTTACAAATGCACAACAACTTTGGTCCCAAGAACTGGGATAGGGTAGTACGTTTTGTGGAATACTGGCCCAAAGAATTCCGATTGTCGATGGAATTTCGCCATACCGATTGGTTCAATGATGCAAAAGTGGCCCAAGAGCTATATCACTTGCTTGAGGAAAACAATATATCAAATACCTTGGTAGATACTGCGGGCCGAAGAGACATTATGCATATGCGACTTACCAATGATGAGGCCTTTATACGTTATGTAGGTGCCAATCATCCGACGGATTATACCCGTTTGGACGATTGGGTCCAAAAATTGGCGGACTGGAAGGAGAAGGGGTTGAAAAATATTCATTTTTTCGTGCACCAAAATATGGAATTGGAGTCTCCATTACTTTCAGTTCGATTTATTGAGAAATTGAACAAAAAATTGGGAAGTAACCTCAAAATCCCAAAAACGCTCTACGATTCGGGCCCAACATTATTTTGACTACCTGATATTTAATAGTTTTGTACGCAAAATAAACACATATGAGATTTCATACACGTAAATGGGTAAAACCAGAGGATTTAAACTCTAACGGTACATTGTTCGGTGGTAAGCTACTGGCTTGGATTGATGAGGAGGCCGCACTTTACGCCATAATTCAGTTAGAGAACAATAAGGTCGTTACCAAATACATGTCGGAAATCAATTTTATGAGTGCCGCAGTGCAGGGCGATATTGTTGAAATTGGTATCGAAGTGGTAAAATTTGGAAAAACCTCATTGAACCTTAATTGTGAAGTACGCAATAAAATGACCCATGAGACCATTGTAACCGTGGACAACATTATCATGGTCAATCTAGACGACGACGGTAAACCCAAATCCCATGGAAAAACCAAGATAGAATATGTAAAGGATAGATTGGCAGCGGGATAGGTTATGACTGCTGCATTTCTTTGGCAATCGCCTGTACCTCATCCAAGACCCTGAGTAGGTTTCCTCCCCAAAGTTTTTCGATTTCGGCCTCTGTATAGCCACGCTTGACCAGTTCAAGGGTGACATTAAAAGTCTCACTGGCATCGGACCAACCCTCGATACCACCGCCGCCATCAAAATCGGAACTAATCCCCACATGGTCAATGCCTATCAGGTCAACCATGTAGTCTATATGATCAACAAAATCTGAAACGTTTACTGCAGGTGGCGCTTCTTTTTTACTGCTTGTCAATTCTTTGGCTATTTTCATAACCTTTGGATAATTCTCCATAAAAGCTGATTTTTCATCATCGCTTAGTGTTGAAAACTGTGATCGCTCATACCAGTTGACACCCAACGAATCGGCTACTTTTTTATACACTTCTTTCATGTAAGCGGCCCTGTTTTCATGCTTGCTGGTGTTCAGGTACGAACTAAAGGCCACAGTCTGCACAACCCCACCGTTCGCTTTCATAAGCTTGAGCTGTTCGTCATCCAAATTTCTACTGTGGTCGCATAAGGCCCTTGCCGATGAGTGCGATGCAATGATCGGAGCTTTGGAAAGCGCTATCATTTGTTTCATAGATTCTTTGGATGGGTGCGATACATCAATCATGATTCCTAATCTATTCATCTCTTTTACAGCTTCTTTGCCCAAATCACTTAAACCGTTATGTAACCATATACTATCATTTTCACCTGTATTGGAGTCACAAAATTGACTATGGCCGTTATGGGATAATGAAATGTATCTAGCCCCCAATGCATGATACTTTTCAAAGTTATCAAGGTCTTCGCCCATAGGATAGGCATTCTCCACACCAATCATGGCTATTTTCTTGCCCGAGGCATGAATTCTGCGAACATCGTCAGAGGTTAGGGCCAATTCAATTGTATCAGGAGCTATTTCATCACAAAGTCTATGAATGGCATCAAATTTGGCCATAGCGTTTTCTTCAGCTTTGGCATACCCGGCAGTGGTCAGCGAATCTTGTCCGGTATACACGATAAGCCAGGTCACATCAAGTCCGCCTTCATCCATTTTTGGAAGGTTTATTTGGGTTTCCAAACGCTGCGTATAATTTTTTTCGGCTGTGAAGTTGGCAACATTGATGTCGTTATGGGTATCAATGGTCAATACTTTTTCATGAATGGTCTTTGCTTTTTCCTCAAGGCTCATTTCAGTTTTTTTTTCGGTTTCCTTGCACGAGAAAAGAACTAGGATACAGGCAAATACGGTTGATCGTCTCATTTATTTTTTTGAATTGGTTTATGGTTTCTTTCTATACTAATCCGTCTTAAAAATAAGGATTCTTTTTTAACTAATGTTCTTTAAAATAAGTGGTTGTAGGAAATTTACACTACATATTTGGCAATTTGACAACATATATGGCCGCTTAGGCAACAATTAATTGTCATAGCTACCATAATAGGTCACTTTTACAAACACAAAAGCATTGTAGAATTAAGATTCAAGTGATTTTGTAAGAAACAAGAATACCAACCAAATACCCAAATCTGTAATGCCCCCGATCAAAACAGTAGACCTACTTGCCCAATTATCAAATTTAGAGGCCACACTCAATAGTTTCTCATTCGAGCAACTTTCAGTGGATGAAGCGAATGAACTCAAGGAAACTTTCAGGGTGTTCAAACAAAACCTTGAAAATAAGATTTGGGGAACGGCTACAACTTCCCAAACGGAAATCACAAAGGGCTTTACCCGTGAAATCGAAATCATTGACAGCTCAATAAAAACCAGTCTTCATCAACAGACAATTGACCTTGCCCCGGTATTGGAAGATTGTATGGGTGAGTTGGGTCTATTACAGGAACTTGTACTGTTGTACAAACAAAATGCGCTGGAATTTATTGGGCAAGCCCGGTTGGCATTGGACAACAAGGATTTTGAACAACTTCGCTTTTGCTCCCACAAGGTTAAGAACGGACTCAAAATGATGCATACCAAAGCATTACTTGAAATTGTGGAAAGTATGCAGAACGTAAGCCAAACGACCAAGGATATTGCATACCTACGCTTTCTTTACGAGTGTTTTGTGGTGGAATATCCCAGTATTGAAAATGCAATTGATCGTGAACTGGAAGCTCTGACCAAAACAAAACGCAGTTAGATGATGAAACGGAAACAAGTATTGTTGGCAGACGACGACCAGTTGTTGGCATCTTTATTAAACCATCGTTTAAAAAGGGCCGGTTACGATGTGGTACATAATAGCGATGGCAAGCAGGTAAAAGAATACTTAAAAGACCATGAACCCGATATTATAGTCAGCGATATTATGATGCCCTATTTCTCGGGGATAGAATTGATAGATTATGTACGCAATGAAATCAAATCCCAAATACCCATAATAATAATTTCGTCTGCCGGCAATGAAGAGAACGTCCTAAGCGCTTTTGAACTAGGAGCCAATGATTTCATCTCAAAACCGGTAAGCCCATCGGAATTAATGGTACGGGTCGCTAGAGAACTTAACAAAACCTGATTTTTGAAGATTCCCAATCTTACATATTACACCTACTCACTTATTGATGCCCCAAAGATTCATACGGATTTATTGTGGGACCTCACTATGCTGTTTGTTGGCTTGGGAACGGTATATTTTGTATCCATCTTTATTTTTAGGAATAGTATTTCCAGAAAAAATAAAAACAGTACCACCAAAAAACTTGAACTATCACCTAAAATAAGTGAGTTCTTATTTCATGAAGAAGATGATCCCATTGCCGACAAGGCAAATTATATTGACCTTAAAATTGAGGTAAGGGAGTTCATAAAGATACCCGCCAACAGAAAAATACTTACCGAAGTGTTATTGGACCTGAGAAAAGATGTTGCAGGAGATACGCTAAAACGCCTTTGTAAACTCTATAAAGACTTTGGATTACACAACGATGCCTATAAAAAACTGAAAAGCTGGCGTTGGGAAAGAGTGGCCAAAGGTATTTTGGAGCTTACCCAAATGCAGGTAATGGAGTCATACGGTTTTATCATAAAACATATCAATGATAAAAGGCCTACGGTACGACGACAAGCAGAAATCGCTGTAGTAAGCTTAAAACCCGAGGGCATCAACCATTTTTTAGATACCACACGGTATAAAATATCCGAATGGCAACAACTAAAGTTGTTGGATGTGATTCGCAATCAAGAGGACTTTAAAGCTCCCAGGTTTAGGTCTTGGTTAACATCCAAGAACAAACACGTTGTACTTTTTGCGTTAAGATTGATAAAATACTACAATCAAAACGATGCCAACTCCTCTATAATCGAACTTATAAAACACAAGGACACCAATATACGGCAAGAAGCGATTGACTGTATCAGGGAGTTCTTGATTTTTGATGCGATAGATAGCTTAAAATCGGTTTTTAAAAAGAGCACAGTGGATACAAAACTCTGTATTCTAGAAGCCTTTTCCCATATTGGTTCGGCTACGGATATATCTTATTTAAAGGCATTGGCCCAAAAAGAATCCAATTTTACGGTCAAAAGTAAAATACTTGGCACCATCAATACCATTGCGCCCGAAACGATTATGCCAACCGAAAATATTATGGAAATTTCGGACAAAGCGGAAGTTCTGGAAATGGAAACCTTGGCAGAAGATATTGAACGATTGGAACAAATAACGGAAACAACAGATACCGAAACCCCCACAGCCATTGAAAATCAATTATCACTGGATAAACAAATACCCACCAACCAAGAACGAATAAAGATGGATATCGAAGAAACAACGAACGACGACCATATTGAAAATGAAAACATAGACGAACTTTTGAAAATCTTGGACGCAAGAACAAAAACGAACCCGGCAGTTACCGTAAACGAGAACGAAGATGAAATAACCTTTGAACTATCATTTGAACTGGATGATGATTTTGCCACGCACAGCGAAAAAAGTTTGATATCGGAAGATTGCAAAGCTTCAAATAACGAAATCCCAGCAATTTTTGATATGAATGATATCGATTCAAAAAAGCCACAAACGCCTTCTGAACATGTAGATAACACACCCGAAAAATCGCATACAACCATTGATAGGGAAGAAGAAATGCACAATACCCGCTTGCAAAGTGTGATCGGTAAAATATTGCAAAACTCAAAGGACATGAACCATACTCCCGAGATGTTGACCGAAGACGATATCAACCAAGATATAGTGTCGGAAGAGGAAAACATAGAAATTTTCGATATATGTTTTATGCAGGAATTGGAGGATATCCTTTCCGGGATCGATGAAATGATAGAGGACAAGGATAACCAAAAAACGTTACCCTTGGATTTTCTGCCTATCGTTAAGGCGGAAAACAAAACAGATGGGATTGGGGTAACATACGAAGAAGTGCCCTTTGATAAAGAGCCCAGAATGTTAGATGAACACAATAGACAATCGTTTACGTCCGATGAGGAAGATATCGATATGAGCTTTATACCCTTAGTGGTAGACAACGACAACCATGCCCCCCCGAACATGGACTTAGACCATGGTAAAACCAACGAAATGAAGAACAAACCACCCATCCCAAATGTAGGATTCAAGGGATTTAGCATTTTCGAGGAACTATTCAGGACATGTGATACCGATTCCAAATTAATTCTTTTGGATGAAGTTTTGGCAGTTGGGGATCAAAAGGAAATCGAATTTTTGGATACCCTCTTGGACAGTCCCGAAAAAAGTATCGCAGAAAAGGCAAAAGAAATTAAGGAAAAGCTAGCAGAAAAATTATCTGACAGCATGAACAATGGCACTTTGGAATCTATAGGGATAAAAGAGGAGCGTGGGCCTAAAGCAAATATTGAGACTATCGAGAACGCAGAACAGCAGGATATTTTCGATTTTGATTTTGACTTGGAACTTGAAATTGACAACGAAGATACTCTCAAAAAAAAAACTTTGAACAATAACTGGTTTTTAAACCATATAATCCCTTCTTTTTTAAAAAGATAAGCTGAATGGATAGTGAAATTTTCAACATATTACTGAAATATATAAACGTGGTTTTTTTCATGTTTACGGTAGTCCTGTTTACTATGTTCACTATCATGGGGTATCTGTCGACCCGCAACTCCATTCACTATCGTAACAAAAATAGTTTCGGGGACATTTCCAAAGTAATGGCTTCGCCGTTGGCACCAAGTATTACGATTATTGCCCCGGCCTATAATGAAGGGTTGACCATTGTAGAAAACATTCGTTCGTTGTTGTCGCTGCGTTATGTCAATTATGAGGTTATGGTGGTCAACGATGGCAGCAAGGACGACACCCTACAAAAAATGATAGATGCCTATGATCTTGAAAAGATAGAACAGCCCATTGACCCCGATTGGCAATCCAAACCCATTCGTGGTATTTACAAATCTAAACATCGTTCTTTTTCAAAGCTTACGGTAATCGATAAGGAAAACGGGGGTAAATCCGATGCTTTGAATACCGGGATGGCCCTTTCAAAAAACCAATATGTTGGTTGTATAGATGTTGATTGCCTTTTATTGCCCGATGCCTTGTTACATGTGGTAAAATCATTTTTTCAACGCTCCGAAAAACGTGTCATTGCCGTAGGGGGTGTAATCAGGGTTGCCAACTCATGTATAATTCAAGGGGGCCAGTTAGAAGAAATACGATTGCCTAAAAGTTGGTTGGCCCGTTTTCAATTGTTGGAATATACCCGTTCCTTTATTTTGGGGAGAATGGCTTGGGGGCGTATAGACAGCCTCTTGATAATTTCAGGGGCCTTTGGCTTTTTTGATAGGGAAATAGCACTTGCAGTAGGCGGCTATGATACCAATACGGTTGGTGAGGATATGGAAATTGTCTTTAAAATGAGGCGTTACATGCACGAACAAAAAACACCGTATACCATTGAATATATTCCAGATTCACTGTGTTGGACCGAGGTTCCGGAAGATTTAAAGATTTTGATAAATCAACGTGATAGATGGGCTAGGGGCAATCTAGAGACCTTGAACAAGCATAGGGACATGTTCTTTAATTCCAAATTTGGCCGACTTGGGCTTTTGAGTTATCCCTATTGGTTTTTTTACGAATGGCTGGCACCGCTACTGGAGTTTTTTGGCTTTTTCACGATTATTTTGTTCGCATATCTGGGCATTCTGAACTGGGAGTTTTTCATAGCTATTACCGCCACAATCTACATGTTCTCTATCATGTTTTCTTTTTATGCAATACTATGGGATGTATACTCCTATAACGAATACAAAAAAACAAAGGATATTTTAATATTGATGTTCTGCGCCATTATAGAGCCTATAACGTTTCACCCCATAGTAGTATGGGCTGCGATACGGGGCAATTGGAAAAAACTGTTCAAAATAAAATCAGGTTGGGGTTCACAAGTGCGCAAGGGCTTTGCAAAGGCAACATAGAATAAAGAATGAATACTAGTCAATTAGATAGCTACAGCTTAAAGCATTACACCAGATTGATACTATCTTTCTTTGGTTGTTTGGTGGTGTTATCGATATTTCAATACACGACCTTGTATGTAAAAGGTGTGGTGGATAGTATATTGAGTACCAGCTTTTTTATTGCCCTGGTACACCAATTGGGATTTGCCGCAGTTACGGGGCTTGTATTGGCCTTTCCGTTCAACTTTTGGGAAAATTGGCGACCTAGGTACGGCTTTAACCTCGCATTTGTTCTATTGGTTCTCTTATTGATTGTTGAGGCTATGCTTATCAGCTATTATTGTACCACTTTGGTGCCCTTGGGGTCGGATTTATTAGGATATAGCTACGCCGATATCAAAACAACGATTTCCAACTCGGGCGGTCTTCAAACATCAATCTATCTGGTTATTGGTGTAGTCATTATCACCGTCCTGTTTTATACGTTTTATAAGGTAACTTCAAAGGTGTATCACAGAATAAGCAAAATGTACCCATTTACCATTATTTTGTTCAGTTTGTTCGTTGCTACCTTGTTTACCGATGGTAAGCCCATAAACCAGAACAAAACACAGTATTTGGCCATAAATGTCTATAATAGTACCACCGAGGATAATTCATACGATTCAACCGTTGAATACCCTTTGATCAAAAGACCGCAATCCGAAAATGTGCTGGGGGATTATTTTGAGTTGAAAGAAGAGAAACCTAACATCGTTTTCATAATGGTAGAAGGCCTGGGACGTGATTTTATCGGGGAAGGGGCTGAGTATGGTGGCTTTACGCCGTTCTTGGATTCCTTGAGTACCAAATCATTATATTGGGAAAACTGCTTGAGCAATACCGGGAGAACCTTTGGGGTATTACCGTCATTGTTGGGTTCATTGCCCTTTGGCAAAAGTGGATTTATGGAGTTGGAAGAGTTTCCCAATAAACTTACGCTATACAGTATCTTAAAAAACAATGGTTATCACACGTCTTTTTACCAAGGTACCAACAGTTCTTTTGACAATGTAGATAAGTTTCTAAAAAGTGAAAATGTAGATTTTGTTCTTGATAAATCCGGATTTGGAAATAAATACAAACAACAAGAAAAAGATGCAGCTGGTTCATCATGGGGCTATCCTGATAAGGAATTGTTCAAAAAAAGTATGAGCCTTCCACGTGAAAAAGAACAACCGCGGTTAGAGGTTTATATGACAATAAGTACCCATGAGCCTTTTATACCGCCCAATCAGGACTTTTATGAGGAAAAGGTCGAGAAAATTGTTCGTAAGGGAAATTATGATTCTAGAAAAAAGAAGGTCATTGAAAAAAACGACAATGTATTTGCCACGTTATTGTATACAGATGATGCCATAAAATGGGCGTTGGAAGCTTACAAAAAGCAACCCCGTTATGACAATACCATTTTTATAATAACGGGAGACCATAGGCTTATCCCCATACCGCAACGTAATAACCTAAGCCGTTTTCATGTGCCGCTGATCATGTATAGCCCTATGTTGAAAAGTGCACGGAAAATGAGTGCCATTTCATCACATTTTGACGTAACCCCATCGATCTTGGCAATGCTGAACAGTGCTTACGAGCTAAAAATGCCAAAAAAAGTAGCTTGGATGGGTAATGCCTTGGACATGAACGAGAAATTCAGATCTATAAAGGAAATCCCTTTAATGCGAAACAAAAACGAGTTAAAGGAATATATAAGCGGTGGTCAGTTGTTCAGTGATGGCGATGCCTTTGAAATAAATGAAAACATGGATTTAAGTTCCTCGTTTACGGGAGAATCCAAACTAGAAAAGAAATTGGAAGGTTTTAAGGCAATGAATGCCTACGTGACCACGAGCAACAAAATCATACCTGATAGTTTGGCTATTTTTTCCGTACAGAAGGAGCGATTTACTGAAAGTGAAATCATATTTGTCAATAGTGTTTATAACGGTAAAGATTCCGATAAGGGATATCTCACGGCACGTGACTTGGCCTTTAATAGAGAATATGATAGGGCTCTTTTGGTGTGCAGGTATATTTTGTCCGATGTTCCCAGTCATATCGACACCAAAATATTGATGGGTAGAATTAATGTATGGCGGGGCGATTATGAAAAATCTATTGAAATATTAAAGGAATGTATTAAAATGAACCCCAATTACATTGACTCTTATTCCGCTTTGTTTGATGTGTATTTTTGGTCGGGCAGGACCAAGGAAGCACTACGGTTGATAGAAGAAGTACAAGAGAACAGCTCTGGTGTTAACGAAATCAAAGATAAAATTAAAAGGGCCAGAAAGCAGGCGGGCATTAAACAAAAAACGGTATTTGTCCGTTCAACCTCAAAAAAAGATATAGCATACTCATCACATTGAAAGCCCTAAAAATTACATACACGGTTTTACTGCTTATGCTTCTCCCCGTATGGGGAACGGCACAGGACATGGCATTTAACGACCCTTACGATAAGGCGCATGACTTGGCCTTTGAAGGCAAACACGGTTCTTCTCGTGAAGTCTTGGCAAATATCCTTTTAAAAAACCCAATGAATACCAAAGCAAGGCTTCTATTGGCAAGAATCGATAGTTGGGATGCGAAATACGAAGAAGCCAGGAACGGTTTTAATCTGATCATTTCCACTGAAAGAATGAATAGTGACGCTTGGATATCTGCTATAAAAAATGAACTTTATGCCAAAAACCCACATACTGCACTGGGCCTAGCCAACAAGGCATTGCACTATTTAAAAAACAATTTGGAGGTTGAACGATTGCAAAAGCAGGCTACCCAAGCGGTATCGGACAAAAAATACCCAAAGTACATTAATACACCAGGTATTGATTTTAAGAGTAGGGGGAAGAAAAAAACGGCAAAAACAAAAACGGTAGAGGATACTGCCGCGGTATCAAAAGGAGAGGGTTCTATAAAAAGTGTCAAAGAAAAGGAAATACTAAACAATAGACTGGGAGTCAATAATTCATTTACTGTTTTTAATGATGTTTACGAGCCCATGATTTTCTCTAGTATATCGTTTAATAGGCGTACACCAGTGGGAACCGTTATTCCAAGAATTAATTACAGTAACCGTCTGAACAAACATGGTGTACAGTATGATATCGATTTATATCCCAAATTCTCAAAACGTTTTTACGCTTATTTAAATTATGGCTATTCCAATTCTTCAATTTACCCCAATCATAAAATAGGGGGCGATCTTTACGCCAACCTGCCTTGGGCCATGGAGGTTTCTGCAGGTATGCGGCATATAATCTTTGATACACGAAATATTACGGTATATGCCAATTCAATAGGGCACTACCGTGGTAATTATTATTTTTCGCTGCGCTCATATTTTACGCCTAAACCTGATGGACTATTGACCGTCTCTGGTAATTTGTTGGTTCGCAAATACCTAAAGGATGGTGAGAACTATATTGGTGTGAACGCCGGGCTAGGTTTTTCGCCCGAACTACGACAGATCAGGGACGGTGCCACGCTATTGGCTGAAACTTTATTGTATATCGAGTCCCAGCGCTTGCAGATGGAATATCAATTTACACCAAAGAAAAACCCCAATATCTACAGGGCGAATGTGGGCGTTACCCGGCAGGAGTTCGTTTCCAATTCCGGTAGTTTTTTCTGGGCCGTATCTGCTGGATTCTCTTATCAGGCTAAATTTTAACGATAGTATTAGGGAAATAGACCTTTACAACAAAAAAGTGCTGTTTTACCACAATTTATTGTTCAAATCTCAAAAATCAGATAAGTTTATATCATAATTAATCGAGACCCAAATCTTAAAAACAGCTTAACTATGTTATACGATACCTACGGCGAGGAATACCTGACATTCCTTCAAGAATTAAATGAAATCTTAAGCTTAAACGAATTGGTGGAGTTGGATTATATGTAATCAACACCACCTATCCTAAATCCCAAAACCTACGATTATGGCAAACCTAAATCACGACAATGCAGCGTATTTGAATTTTATTGAAGATTTAAATGAAATTTTAAACGATTACAATATTAGCAAACTTAATTTTTCTTAGTTGTTATAGTGTACAATTACCAAAAAAGGGGTGCGCTTTTAAAGCGCACCCCTTTTTACTTTCAGATATTGATATTATTAACCCAAGTAGGTCATAAGCAATTTGCTTCTTGAATTGTGGCGCAATTTTCTAATGGCTTTTTCCCGTATCTGCCGCACACGCTCACGGGTAAGGTCGAACGTATGGCCAATTTCTGCCAAGGTCATAGATTGTTGGTCGCCAATACCATAGTATAGCTTCACAACATCTGCCTCTCTGGGCGACAAGGTTTCCAAAGCCCTGTTGATTTCAGTGTTCAGGGACTGTTGCATCAACGACTTGTCCGGTCGTGGTGATTCTCCCGAACGCAGAACATCGTACAGGTTGGAATCTTCTCCTTCTTTCAAGGGGGCATCCATAGATACATGTCGACCTGAGTTTTTAATGGATTGTTTGACTTCGGTAATCGTCATATCCAGCTCCTTGGCAATTTCCTCGGCCGAAGGGGGTCTTTCGTGGGCCTGTTCCAAATACGAAAATGTCTTTTTTATTTTATTGATCGAGCCGATTTTATTCAACGGCAATCGCACTATTCTAGACTGTTCTGCCAAAGCTTGTAGGATAGACTGTCTGATCCACCATACCGCATAGGAAATAAATTTAAATCCTCTGGTTTCGTCAAAACGTTTTGCCGCCTTTACAAGGCCAACGTTTCCTTCATTGATAAGATCGGGAAGTTTTAATCCCTGATTTTGATATTGTTTTGCAACCGAAACGACAAATCTCAAATTTGCATTGGTCAACGCTTCCAGAGCTGCCTGGTCACCTTTGCGTATACGTTGTGCTAGTTCTACTTCCTCATTTGCCGTTATCAAATCTATTTTGCTGATATCCTGCAAGTATTTGTCCAATGATTTTGATTCTCTGTTGGTTACCTGCTTGATAATCTTTAGTTGCCTCATATGATATTTTCGTGTTTAAGTTCTACAAGCTTATATGATACATTTTTTTATTGGCTTTTCCAAACGAATACCGTTATACTTATCCCAATCTTATAAAGAAAGCTCCTACTTAAAGTGTTTTACAGGGTTTAGGATATAAATCGGCTACATGCCTTATTTTTGTGATTATGAGCAAAAGGGCACTTAAAAAATATTTATCCGGTCTCAAGAAAAAAGAGCTGGAAGAACAATTTATGGATGTATACCAAAGATTTCCCGTAGTCAAGGAATATTATGACTTCGCCTTTAACCCAAAGGAAGATAAGCTGGTACAAGAGGCCAAAGTGAAGATTTCCAATGAATATTTTCCCTTGAAACGCAAAAGACCAAAGGCTAGGCGTTCTGTGGCGCAGAAATATATTAAACGCTTTAAAACCTTGGGAATGGATGCTCATTTGATAGCGGATGTTATGCTCTACAACCTCGAAATCGCCCAATCGTTCGAAAAGGAAAAAAACGTACCCGATGCCTTTTATAAGAGTATGACCAACTCTTTTCATGAGGTTACGCAGCATGTTTCAGTACATGGCCTATTGCCCGAATATAAATCCCGTATAATCGATATTTATACTATTACCCAAGAAGCAGAATGGTTGTTTGGTGAAGAATTTTCCCGAGCACTTGATATTTTAGACTAAAACTGGAAAAATTCATGAGCATAGTAATTTTAAGACAGGACGATAAAATCGATGAATGGAAAAAGGCACTCAAGGCCCGAGCACCCCATATAAATGTTTACAGCTACCTAGAGGAGCACCCTAAAGACGATATGACCATGGCCTTGGTGTGGAAGCATCCCAAAAACACTTTATCCCGATATCCCAATCTAAAATGCATCTCGTGTTCGGGGGCAGGTGTCGATTTTATTTTCAATGATAGGGATAGACCCAAACACCTACCCATAACACGGGTGGTCGACCCATATTTGGCCAGTGATATGTCCGAATATGTATTAGCGGCGATTTTTTCACATATCAAAAATCTGAATCATTATAAACTGGAACAAACACAAGCTAAATGGTCGCCCAAATCCTATTTGCGTATACAGGATGTTTCAGTAGGCATCATGGGAGTAGGGGAGTTGGGGAAAACACTTGCAAAAGACTTGGTCCAATACGGATTCAAGACATTGGGGTGGTCCAATTCAAAAAAGCGGATAAACGGTGTCAATAGTTTTGTTGGGGAAGCGGAACTATCTTTATTTTTGGAGCAGACCGCTATCCTGGTTTGCTTACTTCCACTCACAAACAAAACCAAAGGCATTTTGAACAAAACACTTTTTACCCTGCTGCCTAAAGGGGCTTTCGTTATCAATGTGGCCCGTGGCGGTCATATGGTAGATGATGATTTGATGGAAATGTTGGACAAAGACCACCTTTCAGGTGCTGTATTGGATGTTTTTCATAACGAACCCTTGCCGACCTCACATCTGTATTGGCAGCACCCCAAGGTGCATATAACGCCGCATATTGCCAGTGTTTCGGATACAGCATCCGTAGTACCTCAAATAGTGGAGAATTATGAAAGGCTCATGAGCGGCCAACCACTTCTAAACGAGGTATCTATCACAAAAGGGTATTAATTTTTCGTTTTTACCGCCCTAGTAATTTCCTCAAAGCGTAAAAAACTTTTAATTTTGTAAGGTTTTCATTTTCCTAATTAAACCCTCCTGCCAATTTGAAGGTTCAGAACGAAACGATAGAAAAAACGCTTTACGATTATCAGCTACAGGATCTCAATACCATATTCGAGTATTTTGAGGAATCTTCCGATGATGTAAACTTACTCTACCAATTACCTACCGGTGGCGGTAAAACCGTCGTTTTTTCAGAAATTGCCAAAAGATACATCAACCAGACCCAAAAAAAGGTCGTTGTACTTACCCATAGAATTGAGCTGAGCGCACAGACTTCAAAAATGCTACAAGGTTTCGGGGTAAAGAACAAAATCATCAACAGTGAGGTAAAAGAGCTACGAGACCAAGACGAATACATGTGCTTTGTGGCCATGGTAGAGACCTTGAACAATAGGCTGCAAGAAGAAAAAGTGGAATTGAACAATGTAGGGCTCGTCATTATCGATGAGGCCCACTACAACTCCTTTCGCAAGCTCTTTAAGTTTTTTGAAAAATCGATTATCCTTGGTGTAACGGCCACGCCATTGAGTTCCAATATCAAACTCCCCATGAAAGACAACTACAAGAAATTGATCGTTGGGGAGTCCATTTCGTCACTTATAAAGAAAAAGTTCTTGGCCAAGGCCAATGTGTATAATTACGATGTTAGCCTCAAGACCCTAAAATTGGGCATTAGTGGCGATTATACCGTAAAATCTTCGGAAGAATTGTACGGCAATCACAATATGTTGAGCAAACTGCGCAATGCTTATGAAGAGATTGCGAAAGGTACAAAAACGCTGATTTTCAACAACGGTATCAATACATCTAGATATGTATACGAAACCTTTAAAAAGGCAGGGTATAACATTCGGCATTTGGACAATAAGAACAATGCTACGGAGCGTCGCGAAATTTTGGAATGGTTTTCCAAAACTCCGGATGCGATATTGACTTCGGTAAGTATATTGACCACTGGGTTTGATGAACCCTCGGTAGAGACCATTATTCTCAACAGAGCCACAAAATCACTTACCCTTTATTTTCAGATGATAGGCCGTGGGTCGCGAATTCTTCCCAATAAAGAGGAATTCACTGTTGTTGACATGGGAAACAACGTTGCACGTTTTGGGCTTTGGGATGCCCCTATTGATTGGCAGGAGATTTTTCATTTCCCGGATTTTTATTTGGAGAACATTAAAAACGACGAAGAGATTGAACGTGAGTTCGTTTACGAAATGCCACCGGACCTCAGGGAGGAGTTCAGTAAATCGGAGCATATAGAATTTGATATCAAGGCAGAGTATAAAAAAGTGTTCGCCCGTGGGGAACGTTCCAAAAAAGTACTGGAAAAAAGTATTGAGCAACATGCACAAATATGTGTTGAAAATAGCGAAGATGTTTTTGATGCAAGAATATTGGCAAAAAAACTAAAGGACGAAATCGCTTATCGGGTTAGGCAATATTCCTATTGTATCATGAACAACACCAAAAATTACAAGGAATGGTTAGAGGAAGATTATGAACGTAAGTTGCGGCTAAAGATTTCACAAATGTTCTCCCAAAAAATGTAATGTCGGGTTCTGCGGAAAAACAAGGAATTATACTGATTATCGGCCTGGTTTGGCCAGAACCCTCAACAACAGCTGCCGGATCACGAATGATGCAGCTCATTCGGTTTTTTCTTAAAAACGATTACAGGATTGTCTTCGCCAGTACGACTTCGGAATCTGAACAAAGTGCTGACCTGGTGTCCATAGGTGTTGAAAAAGCAACGATACAACTAAACGATACTAGTTTTGATATATTCGTAAAGGACATAAACCCGACTATCGTGCTTTTTGACCGCTTTTTGACCGAAGAACAGTTTGGTTGGCGGGTCATGGAAAATGCTCCGAATGCCATTCGGATATTAGATTCAGAGGACTTGCATTCCCTTCGCAATACCCGGGAAAAAGCACACAAATGCAACATATCTTTTTCAATTGATGATTGGAAACAAAATAGCTTGACCAAAAGGGAAATCGCCAGTATCTATCGTTGTGACGCCACTCTTATCATTTCATCTTTTGAAATGGAATTGCTGCAAAATGAACTGCAATTGGATAAGAACCTTATATGGTATTTACCCTTTCTATTGGAAAGTATTGATCATAGGGATTGGGAAGGTTTTGAAGACCGCACCGATTTTATATGTATTGGAAATGGCAAACATGCCCCCAATGTGGATGCGGTGGAATATCTATATGAAAAAATATGGCCACTGATCAAAAAAAACCTACCAAACACCAACGTTCATATATACGGAGCCTATCTCCCAAAAAGAATCCAACAATTACATGACCCAAAGGCCGGTTTTTTGGTAAAAGGTTGGGCAGATGATGCCCAAATTGTTTTCGCAAAGGCCAAAATCAACTTGGCGCCCTTGCGATTTGGAGCGGGCATCAAAGGAAAATTGACCGATAGTATGCGTTATGGTACACCAAGCATAACAACATCAATAGGGGCTGAGGGTATGCACTTGGATTTACCATGGAATGGTAGTATAAACGATGTTACGACCGAGTTTGCCGATGCTGCGGTACAATTGTATCAAAATCGGGAAAAATGGCAAATAGCCCAACAAAACGGACTTAAAATTTTACAGCAGGTATACAATGCCAAAGATTTAGAAGCCAATTTATTGAATAGGATAACTGCACTGCAAAAAAACTTGGACAACCACCGCAGCCAAAATTTTATTGGTGGCATGTTGGCGCAGCACACCGTAATGGCCTCGAAGTATTTATCCAAATGGATAACCGAGAAAAATAGGAGGGAATAAAAGTTTTATAACTTGAACGGAGTAGGATTATTAATATACTGTCTTAGCAAATGGCGGAGCTACATTATCTCTTTTAAACATGATTAAGTTTGCTAAGTGCTTTATTTTTTATCGCTTAATAATTCTTCGTAGGTCGCTTTCTTGACATCGTGAAATTTATTCCAAACTTTTCTGTATTGTCGAATTATTGTGTCGTCCTTATTTATCTCTTTCATAACGTGATTTGCTTTATTCAGATAACTGATAAAGTTTCCCCAATCAAATTGTTTAGAAGGACTATATCCAGTTTGGCTATTTTCATCTGGTAACCATTTCATACGTCTTTGAGAGCCTAAATGCGTAAATCTTTTATATAATCGTGTTTCAAAAAGTGAGTCAGATGGAATATGTGCTTTTTTTGCAAAATGTGCTCCACGTCTAAATGACCTTTTCATTGTTCTATAAAATTTCGAAAAACCTGCTGTTTTTACTCTGATTTTTGAGCCATCATACATAAACCCTAAATATTCTAATTGTTTATTTGGGTTCAAAATTCCATTTTTTATTGAACCTCCATAAAATTCAGAGTTTTCGTTAAGCTCATATCTGTAAGTATTGGTTTTTTTTGGTTGAATGTCAAGATTTGCTTCGACTTCTATTTCTTTACGGATTAGGTCATAAAAATATTCTTCATCCTCTTGGGCGCAAATGATTATTAAATCGTCACTATATCTTTGGTAATATGCATTTCTCGAAGTAGTTTTTGAATGAACTCGTTCATCAAAATCTAACATATAAATATTTGCGAGAGTTGCACTAATAGGTGTACCTTGGGGAATTCCTTTCTTTTCTTTTTTGTTGAGTTTTTGACGAATATCTTTTTTGTATGGTTTATCGGTTCTAATTAAGTCAGTCGCTTCTTCAAAGAACTCATCTTTATCACAAAAAGCGACTACATTTTCGTGTCGCATATTATAAATTTTGCTCACTTTTTTACGCTTGAGAACTTTCTGTGAAGTATCATTCGGCAAGAACCTTTCTATTATTAATTTATGTTGAAACCGTTTAAATAATTCGTTTTCATTTACGTATTTGTTGTCAACCAAATTTTTGAATATTGTATAATGGTCTTTTGGTAGATTATCGGTGTTCAAAACACGTTTCCATTGACTATGCAGAATTCGGTGGTCTAAATTGTCAAAAAATGAAGTTACGTCAGCTACTATTATTGATAACTTTAGATGTTTGTTTTTTTCTATGAATTCGAAAGCCTCAAAAGCAAATTCGATATTGGATTTATTCCCACTTTTACCATTTCCAATTGGTATTTTTCTATACGCAACTGCTACAGAACCGTAAGGCTTGTCCTCTAGAAAATCTTCATAAGCTTTAGTTAGAAGATGACTGTAATAGCTGTAAATAATAGAATCTAAATGTGATGGGAAGTAGATATGACGCTCTTTTTTATCACTAACTGTTCTTTGTCTTTTACCACTTTTGTTTTTTGGTGCATTTTCAAGAGGTCTGTATTTTCTCTGACTTAAGGTTCTGTGTAAAAGAGGTACGAACTTATGATTGGCGATATTCTCAGGATTATTAATATAATTTTTCAACCACTTTTTATCCTTTTTGTTGGTTAGCGGTTTTCCAATATGAGGGTACTTTTTAAATTTCAGCCATTCATCATTCATATTCAACTATTGGTTATAAAAAAAGGATTGAGGTTGGTCGTGGCTTATTTATCGGTAGATACAATCCTGAAGTTGCTTTTCACTTTCGCTATGGGCAACGCCACTCATTGATAGAATAAAGTTCGTATCTTTACAAACACAACCATTTATGATAGTATCGGCAGAAATAGAAACTAAGACAGCTCAACTCACAGTCCTCTCAATGCAACTTCTAATAACATTGATGAAGATTTGCGAGATTGGAATCTCTCTTCACACGTCAGCCGAAGCCTGCGCGTGGAACACTAATGTGCACTTGACATAAAACGTATCTAACAGTCTTGTCCCAACACTCAATCCTTTAACATAAGAATGTCACAAATCGTTCCGTTATTAGATTTATGACAAAACTCATCAGATGAAAAGATGTTTATGCCATATTGACGTTATAGTTTTCAATTTATAGATGTTCAAAATAAATTTTCATACAAACAATTTTAACTGACTTTTATATATTACAAACAACATTCATATAGCCGTTTTCTTTTCGGAAAGGTATTTCCAGTACCGTTTGGGTACGTGTTGTGTATGTAGCTTTTTGTTGATACGGGATTTTATGTTGGTACTCTTAAAGTAATTGTTCCATAACTCTTGGTAAGAGTACTCTTCGCCCAAGAAACGGTCGTTTTTACGAATGCTATTGGCATAGACTTCATCCATATCCAAGGCAATGATCTCTACCTGGTGTAGATTGTAAAACAGGCCATACTTTCGTTTTACATCATAAATAATCCATTGTTGATCTGCATAACGGGATTTGAAATGCTTGGAAATCAACGGTAGCACATCAAAGTCCGGCTCAATATTGGCAAAATAAATTTGGTCTTGGGTCAATTGAAAGCGTACAAAGGCTTCCATACGGTGTTTTTCCCTACCCACACTACGGGCCAACTGGCTAATTTTTAAAACCACACCATCCGAATAATCGGAATGAATGGAGTTTTTATTTGCAAATAGTTTCCGAATGTACCTGTAGAGTAGGAGCTCAATACCTTTATTCTCGCTCAAATAGGCGAAGTAAATATTTTTTACGGCACTATTGCTTTTCTTTTGAATACCCTTCCACACCCGTTGGGCTTTGTCCGTTTGGGTAAATATAGTTTCGGTTTCGGAAAAAAGTCCACTTTGTCTCACGGAGTTTTTTTGGATATCCGAAACCGGTACTTTTTCTTCAAAAGCAATAAATACAGCGGTTAAGAATCCATTAAAACTTCCGTCATAGATCAAGATTTTAGAATTTTTCATATAATATTCATTTTAATGTCCTTTTGAATCTCTTCATAAAACTTGGACCGGATTTCCAAATCTCTACGCTAAACCACAAGTCCGATATACTTTTCCAAAATAATCATGTTCATCTCAATAATCTCTTTTTGAACCTGATCATAGACTTTTTGAGCCTACTTTTAAAAACGACAAAATCATACCCCAATTTTAATAATGCAGAGCGGTTTTGCTCCATATCAAGTAATCTTTTCATTTTACCTTTTTTTGATGATATCATTTTAAGCACAAGTCAAAAAAATCAATACCTAAACTCATTTCACATTTGATAAACATGTCACTTCGAGTGAATTTCACGATTCAAAAAGAGCGAAATTCATATCGAAAAACGAATACTTTAAACTGCACACGTATTCTTTGATTTTAATTTATCAAAACGCACAAAAACCAGATGTTCAAAACAATGTTTTAATTGAACAACTGCAATTGGTTGCTATATTCTTTTCTAAACTTACCTACGGAATTCCGTAAAATCAATCCCTTTATTTTTTGCGCTTCCATATCGCGCCGCTCCCATTGGTTAGAGTCACACACCATAAAGTATTTCGCACGATTTAAGGCAACACCTATTTTCTTCAAATGCTCCCAATTCAATTTTCGAAACCTTCTCGCATGTATGATTTTATGAACTGATTTCATGCCCAATCCCGGTACTCGGGCCAACATACGTTTGTCGGCTCTATTGACGTCTACCGGAAAATGTTCGAGGTTTCGCAAGGCCCAACTCAATTTGGGATCAATATCCATATCCAAATTTGGGTGTATGTCGTTTAAAATTTCGGTAACGTTAAAACCGTAAAAACGCAAGAGCCAATCGGTCTGGTACAGTCTATTTTCACGTAGCATGGGTACTTGGGTACCTATGGCCGGTAATCGGCTGTCCTCGGCGACAGGCACGTAACCCGAGTAGTATACCCGCTTCATATTATAATTTTTATAATAATGGGTAGCGGAATACATAATATCCCTGTCCGATTCTCCCGTAGCACCGATGATCATTTGTGTACTTTGCCCGGCAGGCGCATATTTTGGGGTACTTTTGATGATTTTCTTTTCGGCTTTATACTGAATGATTTCATTTTTGACCTTCAACATCGGTTTGGTGAAATCTTCATGTTTTTTGTCCGGTGCCAATAACTTTAAGCCAGATATCGTAGGGACTTCTATATTCACCGAAAGCCTATCCGCATATAATCCGGCTTCACGCATCAACTCATCACTTGCTCCTGGAATGGATTTCAAATGGATATAACCATTGAAATTTTCTTCCAAACGTAGTTTTTTGGCTACCGCGACTAGGCGCTCCATGGTGTAGTCTGGGCTCTTAAAAATGCCAGAGCTCAAAAAGAGCCCTTCAATATAGTTTCGCCTGTAAAAATTGATGGTCAGATCAACGACCTCTTGAATCTTAAAGGCCGCACGTTTAATGTCGCTACTTTTTCGTGTAACGCAATAGGCACAATCAAAAATGCAGTAATTGGTCAAAAGAATCTTTAAAAGGGAAATGCAACGGCCATCTTCGGAATAACTGTGGCAAATGCCCATACCGGAACTATCACCCAAACCCTTATTGGTATTGGTGCGCTTGCTTCCGCTACTGGAACAGGAAACATCGTATTTGGCAGCGTCGGCCAAAATGTTCAGTTTTTCTTTTATACGTTCAAATGACATTTGCTCAATTGTAATTAATCCAAAATTATGGAATAATTCCTAAAAATGGAAATAATCCAAATTATTTTTTGGAATATATCCAAATTGACTATATTTGGGATATGGAGAATGAATTCACTTTAAAGCGTTTTATCGACATTCGTAGGGAATTGGGATATACTCAGGCCGAATTCGCCAAACTACTGGGTATCTCAAACACTACTGCCGATATAGAACGTGGGCGCACCAAACTTTCGGGCAGGGTTGTGGCCGAACTATTGAAACAATTTAAAATAAATCCGCTATGGTTGTTCGGGGAAAGTGAAAACCAATATTTGGAAACCTCAAAAACCAGCGTTATCCCCAAGGTGGTTACCATAGATTCCTCAGAAAACGAAAATATGGTCTTGGTCAATGCCAAAGCGGCTGCGGGATATCCCCAAAACATTCAGGATACAAGTTGGTATGAGCAATTGCCTGCTTTTGACCTGCCCATTCCCGAATTTAGGAACGCTACCTACCGCGGTTTTCAGATAGAAGGTGAAAGTATGTTACCCAATCTTAAGCCTGGTGAGTGGGTACTGGCCAAAGCTACTGAGCATATTGATGACGTAAACCCAAACAAAATGTACGTTGTGGTATTACTGGACGCCGTTTTGGTCAAAAAAATAGAACGCAAACCCAATTCCAATAACATTACTTTGGTTTCTTTGAACGAAACCTATCCGCCATACGAGATAAAACCCTTTCAAATTCAAGAAATTTGGCAGATAAGCAGCAAAATAACCTTTGGTGAGGACGCCACGACCGAAAAAGGATTGCTAAAACAGCTCCAAGAATCTATGGATGAACTAAAAAGCCAGTTGAAATATGTAAAGAAAGTGTAGTTTTACAATTTCATATTGTAGACACCGCTTTTTCGCAGTGTAAATCCCAAACCTTTATACAAATTAATGGCGGCGGTCCTATGATGGCCGGTAAACAATAGAATTTCATCCAATTTTTGTTTTTTTGCCTCTTCCAAAAGTTTTTGCATCAATTTCTTTCCGATGCCTTTTCCACGATATGCGGAATCTACCACAACGTCCTCTACGATGCCCCTATGGCCCGAAATGATAATGTAGGTGGATAACATCGCGATGGCAACCACCGCTTCGTTATCCCTACAAACAGCAACAATGACATTGTTGTTCTCGTGAAGAATTTGCTCCAAAGGGCGTTGTACGTTTACCGCATTGAGTTGTTTGTACAAGGCCTCAACTTGGGACTGTATGGTTGCGTTAAGTTCTTTTGCATGCAATAATTTTATGGTCATGACCCTAGTTTTGATTGTTCATCAAAGATATAATATTCGTTCGGGACCCAAATAAATATAGCCGTTATCAAAGCTTTTCAAAAATTGTATATTTAAAATGAATATGGAAATCCATTATGCATTTGGATGAAATTCTTTCAATTTGATTGAATTTTATGATTGAAAAATCAGTGGAACTGTGACATAGTGATATCATATTCTTGCACAATACACATTGAATTATGCTACACACACGAAAATTTCTTATGGTTTTGCTGCTTTTATTAAGCGTGGGCATTTCAAATGCCCAAACCCAAAAAGACACATTATTGGTGGGTTATACGGCGGCGCCACCCTTCATAATTAATAAAAACGCCACACTACAGGGCATAAACATTTGGTTGTGGAAACGTGTTGCCAAAGACCTGGATTTAAAATACAGATTTATCCCCATGGGTTTTTCCACTATGTTGGATTCCCTAAAGAATGGCAGTATTGATGTTTCGATAAACCCCTTGACCATTACAAGTGAGCGTAGTAATAAAATGGAATTTACCCACTCGTTTTACGCTTCGAACTCCACGGTAGCCGTTGCTGAACTTTCCTCCTTTCAAAAAATTTATCAATTTATAGAGGGCTTTTTTAATATAAATTTCCTGAAAGGGTTGTTGCTTTTGTTGGCCATTATTCTATTATTCGGATTTTTAGGTTGGTATTTTGAGCGAAAAGCGAATCCCGAACATTTTAGGGGCGGTATCAAAAGGGCATTTGGGACGGTCTTTGGTGGTCTGCCGTTACATTGACTACCGTTGGTTATGGCGATAAGGCCCCAAAAAGTGGTTTTGGTAAAATAGCGGCACTCGTCTTAATGTTTACCGGTCTTTTGTTTATTTCGGGGCTTACGGCCAGTATTGCGTCAAGCTTAACCGTAACCCAGTTGAACAGTGACCCGGATAGCTTTAATGAATTCAAGGAAAGAAAAGTCGGCTCGGTAAAGAACACCGGGACTACAGGTTTTTTAAAAGCCCATTTTTTTAAGGATATCCATTTATACGATAACGTGACAGAAGGGCTGATCGATTTAAAGGACAATAAAATCGAGGCCTTTATGTATGATGAACCTATTCTAAAATATCGCATACAACAGGATTCCACTTTGGGAAGATTGAATATTTTACCCGTAAAATTTGATGTGCAATTTTATGCCTTTGGCTTGGCAAAGGACCAAACAGTTTTGGAACAAGCCATTTCGCAACGTATTCTCGAAATTATGGAAACCAACGAATGGCAGGTATTATTAAGCGAATATGGCCTCACGGAAATTTAATTGTACGCTTTGGGATTTCCCACTTCTAGCGTTATGGGGCCTAGCTTATGCGATTTCGGTAAAAATGTACCACTTTCCATAATTTGCCAATCGTCCCAAGTAGCTTCCAAACCCCCGATAGGTATGATTTTGACCCACATTTTAAAACTGTAGGGGAACCCGTTGGGTTGCAGTTTCCATAAATAGCTATCTCCGGGCGTAGTACCTCCGGTAGTGTAGGTAACCAAAAGTCCATCAGAACCATCTTCAAGTTCTACCAAGCTTCGCTGTACACCTTCATCAAAAACTTTAAACGGGGCGACCAACCAAAAGGAGTCATTGTTAAAATATTCCCAGGCTACGTTAACGATGTCCCTATTCTCTTTTGGTGGTAATGCCGTACTGTTTTCAAAGGCGATACTTTTCGAGGTTTCGTTTAGATCAAGGTCTACGGTGTAATCGCTCCATTTTACCTCTACTTTTCCCATGGCCTTGTCCCATTTGTACTGATGTGTGCCACCTTGATAGGACCACTCCAAAAACCGTGTGTTTTTATATTTGTCGTAATTCATGGCTTTCAACATTGTACGCGCCAAAGCATCTGCTTCTGGGCCAGATTTTCCCTCTGGGAGGGGTTCATTGCTAAACCAACCAAAAATGAGAAGACCTATCGATAAAAGGCCCAATACAACTCCTGTGATTTTAAATAGTTTCTTCATGAAAAATATGTGCGTTTTATACTTTGCGCCAAAATAGTGGCGGCTTTGGGAAAATACCTGAACCACAATTCCGGTTCAAAAATTTCCAATTCGGCCAAAGCCAGTTTATTCATGTTATCCCTAAAAATATCTACCCTGGCATACAGGGGCAGTTCCGGACAAGCAGCAACGACCTTTTTGGCAAAGGCAATCTCATCTTTTGTGGCATCGTAGGTGTGAACACTGCCCCCAAAATCGTCCTGCACCCTAAAGTCGCCTGCTTTGGCCACTTTGAGTACGGCATGGGTAAAAATCCCTTCAAATATCATCATTGATACTTCCCCATGCGCAACTATATTTTTTTGAAACTCCTGCAACATTAGGGCTTCGGACGAAATCAGTTTTTGGAATATGGCCTCATGTTGCGAAATTTCCGATTTGTGCATTTTATAGGTATGCCTTGCCGCACCGGAAACACAGGGTTTTAAAATATAATCATTGCAAGTAAAATCTAGGGTTTCTATAGCTTCGTCAACAGTTTTATGCAGTGTATGTTTTTGACCTTTTTCAATAAATAGCGTTTTGGGGATATTTACCCCCTTGTTTGCAAGGTCCTGCAGATAATGCTTGTCTATATTCCAATGCAATAACTCTTTGGAATTGATGAGTTGGGTTTTTGAAGAAACGGATTTTAACCAATGGGAAAATTCTACATACCGATCAAAATAGTCCCAGGTGGTTCTAAAAAGAGCGCATTTGGTGATATTCCAATCAAAACAGGGGTCGTCCCATGCCTTACGGGCCACTTTTAACCCTTGCTGTTCCAATGCCTTAAAAACCAAACGGTCCTCTAAAAGCAAGTTTTTAATATAGGTATTGGTTTCCTTGGCATTTATATACCTACGATCTGTAAGAATGACGATGTCGTACAATTGCATCAATGTCAGCTTTAGAATCCTACGGCGGTATCGTCACCACGTTTATCGGCCCCACCTTCCAATCTGCCATCGGGGAGTACGCGAATCGCATCGACCTTACCGATTATGGGGGTTCTTTCTTCATTGATGATATACCCCTTTGCTTTTAATTTTTCTTTTAGCTCCGTTGAAAACCCATCCGGTTCAAAAATCACCATATCGGGTAACCATTGATGATGAAAACGGGGCGCATTGACCGCTTCTTGCATACTCATACCAAACTCGTAACCGTTTAAAATAGTCTGTGCCACCGCAGTAATAATGGTAGAACCTCCGGGCGTTCCTACGACCATCCATAACTTGCCGTCCCGTTCTACAATGGTAGGGGTCATACTGCTCAACATTCTTTTTTCTGGGGCAATGCTGTTCGCTTCGGCACCAATGAGCCCAAACATATTGGGCACACCGGGTTTGGCGCTAAAATCGTCCATCTCATTATTCAAGAAAAAGCCCAGTTCATTGGAATATAATTTTGAACCATAAGCACCATTAAGTGTAGTTGTCACTGAAACAGCATTGCCTTCTTCATCGACGATGGAGTAGTGGGTGGTCTCCATGCTTTCCAAAATCTCGACCTTGCCATGCTCTACATCCGATGATTTTGTTGCAGTATCAAACGAAAAATTTGCCATGCGTTCCTTTAAATACTTGTCACTCAATAAAACGTCTAATGGGATATCGGCAAAATCGGGGTCTCCTAACCAATAATTACGATCGGCATAAGCCCTGCGGGAAGCTTCGGTAAACAACTGTACGGTTTTTTCCGAGTTGTGACCAAAATCGGCCACATCGTATGGTTCCATCATCTTAAAAATCTGGTTTATGGTAACACCGCCGCTGCTTGGGGGACTCATGGAGACAATTCGTAAATCCTTATACCTAAATATAATGGGCTGTCGCCACTTGGCTTCATACTTCGCCAAATCTTCCTCGGTAATAAAACCCCCTTTGGATTGTATGAAAGCCACCAGTTTTTGTGCGATTTCACCCTTGTAAAAGCCGTCATGGCCGTTTTGGGCTATGATATGTAATGTATTCGCCAAAACGGGATATTTTACTACGTCACCTTGCTTTGCGTTTATGGGAAAGGTCAAAGTGCTGTCGTTGACCTCTACTATCAAATCCTTATAATTTTCGAAACGCTTCGCCTGCTTTTCGGTAACGACGACCCCTTTTCTGGCCAGTGCGATGACCGGCTCAAAAATTTCTTTCAAAGAGAGCTTTCCGAATTTTTTGTGAACCTCCATTACACCGGCTACGGTTCCCGGTACACCGACGGCGGTTGCTCCTTTGGTACTCATATCGGGAATCACATTCCCCAAAGAATCCAGATACATATCAGCGTGTGCCGATAATGGCGCTTTTTCGCGGTAGTCCAATCCTCCGACATCCCCATCTGCCTTGCGATACACCATAAATCCACCACCGCCCAGATTTCCCGCAAACGGGTAGGCGACCACAAGGGCCATTTCGGTAGCGATCATGGCATCAAAGGCGTTACCTCCTTTTTTCATGATTTCCACACCTATCTTGGAGGCCTCTTCGCGAGCGGAGACGACCATAGCCTTTTCGGTAACCAGACCCGTAGGTGCTGCCACATGTTTTTTACAATTGACAAATAAAAAAAGGATTGAAGAGAGGAAAACATATTTGAATCGATGCATTGAATACTAAGTTTTTGGTTTATATATTGGTAATTAATGAAGTATATTTTTGCCTTGAAAAGATAATCAATTCCTCAAAAAAGGCAGTAAATTCCATTTCGAATTTTGTGTAATGCTCTTCCAGGTCAAGAATGGCAAAATTCATCTTGGACCGGTTTTTTGTTCTTCGGTTCATCCCGCTTAAAACCTTTCCGATACCGTCCATCTTGGAATAATTGTAAATCCAATTATCCGCTATCATATAGGGCATCATCCGCTTTATACCTTCGGGCAATATACCATGGTTCTCTTCCAAGAGGTCATAAAAACGCTCCACAAAAACCTTTAATGGAACATCGGAATAAACTTCCCAATTCTTGGCCAAAAAATGATCATAGTATATATCTACGATAACCCTGCTGTAATGGCCGTAGTTTTTATGCAACCGCTTGCTACTTTTCTTGGGTATTTTATGGGAATCGGTAAAGGTATCTATCTCCCGATGCAGTAAAATTCCTTTTTGCACATTATTTGGTAAATGTGCGAACTTGTTGCCCCGAATACTATCCGCCATAAAATTGCCCAAGGTAATTTCGGGGTTATCAAAAGAAAGATAAATATGGGCCAAAAAATTCATGATTTCGAATTTACAAAGAAGCGCAATACGTTTAGGCGGTTAACGTTTATATTTGCAAAAACTTTTGAATAATTATGACCTTAATCAAATCAATATCAGGAATACGAGGAACCATCGGTGGACAGCCAGGGGATAACCTAACACCGATAGATGCGGTAAAATTTGCCGCTGCTTACGGAACTTGGCTTAAACAGTATTCCAAAAAAGATAACCTGAAAGTGGTTATAGGTCGTGATGCAAGATTATCAGGGGAAATGATACAGAATTTGGTCGTTTATACACTTGTGGGATTGGGAATCGATGTCATCGATTTGGATTTGTCGACCACACCGACCGTGGAAATCGCTGTACCCTTGGAAAAGGCAGATGGTGGCATTATTTTAACCGCTAGCCATAATCCGAAACAATGGAATGCCTTAAAATTATTAAATGAAAAAGGGGAATTCTTAAATGCGGCCGAAGGAGCTTTGATTCTCGAAATCACGGAAAAAGAGGATTTCGCTTTCGCGGAAGTCGATGATTTAGGGAGTATTACCAAAAATGACTCGTACATCGATATTCATATTGACGAAGTCTTGAATTTGTCCTTGGTGGATGCCGATACGATTCGGAAAGCCAAGTTTAAAGTAGTCGTTGATGGTGTGAATTCCACTGGGGGAATCGCAATTCCGAAACTTTTAAGGGAACTAGGTGTCGAAGTAGTGGAACTGTATTGCGACCCAACGGGACACTTTCCGCATAATCCTGAACCCTTAAAGGAGCATTTAAAGGATATTTGTGACTTGGTAGTCAAAGAAAACGCCGATTTCGGTATTGTGGTTGACCCCGATGTAGATCGTTTGGCCTTTATCAGTAATGATGGCGAAATGTTTGGAGAAGAATATACCCTAGTAGCCTGTGCCGATTATGTTTTAAGTAAAACAAAAGGCAGTACGGTCTCCAACTTATCTTCTTCCCGTGCCCTTCGTGACGTTACGGAAAAGCATGGTGGCACCTATCAAGCCGCTGCGGTAGGGGAAGTAAATGTAGTAAGCAAAATGAAAGCCACCAATGCCATCATTGGCGGCGAAGGTAACGGTGGTATTATTTATCCTGAAAGTCATTACGGTCGGGATTCTTTGGTCGGAACGGCTTTATTTTTGATGTTGATGGCCGAAAAGGGAGGAACGGTTGCCGAACTACGGGCAAGCTATCCCTCTTATTTTATGAGCAAAAAGAAAATTCAATTGACTCCTGGATTGGACGTGGATGGAATCCTAAAAGCCATGGCCGAGAAATATGCCGATGAGGATATTTCTACCATTGATGGGGTTAAAATCGATTTTCCCGAAAATTGGGTACACCTTCGTAAATCAAACACCGAGCCGATTATCCGCATTTACACGGAGGCCAAAAGTCAGCAAGAAGCTGATGGGCTAGCGGATCGGATTATTGGAGAGATAAAGGCGGTTGCTGGGATTTAGAACTTAGTTTAGGAGAACTGAATTAGAGATTTTACGTGAAGTTTTATTTTTATAGTTTTACTTTGTTGGTTCCTGAAACTATTGGACTACCTACATTATCGAACTCGGTTATTTCCATTTCTATTTCACATTCTTTCAAAGTAAAATTCGAATTAATAAATTTTAAGAGAATTAAGCGATGAATAAATAATGCATTAATATCTTTTTAGTTATATTTCAGAGCCATTGATAGCGTTCTGAAGCTTTTAAGTGAATTTTTTTGATGTGCCTAGCTATTTCATTTTTAAACGATTCTATTTAAAATATTGTATTCCTGTATATAGACTTCTTAGATTCGATATGTTCTATATCTTTAACATTAATATCCATATGCTCCGATATTGGTTTATCTAACATTGAGATAATTACAATTGTAATTATTTAAGTTCACGAAACTTTGATAAATCCATCTTTTTACGAAAAGTAACAATCTTAAAACTTATAAGAAAACTGGTGGAACATTAACTATTCTACATTTAATAGGTCATCAACAACTTTTAAAGGGGAGTTCATCCAATAGTTTTCCAAATCATCTTTTTCTTGTAGTGGCTGCCCCTCGAAAACAGGGCTATTCATATTCATGAAAAAGGATGTACTCGGCATTTCAAAATCTTCTTGGACTTCCTGGGTGAAAAATTCCCTGAATTGTTGGTACTCTTTGTAGTCATATATTTTATCCGCCAAGTTCCCATGGATGTCTGTAATGTTCATAACATAGCAACGTAATTTTGCACCAGCTTCTTTATTGGTTTGGTAGTTTTTGAAGTGGTTGTAGAAATCGCGTTCTTTCATCCCATCTTTGAATTCGAGGTATAGCAAAACGGTACGAGGATTTGCTATATCCAAAGAAACCTCTTTTATGGTCAACGGCTCGCCAAAGAACTTTAATTCATAATTGGAAATGATATTCGCTTTTTGTTCATCCACGGGGTTATTGAAAGTCAACGACAACCTTCGAGTGGCCACGTTGACAAGTAGTTCTTCTATAAAAAAACGAGGAGGTTCTGGCAAAATAAAACTATTATTGAATGTAATATAGTTTAAAAACATTTTGTCCCTAAAAGGGCGATATTCACTCAAGACCTCAAAAATTAAGTCTTTTTCCAGGCCATCGATACTTTCAACCGATTTACCGTCAGTGTCTTTGAAATATAAGGAATAGTTCAGCATGTAAATGGAGAAGTTCTCTTTATCAATCAAAAGCTGACCAAACGCCTCATATCCATTTTGGGACTTGGTGACTGTGATATTATAAAAAGGAAGGTCATCAAGAAAGATATCCTTTGCACGTTCAAAACTATGGCCACTCAAGAATTGACTTTTTAACTTATAAACAAAGGCATACGAGTTAACCTCATAATTTCTTATAGCATCATGCACCCTGAGTATTCGTAACTCATTCCCGCCATATGAACTTAGAATTGCGTTGTTTATGACCTTATTTCTGTTTTCATAATCATAAGGCTTGTTGGATATGGTGTCCCTGGGAAAATTTTCGTTAACCAAGATACTATGTAGGGCAAACTGTGTTGATTGCTGATCCTTGCTTTCAAAGCCTTTATCATATATGCTAAGTATGGCTTCGTTTAGGTTTAGGTAGTCATTCTCATGCCATTGATAATCTCTATAATAGCCTGTTAAACTAAAAGGTTGGTTTGGAAAATTATCCGGGATAGCGCGAATCGCTTTTCTAACGATAGACCTAGTGCTAAGCTTCCTTTTCTTTTTCTTGCTTGCATACACGACTGTTTCTTCCAATCCATAAACATGTGGATTTAAAAAAATGACATTGGATTTCTGGGCCATCATTTGTTGTATTGAAATTACTTTGGTCTCATATCCCATGGATGTAACAATCAAAGTATCGTTCAATTCTGAGAACTTCTCAGGAACCTTAAAACTTCCGTTTCTATTGGTCACGACTCCTATGGCCCATCCTTTAACTTTTATTGTAGCAAAAGGGATAGGCTTTTCTCTTTCGGTATCATAAATATACCCTTCGATATAATAGGGGTATGGTTTATTGGACTGCGCTTGTCCCGCTATTGGGAATAAAATGAATAGAAGGAGAAAAAATCTATTGTAGTGCATAATATGTTCAATATTTTTTGTAGCTAAAATTAATTGACATTTTAGTTAATATATTCAGAACACTACAATTTTCAAAATTAAGAACAACGACCACATCAAATACGTTTCGGTTTTTCTTCGAAACATAATAAATTCAGTTCAATCATGGGTCGCAGCTTGATGTTGGAGTATATGTGTTTCCGGTTTAGCTCAATGCCTTTCACTGACGATATTAATTGATGGCCTTGGACAATCGTTTGGTATAGTAGCTTAGGTCAATTTATTTTAAAACGCATTGCAACAAGTTGTTTATTCCTTTAAGACTCTAATATTTTAGAAATCAATATTTTGTATTCTTTAACATTTCTTTCATATTTTTTCGGACTGCAAGCCATAATACAATGCCTATTACTAAAGTTAATACGCCAAAAACATATGTTGAAGCAACATTGATTTTACCCAGAACGATACCAATTAGGAGACTTAGTGCCAAAAATGCGTGTGTGAATATAACTAATCTCCTTAAAAATATTGACTAAATAAAATTTCTACATTGGTCTCGTTTTCAGTATCTGTTTTTGATAACTTTCCATCTACAACCACATTGTTTATAAAAATTAAATGCCAAGCATATTGGATGCATTTACGTATTTTGAATTTTATAGAGTTGCTTTTGTCATTATTGAAATCAAATACGAATTCATTTTTAGATTTAAGTGCGGATTCAAAATTCTGACTTATCTCTTGTAGATTACTTTTTACTTTTAAATTCCATTTTTTCATATTATCACTTTAATGTTAACCAGCGGTTTAGTGACAAATAGTATAAGCTTATGTTTAGTTTCCGCCACGCACTTAACGAAATCTTTCGGTTTTTCTATCCAAATCCCAAAGATTTTACAGATTTTATGAAAATACGTATAACATCTCTTAAGTCTAAGTCTATTTTATTTATAAGTTTTGTGGTAATTTATTCTACATACTTTATTTCCTCAATATATTCTGGTTCGTTAAAAGGAGGTGGTGGCGGAGGAACATCAAATTTTACATCTAACCAAATATTAATATTAGTAGTGTCTGTAATTTTGTAGTAAGCTTCGGTAAGCTTATCCAAGGTTTCAGGTAATTTCTTTAGTCCGTTTGAGTCATAAGAGATGTAGATGAGTAGTTTTTTAGGATTATCAGCAAGCATTGGATTTTCGCCATAGTTTTCAATGTCTCTTCTCAAAACATTTTCCAAACTATCTAGGGGATAATGTAAGTCCCATGACTTAGTTATCGTATCATTATGGATTCTAATTGTATTCTTTTGTTTGATAAAGATACATAAATACCTATCCCAACATGGATTATAGAAGTATACTGTTTTTAATTTTCTCTCCGTTCTAAAATTGACTTTTGGTAGACTATCATTACAAGCTACTTCTTCAGTTCGATTCAACAATTCTCGGAAATTTTTAAACTTACTTAACTCGAGTTCTACGCCCAAGTTATCATTTTGATTATTGTATTTTCCAAACTCAATTGAAGCCAACTGTTTTTTTGGTTTTTTTATTTCAGAATTTTGACAACTAAATGTAAATGCGATTAGAATTACAAATAGTATTTTAAAGACTACCTTCATTATATTAAAAACTCTACAATAATTGAATCTAATTATTAGTTGAATTTTACACATACAGTAAAATAGTAATTTTTAATCCAAGAACAAAAGCCTTAAAACAACCCCGTTATATTCCCTTGATCATCAATATCAATGTTCTCCGATGCAGGTTTTGCCGGTAGTCCGGGCATACGCATAATATTTCCGGTAATGGGAATCAAAAAGCCCGCACCCGCTGCGATTTCGATATTTCGAACGGTAATGATAAAGTTTTTGGGTCTGCCCAATAATTTTGGGTTATCCGATAAAGACTTTTGAGTCTTAGCGATACAGACAGGCAATCCTTCCAATCCTAGATTTTGTATGGTTTTTAAATCACGTAACGCCTGACTGGTATAATCTACATGTTCCGCTCCATAGATTTTGGTGGCAATAGTCTTGATTTTATCTTTGACGGGCAGTTCCCAGTCATACATCGGTGTAAAATCCTCAGTTGCGGCTTCAACGATTTCAACAACTTCTTTGGCCAGTTCCAAGGTGCCTGCGCCTCCTTTGGCCCAGCCTTCAGCAAGTGCAACTCTAACATCAAGTCGTTTGGCAGTTTCTCTGATTAAATCGATTTCCGCATCAGTATCCGAAACAAAACGATTTATGGCAATAACAGGTTTTACATTGAACTGTTTGATATTTTCCAAGTGTTTTTCAAGGTTGGGAATGCCTTTTTCCAAAGCCTCCAAGTTTTCGGTTGTAAGCGCATCCAAGATTGCACCACCGTGGTATTTCAAAGCCCGGATCGTGGTAGTCAAGACCACAGCTTTGGGCGATAGCCCCGCACTTTGACATTTGATATCGAAAAACTTTTCAGCACCCAAGTCGAATCCGAAGCCTGCCTCCGTAACGGTATATTCCGAAAAGGTCATACCCATTCGTGTGGCGATGACGGAATTGGTGCCTTGGGCGATATTGGCAAAAGGTCCCCCATGAATAATCGCCGGATTCCCCTCAATCGTCTGTACCAAATTAGGTTGAATCGCATCTTTAAGCAAGGCGGTCATTGCGCCTTCGGCTTTCAGGTCACGAGCGTAAACAGGGGTCTTGTCAAAGGTATAGCCAACAAAAATATTTCCGAGACGCTTTTTTAAATCTGGCAGATTTTCCGCTAAACATAAAATCGCCATAATCTCCGAGGCAGCGGTAATATCGAATCCCGTTTCTCTTGGGATACCCGAACCTGTGCCTCCTAAACCGACGATAACCTGACGCAATGAGCGATCGTTCATGTCGATGACCCGTTTCCATGAAATCGTGCGTGGATCAAGGTTCAACGAAGTGGTTTTACTTTGAATATTATTGTCGATTAAAGCCGAGAGTAAATTATGAGCTTTTTCGATTGCGGCAAAATCTCCCGTGAAATGAAGATTAATGTCCTCCATAGGAAGCACTTGGGAGTATCCGCCACCGGTTGCTCCGCCTTTGATGCCGAAAACCGGACCTAAAGAGGGTTCCCGAAGCACCACGGTCGCCTTTTTGCCCAAGCGGTTCAATCCCTCTGTCAATCCGATGGACATGGTGGTTTTACCTTCTCCTGCCGGAGTAGGGGAAATTGCGGAAACCAAGATAAGGTTAGACCTTTTTACTTTAGAGGTATCAATATATTTTAAAGGAATTTTCGCTTTATATCTTCCATACGGTTCAATGGCATCTGTTGGAAGTCCTAATTTTTCAGCAATCCGTTCAATGGGTCGAAGCGTTACTTTGCGTGCGATTTCTATATCGGTCATAAGTCTTGACTATTAGGGATATTTTCAGCTGTCTGAGAGTGGCTTGAAAATAATTACATAGCCTAAAATATCGATAAGTTTGATGACAAACAACACCTAGAAGCACTATTTGGTACGCTGCTGTTTTTTTGCTGCGGGACTCAAATGCTCCTTACCACGATGTTTCCAGCGTTTATGCGTCCACAGGTAATGCTCTGGCCTTTCATATATCTGTTGCTCGGCCATTCTTAAGAACGTATCGGTAATTTGATTTTTCTCGGTTGATTTTGCGTCGGTCGTTATAGGTGTGAATTCCGCTTTATAGTAGCCACGTTTCACTTTTGAAACTTTAAGGAACACTACCGCCAGATCTAATTTTCTGGCCAGTGTCTCGGCCCCGTTGATGACCGGTACCCGTATGCCCATAAAATCTGCCCAGTATTGGGCTCGGATTACTTGGGGCGACTGATCGCTCACCATTCCGAATATTCCTATGACATTGTTCTGCTTGTTCTTTACAATGGTCTTTACCGTTTCTTCCTGGGTAATCAGTTTGGTGTTCCATCGGGCACGAACCTTACGGCTCCACGCATCAAAGTACTTGTTGCTGATCTTGGTATAAACCGCATATCCTTTGGCCTGTACATAATTGTTGAGGCTAACGTTCCATTCCCAATTGGCATAGTGCGAGCATACCACTAAAATGCTTTTTGTTTTTTCTATCTCCTGTATAACTTCAACATTTTGAATGTCGTAGCGTTTTTTTACCGCTGCCTTGGAAAGGTTCATCGTCTTTACCATTTCCAAAAAAGAATCGCATAAATGACGATAAAACTTTTTCTCGATTGATTTTAATTCCTCTTTGGTTTTAGATGGAAATACCAATCTAAGATTGTCCTTGACCACCTTTTTTCGATAGCCCACAATGCGATATAGTACAAAGTACACAAAATCGGAGAATGCATAGAACAGTCGATAAGGCAGTATGGAAATTAACCACAATAATGGATAGGCCAAGATAAAAACGAGTAGTTGCATACGTTATTTAGTGCAACAAATATAGCTATATTTGAAGTGAAAATTAATCGCTGTTTCATGGATAATCTGCACTATGCCACATTGGCCATAATCGCCGCTAACATATTGGTTTCTATTAAGGGTTTTAACGATACTTCTTTCTTTGAACGCTATAAATTCGGTATCGGTCAAATAAAGGCGGGCCAAAGGGAACGCATGGTTACTTCCGGTTTTTTACATGTGGATCTGGCGCATTTGTTTTTCAACATGTTTACATTGTATTTTTTCGCCGATGTGGTCATCAATTGGTTCGGCCCCGGTAAATTTATTGCCATTTATTTGGTCAGCTTGATCGCGGGTAGCCTTTTAGCCTTGTTTTTTCATAAAGACGAACCCTATTACAGCGCCGTAGGCGCAAGTGGGGCGGTAACCGGAATATTGTATGCGGCTATTTTATTACAACCTGGAATGAGTTTATTTTTGATGTTTATTCCCATACCCATTCCTGCGTATGTCGTCGGTATCGGTTACCTATTATACTCCATCTACGGGATGAAAAGCCGATTGGGAAATATTGGTCACACGGCACATTTTGGCGGTGCCATTGGCGGTTACCTGACCACCTTATTGTTTAAACCGGATTTGATATTTACGGAAACCCTCATGGTATTGCTTTTGGCGGTTCCCATAATCATCCTTTTCGTTATGGAAAAGATGGGTAAAATCTAAAAACATAGCGGTATTTCACCGATCAAATACATTTTGCACCAGTAATTATTACTTTTGGTCGAAAAAAAAGTAGGAAAATATACACTTTTTGGAATTTTGTCGTTAACAGTGAATTAGGTCCCAAATCTAATTAACAAAAACCTACTTATTATGAAAAGAGTTTCCCAGCTTTTGTTAGCTATATCCTTTATAGCTATTTCCTGTAGTGATGAAACTACAGTTTTTGAAGATAGACTTCAAGATGATATTTCCATAGAAGAAAACGAAGCGAAATTACAATCCAGCATCAATTTTGACAATGCAGGTGTGCTTGACATTTACGAGGAAGACCAAATTACCGGTAAAACCGCTAGAGGTGGTGCCAATCAACAAGTCGGTGATTACCCACTTACCCTGGTCGCTCAAATTGAAGCACCTTCATATGATGGTGCTACCAATTTAGGGGCTACACATGTTTTTATCGACGGTGATTATGCATATGTTTCATACAATACCGTAGAAGGTGGCTATGCCGGTGGTGTTGACATTATTAATATAAGTGACCCGAACAATCCCAGGGTTACCGGCAGGTTGTATTACACCAATGCTGATATAAATTCTATCGCCTATGACAACGGTTACGTATATGCTGTTGGGGGAGTGGATGCCGAAAAGTCGGTAACCGCTACTTCCAACTCCTTCGTTGCCAAAATACCGGTCTCGAACGGGCGATTTAATTTAAGTTCTGGTATTTCTTACGGATTTCAAGAAGGTTTCAATGCCAATGATGTGGCAATTTCAGGCAATGAGGTACTCGTTACCAGTGGAAGGGACGGTTTTGTAAAAGCGTATGATAAAAATAGCCTAGAGGCCTTAAATGAAGTACCATTTGCCGATTTACGTTCGGTTGCCATTAGTGACAGTAAAATTGCAGTATTGGATGCCAGTACGGGTGTCAAGATATTGGACCAAAACCTTAGTACGACCAGCGAGATTGCTATAAGTTCAGACTTTGGACCTTCTGCCAAGCGTACTTTGGATTTTATGAACGAAAATATATTAGTGTCCGAAGGTTCAAAAGGTGCTGGTGTATATAACGGTACTACCGGGCAATTCATAGAGCATATCCCAATTCTTTTAGATCCGGAAAACGTTGCTCAACAAGATGTCGTGACCAATGCCGTTGCCACGAACAACGATATTGTCCTCATGGCCAATGGCGGTGCGGGATTATGTTTGTCGGAGGGCGAAGGTAGCTCAGCTGACCCTTACGGAATCATACAATTGAACGGTTCTATCAACTATGTTGCCTCAAAAGGGGATTATATTTTTGCTGCGTCCGGTACAAACGGTTTACAGATCGTAAAATTGAACCGACCATCGAATAGTCTGGTCGAACGCTGCGCGACTACTACGGAATTTAGAGGTAATTCCAACGTAAATACGGAAACTGGTTCAGTTCTTGCTTACAATAGCGGTAGCAGAGGAAAAAGATTACAGCGAATAGATGTAAATGGCGAGCTATTGCTTTGTGGCTCCTGGACCGTTAGAAATTATGTGAACATCAACGACAATAGGGTTCTTGAATTAAACGGTACCATGGTCGTTGGTAGAAATAGACAAAGGAGAAATATAACCGTTACCGAAGGTGCAACCTTAAGGGTAGAGGGTAATTTGACCGTTTATGGAGATATCATAATGAATGATGGCGCCACCATTGAGTTTCTAGGAGATGATTCGGTAGTCAACGTTTTTGGAACAGTTTCTAGACCTGCCAATTCAACGGTTACAGGTACATTTAGGGATGTTCGTAACAAGTTCTAGAAAAAAAAATAGAATGGAATAATACATACAAAGCCCCAAGCTGTTACGCTTGGGGCTTCTTGTTTTATTATGTTAGGCATATGTTACTGAAGCATTTCCGCTATTTTACCTTCGAGTTCCTGTCCTCGTAAATTTTTGGCGACGATCACTCCGTTTTCGTCTAAGATAAAGGCTGCGGGAATCGCTTGTACATTGTATAATTTTGCGATAGGGTCGTTAAAATATTCTACATGGGAAACATGGTTCCATTCCAGACCATCTTCTTCAATGGCTTTTTTCCACGCTTCAGCAGTTCTGTCCAAAGAAACGCCAATGATATTCAACCCTTTTTCGTGATACTTGTTATAAATGTTTACAATATTTGGGTTTTCTGCCCTACAGGGCTTGCACCAAGCAGCCCAAAAATCAATAATGGTAGCTTTCCCCATAACTTCGTTTAAGGCGATTTCCTCCCCTGATGGGGTGGGAGCCGTAAAATTTGGTGCCTTAGCGCCTATATTCGTGGCCTTATTTTTGGTCAAGATTTCATTTACCTCTTTGGCGACCGCAGTCTGTTTCATTTCTTCCGAAAGTCCGTCATAAAGTTCGGATACTTCTTCTTCGGGCAATGCTTTGCTTCTTAAGGCTTTATTGACCAACAAAACGCTGATAAGCGCATCCGGATGGTTTTTGATATAATCAATTTCAAAATTCTTGAATTCTTCCTGAAGTTCTGAATACTCTTCCTGAAGCGATTTCATCACATCTTTGTTACCCGAAGCATTAGCCTTTCGCATATCGTCATTTATGGTCATTGCCTTTTGGGACAACTCCCTAGAATCGCCCATGTAATCATCAAACACTTCATTTTGCAATGACCCCTCACGCTTTGCAAAGGCCAAGCTATCTTTTTGGGCGGTGATCTCTATATTCCCCTTTTCGATGATTACAGGTATGTATCCTTCCACCTTATCAATAAACACATACTGCATTTCGGGGACATCGGCTGTACCATTGAACGAAAATCGGCCTTTTTCCACTGTTGTGGTATCCAAATCCATCGGCTGTCCGCTTTCATCCGGTTTTTTTAAGTATACTTTGGTGCCATCTTCCAATTCTCCTGTAATGGTAGCGTTTATAGTAAACCCATCGGGATTGGAGTTACATGCGACAAGGGTAAGGACTACAATTACTGATGCAATGATTTTTTTCATGGTTATATTTTAGATGTGCAAATGTACTTATATACATGTAAACAAAAAAAGCCCTTAACAATATTGTCAAGGGCCTTTACATGGATTTTTTTACTAAAACTGATATCGGATACCTAAAGCGATGTCAAAATCAAAGTTGTCATTAAAATCGTCGTAGCCTAAAATTCCTATTTCCGGTCTAAAATCCAGCGAAAGGAGTAGGGGAATATTAAAATCATATTCTACACCAATATTCCCAGCGGCAAAAACAAACAGTCCGCCGTCGGGTGTAAACACTTCATCATTATTGTTACGGCGGGGCTCGAAATCCACACTGCCAAGGCCACCACCCACACCGTAATACCAGTTAAAGTTTCCATCCAATGTATGTACCCATTGGTATAGTCCGGACAACTTAAAGGCATCAAATGCACGGCTGTCCCGCCATCCCAAGTTGAATTCGGCCCGGTTGTAGCGACCAATGGATTTTTGATACGAGATTTCTGCACCAAAACCGTCACTATCCCCCAAACGAAGCCCCAATGCATGATCGGATATATCCTGTGCGGAAATGGCAATAGTAGCGAAACAACATAAAAAAGTAAATAATTTCATTTTTTTCATAAGTTACCGTATTTGAATTGATGTTAAGAAAAGGGCGATTCATATCTTTGCCCTTGGGTTAAAACTTCAAACGTTGACCAAAAATTGTTCCGAATTGGATAAAAATTTGCTAAAAAAGTTACAAAACGACCTAGAAGGTGATTTTAAGCTAGATACGCTTACCAAGGCCTTGTATGCTACCGACGCTTCGGTATATCGAAAATCTCCCCTAGGTGTCGCTTTTCCCAAATCGGTCAACGATATCAAAGAATTGGTACGCTTTGCAGGCGAAAATAACATTGGCCTCATTCCCAGAACGGCCGGAACTTCACTGGCTGGGCAATGTGTAGGGGATGGGATTGTTGTGGACGTATCCAAACACTTTACCCAAATACTTCATTTAAATCTAGAAAAAAAGCAGATAACGGTACAGCCTGGGGTCATACGTGATGAGCTCAATCAGTACTTGGAGCCTTATGGCTTGTTCTTTGGACCAAACACATCCACTTCAAATAGATGCATGATAGGGGGTATGGTAGGCAATAATTCTTCCGGAACCACATCAATACAATATGGTGTAACGCGCGACAAGGTAGTTTCGTTAAAAACTGTTTTGTCTGATGGCTCCGAAGCCGATTTTTCTGCACTATCCCCAACCGAGATAGCGGAAAAATCGAATTCAAAAACATTTGAATCTTCTATTTATAAGAATATTTATAAAGAATTGACCAACAAATCTTTACAAAAAGAGATACTTAAAGAGTTCCCAAAACCGGAAATCCACCGAAGAAATACGGGATACGCTGTTGATGAGCTTTTGAAAAGCTCGGTTTTTGGTGGTGAAGCCCCCAACTTAAACCTATGTCATCTTCTTTCGGGCAGTGAAGGCACATTAGCCTTCACAACTGAAATTACTTTACAATTGGATGATTTGCCTCCAAAGCGCTCCGCTATGGTAGTCACCCATTACAAGACCCTGGAAGATTCGTTAAGCGATGTAGCGCCTGTGATGGAACATAGCCTACATACTTGCGAGATGATGGACAAAGTGATATTGGATTGTACCAAAAACAATCGGGAACAGCTGAAAAATCGTTTTTTCGTTGAAGGTGACCCAGCCGCACTGCTGATGCTAGAGGTAAAAGCGCATACTGAGGAAGAACTGCAAGCTCAAATAGAAAAGCTGCAATCTACCATAAGGAAATCCGGTTTGAGCTACGCCAGTCCCGTTTTAAGGGGCGCCGAAATTAACATGGCACTTGAATTACGAAAAGCTGGTTTGGGGCTTTTAGGCAATATGGTCGGTGACCGCAAGGCCGTTGCCTGTATCGAAGATACCGCTGTTGCATTGGCCGACTTAAAGAATTTTATCGGGGAATTCACCCAAATTATGAAGGGGTATGGCCAAGATGCGGTATACTATGCGCATGCCGGTGCAGGTGAACTACACCTTAGACCTATACTTAATCTAAAAAAATCGGAAGATGTACGCCTTTTTAGGGCCATAACCACCGATGTCGCAAAACTCACAAAAAAGTACAAGGGTTCGTTTAGTGGCGAACATGGTGACGGTATCGTACGTGCGGAATTCATACCCCTAATGATCGGCAAAAAAAATTATGAGCTTCTAAAACGCATCAAAACATACTTTGACCCCCAAAATATATTTAATCCCGGTAAAATAGTGGACGCCTATCCAATGGATGACGCATTGCGCTATGAAATAGACAGGGAAGAGCCTCAAGTGGAAACTTTATTCGATTTTTCGGATAGCGAAGGCATTCTAAAAGCTGCAGAAAAGTGTAATGGCAGCGGAGACTGTAGAAAAACACACCATATGAAGGGTGCCATGTGCCCAAGTTATCATGCTACAAAAAATGAAAAGGATACGACCAGGGGGCGTGCCAATGCCCTTCGGGAGTTTTTGACCGTATCGGACAAACCCAATAAATTTGACCAAAAAGAACTCAAAGCGGTTTTTGATTTGTGCCTTAGTTGTAAAGCCTGTGCCAGTGAATGCCCGAGCAATGTGGATGTGGCTACTTTAAAAGCGGAGTTTCTATATCAGTATCAAGAAGTCAACGGCTATCCTTTGCGCAGCAAGCTCTTTGCCTACAACACAAAACTGAACAGATTGGGGAGTAAGGTTTCCGTCCTCACCAATGCCATTTATGACTCTAGCGTATTGGGAGGGTTGTTAAAGAAATCGGCAGGTGTAGCAGCGGAAAGAAGTTTACCCAAAGTATCAAGTTTTGATTTTGATACATATCTTCAGAAGTTTAAAAATCAAAATAGTACAACAAAAAGTAAAGTAGTGTTGTACATTGATGAGTTTACAAACTATTTGGATGTGGACCTAGGGAAAGATGCCATTGAACTATTGGTGCGATTAGGGTATGACGTAGAACTTTTTTATGCCGAAAGTGGCCGCACCTATATCTCTAAAGGCTTTTTAAAACAGGCCAAAAAACTTGCGTTGGACAACATAGGGAAATTGAAGGCTTTTGTTGACGATGGTTGTCCCGTCATTGGTCTGGAACCCTCGGCTATTTTGACTTTTAGGGACGAGTATAAACGATTTTCAGACGATACGGAAACCGTGGCGGCGATAGCCCTTAATTGCTATCTATTCGAAGAGTTTATGGCCAAGGAAATCCAGAAAGGAGAAATTACAAAAAATAACTTTACTTCAGAGGCAAAGACCGTTAAAGTACATAATCACTGCCATCAAAAGGCATTGAGCAATCAAAAGGTGACGTTTGATATATTAAACCTTCCGGAAAATTATTCGGTTTCCATCATAGCCTCGGGCTGTTGTGGTATGGCCGGTTCATTTGGTTACGAAAAAGAGCATTACGAAGTAAGTATGCAGATAGGGGAATTAAAATTATTTCCATCGGTACGTAAATCGGACCAAGATGTTATCATATCCGCGAACGGTACTAGTTGTAGACATCAAATCTATGATGGTACCCAGCGAAAGGCGCTTCATCCCGTGAGCATACTTAAAAATGCGTTAATCAATTGATTCTTTGTCCTTAGAAGGTTTGTTCTTCTTTAGTATCGTAGCAATCAATTCCTTCATGTCCATTTCCTTGATTTCCTCATCGGCAAAGAAAGGAGATAACTTGTCATGGTTATACTTGTATATTTTCCAGCGCTTAAAAGAATATTCCAGTGCCGTCAAATGCTCTACCCAATCTCCTGAATTTAAATACAGGCAACGGCCATTCTTGGTTTCATGTTCTTCTTTTTTGGGTTGGTGCGTGTGTCCGCATACTACATAGTCATATCCTTTATCGACTGCTAGATCTATTGCCGATTGCTCAAAATCGCTCATGTATTTTGAATCCCTTTTGGTATTTTTTTCCATCTTTTTGGAAAACGAAAAACGTTCTTTACCTCTTTTCTTGGACAACCAATTCCCGAAACGGTTTAACGTTATCAATAGTTTATAGCCAAAACTGCCCAATCTTGCAATACGTTTTGCGTTTTGAGGCGACACATCAAAAATATCACCATGAAAAAACCAAGCAAGCTTACCATCAATTTGAAGCACCAATTTGTCCACCACTTTCATGGTTCCCAATGAAGTTCCGCTAAATTTTCGTAAAGTGGCATCATGATTGCCTGTTATATAATACATTTCAGTACCCTTTGAGGCCATGCTCAACAACTTTCGCAGCACCTTGATATGTGAAGGCGGAAAATAATCTTTTGCCGTGCGTGATTCATCAACAATATCACCGTTCAAAATGAGTATAGCAGGTTGTATGCTGTTCAAATACGTTATGAGCTCATCGGCATGACATTCATATGTGCCTAGGTGAACATCGGATATAACGGCAACTTCTAGCTTTCTTTTTTTCAAGGGAATACTTTGGTACAAAATAAACCTATAGGTATAAACTTATTACGTTTTCAAAATCAATAATTGATCAGCATATGGTTAATTAAACATTAAGCAAACGGTTGAATGTTAAGTGTATATTACCAACCACCTAATTTTGGTGGCTACGATTTAAAAATTACCTTTGAAATTGGATAAAAAAGACCGCACCAACCCTAAAATTAGATAGATGGCAGGCAATATTTTTGGAAACCTTTTTAGACTTACGACTTTCGGAGAATCCCATGGTACTGCCATTGGTGGCGTTTTGGATGGATGCCCTTCGGGGGTTACGTTGGATTTGGATGCGATTCAAACCGAGTTGGATAGGCGCAGGCCTGGCCAGTCAGCTATTGTAACACAACGCAAGGAGCCCGATACCGTAGAGTTTTTCTCAGGTGTTTTTGAAGGTAAAACTACCGGTACGCCTATTGGCTTTGCGATTCGGAATACAAACCAGAAATCACACGATTATTCGCACATAAAAGATTCCTATAGACCCTCCCACGCCGATTATGTGTATGACCAAAAATATGGTTTTCGAGATTATCGTGGTGGCGGTCGAAGTTCAGCACGCGAAACGGCGAGCAGGGTAGTGGCCGGGGCAATAGCCAAACAATTTCTCAACGATGTCACGATAAACGCTTTTGTTTCACAGGTCGGGAACTTGAAAATGGATAAAAGCTATAAAGATCTGGACTTGTCGTTGACCGAATCGAACCCCATACGTTGTCCTGACCCACTAACTGCAAAGAAGATGGAAGACTACATCAAAGAGGTTCGCAAACAAGGGGATACTATTGGTGGCATCATAACCTGTGTGGCCAAAAATATACCTGTCGGTCTTGGGGAGCCGGTTTTTGACAAGCTTCATGCAGAATTGGGCAAGGCCATGCTATCCATCAATGCCGTAAAAGGTTTTGAGTATGGTAGTGGTTTTGATGGAGTTGCGATGAAAGGCAGCGAGCATAATGATAAGTTCAATACAGACGGTACCACAAAAACCAATTATAGCGGCGGCGTACAGGGTGGAATAAGCAATGGGATGGATGTCTACTTTAATGTGGCTTTTAAACCAGTAGCCACGGTAATTCAGCCTTACGATACCATTGATAAGGATGGGAACAAGGTAACGACCCAAGGGAAGGGAAGGCATGACCCCTGTGTAGTGCCCAGAGCGGTACCAATCGTAGAAGCCATGACCGCTTTGGTCCTGGCCGATTATACGTTGTTGAACCGTACAATCAAATTATAAGCGAACCATTTCTTGAGTTTGCTTTCAGAAATTGTATATTACTATCCTAAATTTTTTACATGAGAAAATTGGAACTGCATTGGAAAATCCTGATTGGTATGGTATTGGGCATCTTATTCGGATTTGGAATGACCCAAATAAGCTGGGGGGCTGATTTTGTAAATGATTGGATAAACCCTCTTGGAACAATCTTCGTAAAGCTCTTAAAACTCATTGCCATTCCGTTGATACTCGCTTCACTTGTAAAAGGCATATCGGATTTAAAGGATATTTCAAAGTTCAGAAATATCGGCTTGCGCACCATAGCGACTTATATAGGCACTACCGTAGTAGCTATTACGATTGGGCTTCTTTTGGTAAATGTACTAAAGCCGGGCAACGGTATTTCTAATGAAACCATAGCAAAACTTACGGAGACCTACTCCAACGATGGTGGGGTTACCTCAAAACTTGAGGAAGCATCAAAACAAAAAAATAGCGGCCCGTTACAGTTTTTGGAAGATATGGTACCGGACAATGCCTTTTCGGCACTAAGCGATAACAGTTTAATGTTACAGGTTATATTTTTTACAATATTTCTAGGGATTTCCATGCTTTTGATAGGGGAAAAACGGGCCAAACCCTTAAAGGACTTTTTTGACGCTTTGAACGATGTTGTTTTGAAAATGGTAGATTTGATCATGCTGACCGCTCCAGTAGCGGTTTTTGCCCTTTTAGCTAATGTTGTCGTGTCATCGGGTGATCCAGACCTATTGTTCGCCCTATTGAAATATGCGGGAGTGGTCGTTCTTGGGCTGTTCTTGATGATTGTTTTTTATGCCTTGGTAGTATCCGGTTTTACAAAATACAATCCGTTGACATTTCTTAGTAAGATGAGTCCTGCCCAATTATTGGCGTTTTCGACAAGTTCCAGTGCGGCGACCTTGCCAGTGACCATGGAAAGGGTAGAGGAACATATCGGCGTAGATAAGGAAGTTTCCAGTTTTGTACTTCCAGTTGGGGCAACCATAAACATGGATGGTACGAGTTTATACCAAGGTGTGGCCGCTGTATTCATCTCCCAAGCGCTGGGTTTTGACCTAACGTTCGCCGACCAGCTCACTATCGTTTTGACAGCACTTTTGGCTTCCATAGGTTCTGCCGCAGTGCCAGGCGCAGGTATGGTAATGTTGGTCATTGTGCTGGAATCTATAGGTTTCCCACCCGATAAACTGGCCATAGGACTTGCCTTGATTTTTGCTGTGGATAGACCTTTGGATATGTGCAGAACGGTTGTCAATGTAACAGGTGATGCCTGTGTTTCAATGATGGTGGCAAAATCTGTAGGTAAACTTGGAAAACCCAGGATAAAAAACTGGGACGATCACTACCAAGAAGTAAAATAAATTGAACGAATTTCCGCCTATGTAAGATTGGGAACAATAACCGCTTTATTATGAATATTTGTTTTTTAATGTATCCCTGGGAAGAAATAGACCCTGATAACGACACCAGTTTGGCGCTGATTCACGAATGCGTAAAACGAAAACACGGGGTCGCCCTCTGCAGCCCGGCAAATCTTACCATACGTAACAGCGTGACCAATGCCTTTTGCACCGTAGTCAATAGAATGGAAAAGATACCCGGTAGTTTAAAATCATTTTACAAACAAGCCACCCTTCGTGAAGAAATGCTGCCCTTGGCAGGGTTTGATGTTATTTTTTTTAGGGCCAATCCGCCCTTAGATCCCATTATGCTTAATTTTTTGGATTCCGTTAAGGACGATGTGTTCATCATGAATTCCCTACAGGGCATGCGTGAAGCCAATAACAAGCTTTACACCGCTGCATTCGGTGACTCCCATAGCAATATCATTCCAGCTACGCACGTATCCAAAAACAAAAATTATTTGGTAAGACAGATCAAGGAATCCAAATCTGACAAGATGATTTTAAAACCCTTGAACGGTTTTGGGGGTTCTGGGGTCATCTTGATCGAAAAATCGGCAATGAACAACATAAAATCATTACTTGATTTTTACATAACCAATTCAGATGGAACATCTAACTATGTCATACTTCAAGAATATATTGAAGGTGCTGACCAAGGTGATGTTCGTATATTATTGTTGAACGGTGAGGCCATTGGTGCCATGAAACGGGTACCGGGTTCGGATGACCATCGCTCCAACGTTTCGGCCGGAGGTTCGGTCGCCAAACACAGTCTTACCAAACACGAAAAAGCACTTTGCAAGCAAATAGGGCCTAAACTGGTCAAAGACGGACTCTATTTTGTGGGTATTGATGTTATCGGCGGTAAACTGGTAGAGGTAAACGTAATGTCGCCAGGAGGCATCACATACATGAACAAGGTGTATAAGACCAAAATACAGTCCAAGGTCATCGATTTTGTAGAAAGTAAGGTGTTGGACAAGTTACAGGCCTTTGACAGGCGCTCACGCTTGCGTAACGAAGTTGACAATGCTTAGGTTGTCCGTTGACAATATCATCTCCAGTATTTCCTCTGGTGTGCCCTTTGAAGCGGTATGCGAAGATTATTCCTTTATTGTTAAAATTGAACGGTACGCTCCTTATATATGTGCAGCTGTACATGACGGCCATCAATTCAGAAAGTCGTTATGGGACAATTGTCTGCATACCGAATATGAACGCTGGTATGAAGAAGACCCGTGTACGAAAGCGATGGTGCAATCGCACCCGATACTCATACAGGGCTGTGACAGTAGATTTGAGTACGACTTGAACAGAAATCCCGAGACCGCCATCTATACCGATGCCTGGGGAAAACAATTATGGAAATCACCACTTTCGCCCGAAGAAACCCAATTGAGTATGCTAAAACACAATAACTTCTACAGAGTTGTTCATACCCTTGTCGAAAAAATAGAGACCATTCACGGCAAAGCCATTGTTTTTGATATGCACAGCTACAACTGGAAACGCTGGGACCGGGAAGTCCCTACTTGGAATTTAGGGACTGTAAACATCGATAACGATAGGTTCGGTACTTTGGCCGCATCTTGGAACTACAAGCTGGGTACTATGCAATTACCCAATGGTATTGTATCTACCTCCAAAATAAACGATACGTTTCAAGGCAATGGCCATTTTCTAAAATACATTACCCAAAATTTTGATAATACTTTGGTCTTGGCCACTGAAATCGCCAAGGTATACTGTGATGAATATGATGGCACCGTATATCCGGAAGTGGTACGATCTGTAGAAGACCAATTAAAAGAATTGATACCTTTGCAGGTAAAAGAATTTCAAGAAGCACGGGTATGATAGGCGAGCGGCAACAGTCACAGATAGAAAGGGAAAATACCGATTTGTTCGAAATAGATGCGAATCTAGACCGTTTGGTAAAAAAAATAGAATTATTGAGCTATGTGAACCCTTTGAACATTGAAAAGGCCAAACATCAATTTTTCACTTCAAAATATACGGAAAACCCCGTTTTTAGATACCCAAAACTAAAGTTCAATCCCTATAAACTGCACCGTTTATTCTTTTCTCAACGTTTGGAACGTGTAGACAATGAACAGATACGGAAACTGTATCAGGATATCATTTACTACTATTCCAACATGGTACAGTGTATCGAGACCATAGGGCAGGACCGAAAGTTTTATTACAACTCGCTACGGGTATATGGCTCACCCACCGAAAAAGACGTACAGAACGCACAGTTTATCCTTCATTTTGCCGATGAGCCCATGTCCTCGGATATGGATAAGGTGTATAGTGCCGAAGATGCCAAAACCTATTTTGAAAACTTCGCAACACAATATGATTTTAAGCTGAACATCAAGTTCTCTACCCATATGGCCGCGGACGCCATGGTCAGTAACGCTTCACAAGCCTTATTGATTAAACGAAATACAAAGTTCAGTGAAAACCAATTGCTCACTTTGGCCAACCATGAGATCGGGGTGCATTTGGTCACCACCTACAACGGAATGCAACAACCGTTAAAGGTTTTTTCCAACGGATTTCCAAAAAATGTGGAAACCCAAGAAGGCCTTGCGGTCTTTAGTGAATACATGAGCGGGGCGTTGACCCTTAAACGCCTTAAAGAATTGGCTTATAGGGTTTTGGCATCCGATAGTTTAATTAAAGGATATAGCTTCTCTGATACCTTTGATTTGATTCACAACCAATATAAACTCAATCGCAACGATGCCTTTTCCATTACGCTCAGGGCACATAGGGGCGGTGGTTTTACCAAAGATCGCTTATACTTGAGCGGTTTACGTAAAATATATAAACGATACCTTAAAGAAAAGCCTATGGATACCATGCTCTCGGGCAAAGTGTCCTTGGATTATGAAAGTGCCATAAACCAATTACACACTTTAGGATTGGCGCAAAAAAACACCTATACCAATACCGCCTATCGGCAGAACTTGAATACCAATACCACTTTGGATTTTATACTGAACAATTTGAAGTAGACGAATATTTTAAAGCTTTCGTTATCGGTCTGGGCTATGGCTTATTGTTTTGCTTTTTCTAGCTGTGTGTATAACCAAATGATTTTTCGTAGAGTGTTTTTCTATATTTCGTTGTTAACATATTTTCATTGAGCTCTCTCTTTTCGTAAAGTTCGTTCAAATAAGGGCCTTTATTCTCGTTATTTTTGCATTAAAAAGGGACATAATCAGGTATAGAAGAAAGGTTTTAGTTATATTCCCAACCATTTTTTATTTGGTTTACTTATTAATGTTATTCCAAATATCCAGATACATTTTCCAGTCCCCATTTATTTTTTTCCAAACAATGACATATTTCCCTTTCCAAGAAGAAATGTGTCCATCTTTGTGTTTGGTCTTACCCTCATAATACCCGTAATCATAAGCTGTATCTTTAATAATGGTGATTTCGCTTTGTGTAATCTTATGATATGATGTACTTAACCCTTCTGGTAAAGTCCAATATTTGATAATATCTTCCCCTTCTAATATTTTGGTATTATTAGGAAATATTTTTGCGTCTTGTGTATAGGATGAGGCTATTTTCCTATAATCTGATGCCATAACATATTTTGAAAAATTCTCCGTGTTTTTCAATATGGTTTGAATGTCTTGTTTGTTTCCGTTGAGCACCTGTGCTTCTATTTGATTGAAGCATAAAAATGCTAATATCAGTAGTTGTATTGCTTTCATGAAATTAGAGGTTTTGGTTAACGATTTTCTTGATTTTATCTGCCATATCCATCACATTAAAAACCTTTTGGTTCTTCAAAATAATGATATATAAGTCGTCTTCAGGATGATATCTAATGACAGACTCATAGCTTCCTTGCTCGCCATGATGATGGTGAACCTCCAATGTATCATCATCCCATTCTAATACGCCTAAAGGCGATTGTGAGCCTTCCCGTTCAGAAAGTAATTTTACAGATTCTTTTGATAGCAGTTTATAGCTGTGCAAATGACGGAGGTATTGATACATATCCTGTGCAGTAAATAGCATTAAAAACTTAATACCGTCCATCTTAAAGGCATCAAGATGGTTGTCTTGGTCAAAAGGATAAGCAGGTAATGTTTCGTCTTTCCAAGGCGTAGCCTTTCCAAAATAGCTATTGGTCATTTTTGTAGGTATGAAAATATTCTGTGCCACATAATCCTCAAAAGATTGACCGGAAACGGCTTCTACAATGTTAATGAGCAATATAGGATTGTAATTTGAATAGAGATAGTCTGAACCGGGTTCAAAAGCAAGCTGTTCTACTTTTTTTAAATCATTCAGCAACAATTCGTGAGTAACGGTCATTTGGTTTTCTCCATAACGTTCCCACGCTACTCTTGGTAAACCACTTGTGTATTTGAATAATTGCTGAATACTTATAGTCGAAGCCCAAGCTGGTAAACCTTTAAGATGTTTGCTCACCTTGTCATCAAGCTTCAGGCTTCCACCTTCGTAGAGTTGCATTACGGCTACGCCTGGAAATTCTTTAGAGATAGAACCAATAGCGAAACGATGCTCGGCCGTTAAGGGTTCTTTGGTTTCGGGATGGGCAATCCCAAAAGAGTTTTCGTATAGAACTTTCTTATTTTTTACAACGAGAACATTACCATTGAGTTCTCCATCAAGATATTCCTGTTGAACATATTCATCGACACTTTTATATTGATGACAGCTTACATTTAGGAAAGCTATGCAAAGCGTAAGGCATAAAACTACTTTCTTCATTGTTTCTAAATGTTTTTAATCTTAGTTATCATCTTTTCTGCATTTGTGTTTTCTGGATTCAATTCCAATGATTTTTTATAGTTTGATAAAGCTAAGTCATACTGTTTATCTGTATAGTAAGCTTCTGCTAAACTGTCATAAACATTAAAGCTATTAGGATAGAGAATCGTATTTACCTTAAAAATGTCTAGAGTCAATTTCATTCTATTTCTATTTAGGAAGTCATAACCTATTGCATTCAAAGTATTTTCATTAATATCTGGATTCTTTGGATTGGTTTTCATGATGCTTTTGTACGTAGATAACCCTTTTTCAAAATCACCATCAAGAAAATGTTCTATAGGGATTTTATCTTCATCTTTCATTTTAGTGTAGTTTGAAATGATATTACCACTGTGAATGTCAATTAGCTCCATCGTCCTATTTTCAGACTTTCGGTTAAATTGAATTAACTGCTGTACATTTCTACTCACATAAGTACTGTCGGAAACTTGAATTAATTCTATCGGTTCCATTCCTAATTCCTTGCTATAAAGTATGTTATTGTTTTCATACACTTTTATTAGTTCATTGTTATTAATACGATACCTGCCACAAATTTCATCAAGTACAGTATTGTTAAGTTTCTTTTTCTCATAGGAAGGAACGAAATCAGGCCATTCATAAGCAAGGGCAACAGACCTAATAACTTCTGAATTAAAATCTTGGTGAAAAGAGTTTGTTAATATAACCACTCCATACCCCTTATCCTTATGTGCAGTGAACTGTCCTAGGAATCCTTCATTACCACCGTCATGTTCAAAATAAATTTCGTCTTTCTTCTTTCTAATAAACACACCTAACCCCATTGTTTCTACAATTGAAGGTGTAAGCATTTTAGTTGTCATTGATTTAGATAAGCCTACTTTACTTTCTCCTTTTAAAGTTTGCTGGATGGTAATGACAAATTTTGCAAGGTCTTCTGCGGTTGTCCATAACCCAGCAGCTGCCATCTCTGGATAAGTATGTCTTTTTCCTTTTACCATGGAACCATCAGAATAATAGCCAGTTGCTGCCAATTTCAATTGTTTATTTGGAAGGGGCTGATTAAAAGTGCTATTTTGCATTTTTAAAGGCTCCAGCACTAATTCTTCCATCAGTATTGGAAAAGGTTTTTCTTCAACATCTATCATCATTTGTTGTAAAATAGTATAACCGCCACCTGAATACCTGTAACTCTCTTCAGGGAGTTTATTAACAAAAAAACCTTCTGAATTGGCAGGGTCAGTTCCATTTAATACTTCAAGTAGCGTTGGTATTTGTTGTCCAGGACTATAGCCGTAAAAACCACGACCAGTTACTCCGGCAGAGTGATTAAGAAGACTCTTCAATGTTACCTTCTTTTTTTCAGTAAACTCATTATCTTCTAACCTCCATGATTTTAAAAAAGTATTAATATCTTCGTCTAAGGTCATTCTATTTTGTTCTACAAGGCACAATGCCGCATATGCACTCAGAGCCTTGCTAATTGATGCAGCTTGAAAAAGAGTTTCTTTGGTAACGGGAGTTTTACTTTCTTTATCGGTTACGCCATACGTTTTTGTCCATTCTATTTCGCCGTTGTTTATTACTGCAATACTTACACCAGGAACTCCGTAATGCTTCATTCTTTCTTCAATTGACCATGTCTTGTCACCTTTTATATAAACTGGTGTTGTGAGGTTGGTTTCTGTTTTTTTTATTTTATTACTCACAAAATCAATAGTATTAGGTGGGTTTGTGCATGATTGAAAAAATAGTACTATTAGTATAGTTATTTGGCTAGGTTTCATATTACACGATTATTATTTTAAATTTTCAAGAATTCCATCGGCCAATTCTCCAAGCCATCTTCCTCCGCTTGATGTAAGTAGAACAACTCCAGTATTTTTTTGAGGACTGAAGAAATACTCGCAAGCAAAGCCGTCAGCATCGCCGCCATGACTATACTTTATATCAGAACCGCTTGTCATTTTTATAAGACCAAAACCATATTGAAGTTTTTCATCCATTTTAGAAGTCTGTTTGGTTAGGATAAGCGGACTTTGTTCGTTTAGGCTGTCGTACAATCGGTATGCCTTAATTTGTTCAGCTAGTATATTGGTCAAATCCGTTGCGTTAGAATAAATAGCACTTGCAGGTGTAGCCATTCCCATATTCGAAGGTTCGGTCGCAATCATCCTGTTATCTTTTCTGTACGGTCTTACAAGCCTTAAAGCTTGGGTGTCACTTAACCTTACAGATGTATTGTTTAGCTCATATGGAAGGGTGACATATTTTTCGAGAAGCTGACTGTAACTTAAATTGCTGACCGTCTCACAAATGAAGCCGACTACTGCGTACCCCGAATTGGAGTATTGAAACTGTGAACCCGGTTCAAATTCCAATTTTATAGTATTGATATCTTTTATGAGTTGTTCTATGGAATATCCCTTTGTCCAAGCATCACCATCAATTCTTTCGCTATACACTGAACAAGCATCACTTGGTATACCAGACGTATGATTTAGTAAAAATTTCAATTTGATTTTATCCAACCTTTTTTTGGCATTTTCGTTGATGTCTGATGGAAAATAACTTGTAATCGATTCTTCAAGATTTAATTTCCCTTCTTGAATCAAATTATTAACCATTATACCAGTAAACATTTTTGATTGGGACGCAATCTGAAATATGGAGTTTTCATTTACTTTAGTGGTGTCTTTTCTTGATTTAGTACCAAAACCTTTGAGTACATCTATTTTTCCGTCTCGAATAATTCCGATGGATAAACTAGGCACATTATTTTCGGCCATTGCTTTTTCTATTTTTTTTTCAATCGGATTTTGCTCAATAGAGTTTTTCTCTTTTGTTATGAAATTGCAACCAACAGTGATAATTGATATTAAAACGAAAAATAGTATTCTTCCCATAGTGTGTTCGATTAGTTATATATTGTAGTTACCTGATGACCTTTTTACCTTTCAATTTTTTTCAAATGATACTTTTTCAGTTGGTAAATCGAATAAATTCCAAGAACAAATTCAGCTATTATTCCGAAAATATAACCTCCTGTTGGAAGTCCGTCTATTACCATACTCAGCGCACGTCCTGTAGCAAGAGTCAGCATAAATAAAATATTCAGTTGAGTTGCAAGTTTCCAATATTCTCTTTTCCAAATTCCTAAAATCCATATCATGGAAATTCCAATGTATAAACACATTATTGCTTTGAGCATGTTTGAAAGGTCAACTGTATTGACTTGAATATCCAATTGCTTAGTAAGAATAGATGGTGACCCATAAATTATTCCTGTTGGTAGTACAATAGCAATGGCTATTAAAAGATGTAAGTTCTTTAGAACCGAATTTATTTTATCATTCATTTTTTTCTTCGCTGAAAATCAAATTGTCTTAAATGATGGTCAAAATGTTTCCATTGTACGACAGCTCATTCATTCAGCGTTAATTTTCCAGAGAGTTGGCAAGGTTGTTTAGCACTTTTTTTAGACCTTTTTTATCAACTGCTCAACAAGACGTATAGCTTTTCCTTTTCAAAATCCTAAATACATCTTCCAGTCGTCAGCTACTTTTTTTCCGTCTTTGTTTTCCTATGAAATATTTTACTCACGACTTTCCATTCTCCATCAATCTTTAAAAGATTCATATAGTCTATAAATGTTCCGTTAGGGTATTCTAATTTTAGTTTTGCACTTGCTGCCATACCGGTAATATCAATAGATACAATACTCGTTTTTCTATTTTGTTTTGGTCCTGGTTTTATACCTTTTCTAAAAGCTTCAATAGCATTTACTTCGGTATATTCTCCATTGCTAATAAATTTCATGGTTGCGTTTTTGTGAAATGCTTTTTTTAGCGTGTCAAAGTCGTTATTTGTTCCGCCATCTAAATAATAAGACACGGTTTGTTCTATTAATTTGTAATCGGAATCTTGAGCACAAATAGTTGTAGATATGGTTATGCAAAGTAATAATGTGATGATTTTCGTTTTCATATTTGTATTGTTTTAGAGTTAAAATGTCAGATGTTAAGATGAGGTGTTTTAATTGCTTTTTTTGAGATTTTTAATAAGATTTGTTATCCTTTCTATGTTAGCGGCATTACCTTTTGGAGTAAGTTCAAGTGCTTTTTCATAGTTTATTTTAGCGTTTTTAATATCTCCTTTTATTCCAAATGCTTCGGCCAAAGAATCAAAAGCATTCCAAGATTTTGGGTAGTTTCGGGTATTTAACTTAAAGACTTCTATGGCTTCATTTAATCTAGGCTGAATAGCGTTTAGAAAGCTATATCCTATTTCATTAATGATCATTTCAAAATCAATCATGCTATAGTCTTTATCATCTTTAAGCCGATTTAAAAGTATTTGAACATTTTTGTAATTCTTTTTATTGATTGCTATTTCCAATTCTTCACTGGCTAAGTTTTCTGTATTACGAAGTGTTTCATCTACAATACCCAATAAATTATTACTGACACGCTCTATGTAAGGATCGTATCTATAGCCATTGGATAAAAAAATGATTGTCATATTTTTACTAGGTATTTTTTTAAATACCGATATGCCTCCGCCACTAAAACCAATGGTTTTGATCTTATTTAAATACTCAATTCTCCATCCATATGAGAAGAATGAGCTTCCATCCTTGTAAGGAAATGGAGTGGTCATTATAGTTTTGTTCTTTTGATTTAATAAACTCCCAACATTAAATTGTTGATCCCATTTTATATAAGTGTCTAATGTTATATTAAGCCCACCTGCTGATAATAAATAGTCTGGCAAGTAAAAATCAAAAATCTTTGGTTCGTAGTTTTTATTTGGGTAATACTCGGTAACTCTATTGGGTACGATATCTAAAATGTCACCAGAAAAAGAAATACCCGTATCATTTCCATTAAATTGATTTTCGACAATTAAATCTTGAAATTTTCGCTTACTAACTTTTTCAATAAGCTGTTTTAATAACCATAAATTGGTTCGGTTATAGTGATATTCTTTACCAGGTGAAGTTTGAATGTTTTTGTTAAAAATAATTTCTTGAGCCTCCAATTCGGTTAGATTTCTTGATACGGGCATAGTTGGTAATCCAGATGAATGAGAGAGAAGATGTTTTATTTGAATGGATTTCCAGTTTAAAGGTAAATCGGGTAAAAATTCTCCAATAGCATCTTCAAGGTTGATTTTTTTATTTTGAATGAGTTTAAAAACGGCTACAGAAACAAAAAGTTTTGTTAGTGAGTGTGTTTTAAAAATTGATGTGTTGCTAACAGGAATATCATAGGCAATATTGGCTTTTCCATAATATGCTTTATGTATAACTTGGTTATCTTTTAAAATTGCTACTGCTGTGCCTTTAATGTCAAATTCTTCCATTATTTTATTGACATAATTATCAACCTTTGATTTTAAATCAACATTTTCTTTTAAACCAATAAACTGTTTGTTCTGCTTTTCCAGTAATTCAACGACCTTTTCGGCTACTGTTTTCGAAGCAGAAGGATCTTGACCGGTAACTAACCTTCCATCAACAATATAATGGTTGTCCCAACCCTTTTTTGAATACATGAATTTTCCTCCATTTCTTGTTATTGCTTCTTCTATTGAGAAAGGGAATGTTTTATAGTAGTCAGCTGATTGGTTTTCAAATTTATCTGGGAAACCGTTCGCTTTTTTACCATTTACCAAATAGCTGCCATCATCTGTTTTTAAGTCAACAATACCAGCGGTACCATGACACACGGCAGAAACAACACCATTGTTATTGTAAATAGACATGGTTATTGCCTGAATGGCTTTGTTATCTGGCACACCAAACATTGCGGCTCCACCTCCTACATAGTACACAGCCTTGTAGTCTTCGGGATTAATGACTTCTGGTTTTAAGGTGGTTTTAAGTAAATTCATAAAATCAGCATCGTATAGATACTTTTTTTGAATACTATCAGACGTTTTGATATATCCAACAGGAATAGCACCTCCTTCTGGACTTACAAAATCTACTTTATAACCTTTTTTTTCAAATACATCATAAGCCAATACGATTTCAGAAAAATGATTGGCAGTATTTAAATTTGTATTTCCGTAAGTATGTTGATTAGATACTATGAAAAGTATTTTATCTTGTGCTTTCCTTGAGTTTTTGAAACCCATTAGAATAGGCAGAATCAATAGAAGGAATGTTATTTTTCGCATGCGATATTAATTTATCGCAATATGCAATCGTTCTTATTTAAAAAGGTTTTCTATTATAAATCCGAACTACTACTATATGAATAAAGACTTTTAATCGGTTTCTTTTGTACTCTTTTCTTTTTTGTATTTAGCTGGTGTAGTCCCTGTTATTTTTTTGAAAGTTGTAAAAAAAGTAGACTTAGAGTTAAAACCACAATCGTAACCAATAGTTTCTATGGTGTATGCTTCACTTGAAATCAATAACTGTTTTGCTTCTTCAATTCGAAATTCGTTTATAAACAAAGAAAATGACTTACCTAAATTATCATTCAAAAACTGTGATAGTTGATGAGATGAAATATTGAGTTGGTTAGCAATGTCCAACAATTTTAAATTGGGGTTTTTGAACAATTTCTCACCCTTAATCACTGTTAGTTTTTCTGCAATTAATTTTACCTCTTTTGTATCGATTTTTTTATTCTCATATTTTACTTTTTCTTGAAAAAACAGGGTGCTTTTATTCTTTTTGAACAACCATAATAAAACCAAAAGGTAAAAAACAAATGAAAATGATAATGCCCCGACAATGTAGGATGTATAAGAAGCAATATTATAAGAAAGCCAAATAATCGTTACTCCTGCAAAAATACTTAACAACCAAACTTCGACATCATTGAGCTTTGTACTTTTTGAGGTTACTTTATTTAAAATATGCTTTAGTTTAAAACCTGTTAAAATAATATAAACCAACCATTGTAAATAAATTCCCTTAACTAAGAATGTGGTCCACAGTTTTCTATTGTCCAAATACGGATATACAATTCCTAATATAATTACTATGCTCAAAGAGGGAATTAAGTGAATCCACAATTTTTTGACTTTTGATGATTTTATTTGAGATAAAGTATACAAGTACAGTGCTGGTCCAATCAATACACAAGCAGAAAGTCCTATCTGTACAAAAACACTAAATAAATTTGGATTAAAAAATAAGAATACGGATTTGATAATTCTTATACTCAAGACTAACAGTAATAACGCTAAAAAGTAATTTGAAAACTTTTTCCTTTGTGCGACAGTGGCAAAGTAGAGTGATAATAAAAACCCATTAAATGCTCCTAAAGCACTAAAAAAAAAGATGAGTTGGGTTTCAAAATTCATTTATATAAATTGGTGTTTTTTAAAAATTTCAAATGTTCGTTCTAATATTTGCCAATGTTAAGATAAAATTCGTTTAAATGATTTTTATAGACCGACAACAATGCTCAACCATCCTAAAATTATTTTCAATAGCTATAATCCAAATATATTATAAACTTGTTGACAACATCAAAATATTTTTACGGGGTTTATTGCTACTCGTCAAACGCCAATTTTTGAACAATGATTGTAGGGTCAATATTTTGTGGGTTATTGACCGCTTGTACATAGCTTAAAAAGGTAAAGGCAATGGTATCGCCGACCCGTAATTTACCATAGGGCACAAAATGCGATTTGCTGTATCCCGGCGGGAGCGCATACGAAGTGGTTTTGCCCTCCCATTGTAGACCAATTACCTGTGTTACCGTTTTGGTAATGTTACGATCCTTAGGATAGATCATTAATTTATGCCGTACCGCTCCAATTTTCAAAATGAATTTTCCCGGCTGTATCGCTTTCAAACGGATATTATGTGAAACGGTCTCATCCTTAAGATGGCGATGAACGGCATACGACGAACTTACGCCCTCGACTTTAACCTCGTTTACCATATTCGTGATTTTCCAGTTTAGCTGCCTATCTCGGTTATTGTATGTGGAAACCGTATCCATTTTACCATAAATTTCACGTTCTGTTTTTTCTCCTTTTGAAAAATCGCTTGTTACGATATTTTTGTTCCAAAAAATAGGGATCACTATTGTATCCCCGACCCAACATGTAGGACTATTAAATGGTGACGGTTCTATACCGGAAAAAAATCGTGGGGTTCCTTTTTTTACAGCTTTGACCACATTCAAAATGCTATTTTTCTTGTAACCCCAACCCGGCTTGTGTTCAAAAACTTGCTTTATAAAATAGTTGCCTTCTTTTTTTGGTACAATCTTGAAAAGAAAATATAATGCTTCATCGTGTATTACCTTTTGCTGAACACGGTCTTGTATCGCAAAGTGTTCATTTTCAAATACTTTTACAAAGTTATTAAACAAGAGCTTTTGTACGGAATCCAGTTCTTGACCATATGATGAAAAAGTCATTGCAAATAGGGTTACGATTAAAAATAAGATTCTCATTATTTGGGTTTTCAGAATGTATTTTAATAAAGATTTTATCAAGTTGTTAGATTTTTAAAGACAGGACATGGTAATACGTTTTGCATCGTGCCGAGTAGGATCATCAAGACTTCAATATAAAAAAACGTGTTCCCGATATTTTTTCCTCTAAAAAGAGCTCAAGCTTAAAGCATCCATACTATTGTAAAAATAGATGATAGTAACTTGGTAAAGTATAATTTTTGTGCCTTAAAATCAAACGAACCAATACATTAACCCTATCTTGATTCAAGCAAATACTGTATCAAATAAAAACTAATTATAACGAAATACTTTTATACTTCGGGTACTTTACCCTAAATGAGAATGATTTTGTTTTGGTTTGTTTGGGACTTAGCTGTATTTTCCAGCTCAATAATCCCTTTTTGGTATCGTAATCGGCATCAAAAGTTTCAATGTCAATTACTCTGATATCATTATTTTGAGATAGCGGGATGCGATCCATAATTTTTATGTCAATAGGCACAGCTTTGCCGTTTTTAACTTCCCAATCATACTTTCTATCCAAAATACGGTTGTTGCCCAAAAACGATTTACTCTTGAAGTTTTTATCCTGTTTACGTCTAACCGTAATATTGGCGTCTATACCCAAAGAAATAGTCATTTCTTTTTTAACCGTGTAAGGATCTATAACGGTTTTTCCTACATAAGCACCCTTAAAATAGATGTTGGCCTCTCCCGGTAATAGATTGTATTTTTCCCAATCACTAAAACGAGCGGTTAAAAATACATTTTCATTAACAATGGGTGCCGTGAAATATTCATAGCTGCCGTTCAGGGAGAATGTGTTGATTTCAATAGCGGTAATGTCACCGTCCGATACTATGGTATATGGCTTTTTGATTATAAATTTGGTTTGGGTAATATCATCTTGGACCGCACTTTTTTTGGTTGTTATCACGATTACCCCATGATTACCCTTACTCCCATAAATCGAGGTGGCATTTTTACCTTTAAGAACTTCCATGGATTGTATCTCATCTTCATCCAAATCACCTTCTATAAAATTATCCACGGGTACTCCGTCAATAATATACAAAGGGAGTTGAGGAACAGATGAGGCGCCTCTTACCCGGACTCCAGCCGTTTTACCTTGTAAAACCCTTGATACTGCTCCGGTATAGTCTTTTTTGCTTCTCGTTCCGTATCCCATCACTACAACTTCCTCCAAGGCTTGGGAATCCTCTTCGAGTTTTATGTTCATGACCGAGGAATAGATAGGAAGTTCTTCGGTTTTATAACCAATATAAGAGACCATTAACTCCTGACCGTTGGTAATATTTAAAGTAAAAAAACCATCAAAATCAGTTTGTGTGCCATTAGCTGTTCCTTTTACCACAATATTGGCCCCGGGTAGGGGAGAACCAGACTCGTCCAATATGGTTCCTGCGATTTTTTTGACTGTTGGATTATAAAAATATCGTTGTTTTTTGGTAGCTGTGCTAAACCTTTTGGAACGGCCATTGGTAAAATTCAAATATTTTGTGCCCAATGTAGGTTTTACAATATTAACATTAGGATTACCCGTTGATAGTGCAATTTTAGCATTATCCCAATCTTGCCCTGTTTTTTGATATACATGGGCCTTATATGCTAGTTTAAGTGGAGAGTTGATGTCCTTAGACTTAATGTCGTAACTGGGAATCCATCCAGCATCTTCTACCAAATAGGAAATGGATATATTTAAATTTATATCAATGGCAGTGTCAAACTTTATTTTAATTTCCCCTTGTTCTTTTTCCGGAATATTGTTTATCTCGGCCATTTGACTTTTTATAGCCCTTGCTTTGTGATCCAGCTCGTTTATTTTTAGATTGGTAACATATATTTCATTTTTAACATCGGTAATCCTTTCCCTATAATACGTACTTATTTGTTTGATTTTCTCCAAGCTTACGCCATCGGTCCTAGAATTGAGCAATCTATTACCGTTAATCACCTTTTCCTCTTCCTCAAGACCCGCTATTTGATTTCTGAACTTGGCTATTTGCAGTTCCAGAGCATCAATTTCATTTTGTAGCACATCGGATTGCGGTGTATTTTTCTTTTGGGCCATGTAGTTTATATCATACGCCATGGATAAGATGGATACCGATTGTAAACCGGAAATCTGAATACTACTTTCATCAATTTGTGTCGAAAGCCCTGTAAACTTGATTTCAGAAGTGCCTGCTTTGAGTATGCAATGGGCAGAACGGGTTACATGTGCACCGCTCAAATAAACAGTTACCTCTTTTATTTTTGATGGAATTTGATTATCGTTTCCGAAAGTAAATATTGGAAATAAAGCGATAAAAATGAATAGCTTTTTCATGTTCGTTGGTTTAAAGTTTGGATAAACTTAATGCGGAACAGACTCAAATAAAATAAAGAATAAGCGAATTGGTATTTTGAAAGAGGGAAAGGGTGTTTTGGGTAAGTCAACCCAAAAACTTTGCCTGCAATTCGGGTGTGGGAATCATACAGTCATCCTGCTTACCATACCATTTGTATCGATTTCGGGCGACAAAGTCATAAATAATGTTCCGAAAACCACTCGGAATCAATTTTAATAGGGATGAAAGAGTGCGGTACCCCCTTAAATGCTTGCCTATTTCCAAAGCGGCATCCGATTTTGTATAATATGCAACTCCCGGTTCAATTAGGATGATGGAATCTATTTGAGAGGTGTCCAAGCCGCGTTCAGAAACAAGCTTTTGGCCCACCTCGCTTTGTAGAGCGGCATATCTAAATACATCGTTGGTATCGCGCTTGATCACAAATTGAATAGAGGCATTGCACAGATTGCAAACCCCGTCGAATAGTACAATTTTTTTATCATCTTCCATTGAGTTGACTTTATTCGTTTCGAATATAGAGAGCACTTTAATTTACGATCAAATGGTTTAGACCATTTACACTTAGCTTTACTACCAGTTTCAGAACGATAAATACTTTAACACAAAGATACAATGCGGACATATGAAAAACTAGTGGTTCCAATGTTTCCGAGATATATGAAAATTTAGATTTCCCAATCACTTCTCTCGCTTCGAAATGACCGCAGCGAATGAGTTGAACTTTATAAAAAACATCAATCATTTTTTCTCGGTAAAACCTCTAAAATAGAGGGAATTACACTTAAAATTAGGAGTGATACTTTAGGTCTTTCGTTTTGAGGAAGATTTGGGCGTACTTACCAATTCCAACTGATTTACCCCCACATTCGTAGTGAACATGCCATAATTTACGACAGCTTTACCTTTTTCCAGTTTGTCAACGGTACCTATGGCCTTGCCATCGTGCATACGAACACGGTCCCCAATTTTTAGGACAGGTCTAGGTTTGTTCTTTTCTTTAAGTACCGCTTTAGTTTTCTCTACCTTCTTTTTTTCACGGATGACTTTGACCTCTTTTTGTACTTCCTGGGCTACCTTTGCCTTTTTTGCACGCTCTGCCTTGGCCTGATTGGCCGATTTTTTCTTGCGTTTACTGTTCTCGGTCTCTACAATGCGGATAAGCTCTGAAACCAAATTACGTTTTTTGTTATCCTGAAAATATTTGTCGGCCGCTACGTTTACTTTGTTGCCCAGCTGTATCATGCGTTGGTCATGATCGTACAGCTCCTGATAGTTTTCCAGCTTGGACTTGATCTTGGCGTTCAATTTTTCCAAGCGTTCGGCTTCCGCTCTGGCCTTGGTCTCCTCTTCTTGAAGTTTTGACCCGGTTTGGGCCATTTTGCTGCGTTCTTTTTGCAATTTGGCAATAGTCGCATCAAATCGTACTTTGCCACGTTCTATTTTTTTCTTTGCCTTATTGATGAGCGAGTAGGGGATTCCGTTTTTTTGTGCGACCTCAAACGTAAAAGAACTACCTGCCTGTCCCAAGACCAATTGAAAAGTGGGCTGTAATGATTTGTTATCAAACAACATATTGGCATTTGTGGCATTCGGCAATTCGTTGGCCAAAACCTTAAGATTGGAGTAGTGCGTAGTAATTACGCCGTAAGCTTCACGCTCATAAAAAACTTCCAAGAAAGCCTCGGCCAATGCGCCGCCCAACTCGGGGTCGCTTCCCGTTCCAAATTCATCGATCAAGAACAGGGTCTTGTTATTGCACCGTTTCAAGAACTGGTTCATGTTCTTAAGTCGATAACTATATGTACTTAAATGATTTTCAATGGATTGGTTGTCACCAATATCCGTCATTATCTTCTCAAACAAACAAACGGAACTACGTTCATGAACCGAGATCAACAATCCGGATTGCAGCATAACCTGTAACAGACCTATCGTTTTCAAGGTGATGCTTTTTCCACCGGCATTGGGTCCCGAAATAACGATAATACGGTTCTCGGGATGCAACTCTATAGTCTGGGGATAAGTTTTCTCGTCTTTTTGCTTATTGTTCAAAAAAAGTAGGGGATGATAGGCATCCCTTAAAAAAAGGCGTTTGTTTTCATTGATTTCCGGCAACAAGGCATTCATTTCCTCAGCGTATTTCGCTTTGGCCGCCGTGACGTCAATATGGGTCAAAAATTCCTGATATTGTCTCAAGAGCCAGGCAAAGGGCCGTATTTGATGGGTAAGCTGATTTAAAATACGCTGTATTTCTTCCCGCTCCTCAAACTCCAAATTGTTGAGCTCTCGGCTATATCTCAAAGTAGCTTCGGGCTCTATATATACAATGCTTCCGGTTTTGGAAGTGCCCATGACCGAACCCTTCACTTTTTTGCGATACATAGCCTTAACGGCTAAAACACGACGGTTTTCCACAACCGATTCCCGAATCTCGTCCAAAAAATCCGATGCGTGGTATTGATTTAGGGCCGCACCAAAGCTTTGCCCGATTTTACCCTTAATACCCTGCTTTTGCTGGCGAATACTTCTTAGGTTTTCAGATGCGCTGTCCTTTACCTCTCCAAACCTATCGATTACAGCATTGATAAGTTGCGGAATTTCGGTTTGTAACTCCAAACTTTCAGAAAGTTCAAAAAGCAAAGGGTAGTACTCCTTAAATTTTTTCAAAAACTTTTTTTGGGTTGTTACCGTATCACAAATGGATGAAATACGTCGAAAGCCCTGAATTTCAAGCGTGGTATTCTCTACTTTGAGTAACCTTAAATCGGCATTTATACTATCAAAACCATGATTGGGCATTCGGGTATCGCTTTGCAACGAGGTAAGGTATTCCGAAGTTTGGCCCAAAACTCTCAATATAACGGACTTTTCAGCAATAGGTGCGATTTCCAAAGCAGATGCTTTGCCCGGTTCGGTGTTGCAACGTGCGGCCAACTGCTGTAAAACGGTTGGAAATTCTAGGTCTTGAAGCGTTTTATGGTAAATGTTTGCCACTATTTGGTATTAATCAGCGGCAAAGGTAAGGATTGGGGGCGAGATGTGGAATTTGAAGGTTTATGGTATCAGTTCAGGAAAAATATTCATATAATTTCGTATTATGATAAAGTCAATACCATTATTTTTTTCCTGTGTTAAGATTAACTACCTTTTTTCGTTTTCCTGAGGATAAAGGCGGTATTTCGTCAACCATTTCCAACGCTATTACCGCATCGTTCCCAAAATCCTCTTGAAAGCTTTGAATTAAAGCATCCCTATGCTCAAAACTACCAGTATGGGTATTTAGTTTTATCAGATATTTTTTCTCTTTGACTTGAATAAATTGATATTGTTTTATCAAATGATAAAACGGATAAAATTTAGTGTATATCAGAAACGGTGAAATAGCCTCTCCGTTTGTATTGAAAACCGAGTCCATCTTTCTACCCTCTACACTTGTGAGTTTGGGGAATGGAGCGTCTTCGGCCAGCAAGGTGTCAAAACTGGCGATGTCTCCCGTATCGTATCGTATCATCGGCATACAATAATTGAAAAGGTCGGTTATAACTATTCTTCCCTTTTCGTTGGGCTCTGCCGGCCTATCCGAATCCATCTTAAGTATTTCCAAATGATAACTCGCCCAATTGATTTGGAAATCGGTTTTTTTGGCTCCAGGAATTTGTTGGGCAATAATACCAATTTCTTCGTTTGAGTATCTTGAAACCACATTGGCGTTAAAGTACTTTTTCATTGAACTTTTTACGTAGTCGTTCAAATGTTCCGAAATTGCTATAATTGATGCTATTTTTAAATTGGTAAAAGGTTTTGAGCCAATTTTGTCCAGATGTTGACATATGTTCTCAAATGCTGAAGCAAAACCGACCAAGTTTTTGGGGGATGTATCCTTTTTGAGATTGGCTATAAAAAGGTCAATATCGGCATCATTGAATTTTGAAATATCAACATATACCAAATTTTTCATCCATGCTTTTAGAGGTGTCATCATATTGATATTACGCCAAACCTCAATGTCATATAGACGCTGACCTACCTCATAACCAGCTTTTTTTAAGAAAAAAATAGTGTCGGCAGTATTTCTGTTTTTTTTATTTTGATCTTGATATAAAAAAAATGGTACACCTGTTGAACCACTTGTAGCAACTTTGAATTTTGGACGGTCTAGATATACTGTGGATTTAAAGGCCTCAAAATTTTCTTGAACTATCGTTTTTTTGATGACAGGAAAATTACTAAGAGCTTCGTTTTGCTTAAAGTCTTTATAGTAGGGCGTTGTCGATGCAGCGTGATTTAAAATGTCGCCAATAAGCTTATTTCGTGTATGCGAAACTGAACTAAAGTTGTTTTTTTGACTGTTTATAAACGCTATTTCTTTATAATGTTCAGATATTTTGCCCCCTTTTATGGCATCAACGAACCAAAATAGTTTACTTCTCAACAATTGCATCATAGACTCTTATCCTCTAAACGTTTTCAGCGTAAAATTCCAAGTTATTTTTCCAAAAAGTATAATACTCAGATACAGTTTTTTGTGTTCGGAATTTAATTTTTTCTTAAATCTAATGGTGGATTTATTGAAATATTCGCTTACACTGTATTTATAATCTATATTTTCATTTTTCAGCATTTCATAGCACTCATAGCGCAGGTAAGGAGCCATGTTTTTACCCCTGAACTTTTCAAAAGTATACATGCTATGTAGATATACTTCATTCGCTTTGAACTTAAATTCCCTGTCCCTAAAATAAAAACTGTCAGGCTTTATGAAGGTATATGCAGCGATTTCGTCATTGTGTTTTATACCGATACATATTTGACCTTCACGAATGTATTGTAACAAGTCTTTCTGCTCAATACCGATAATGCTATTTTTAATTTTTATAACATCTTTCTCATCAAAATTCATGACCCTAAAACCAGAGATGTCCTTTCCTCGTAACTTTGGCGGGTTAGATAGGGGTGTGGCTTCTTCCAGCACCCAATAATACGGCATTATATCTATACCAATACGCGCTAGCCTATTCCTAAGCCCATGCATGAACAGCCCATGGCGAAGTATATTCCAAAACCACTTGAATCTATAAAATTTGTCATCTTTTTCAACTTCCATTTAAGCTAGGTTGATTCTGTATACTTTCTGCCATACTGACCATCACCAGGTGCTAGGTTCATTTTTTTTCTAAATTCCGAAGGTAGCATAACCTTACGTTCATTTGCTTTAGCTATGACATGTATGCGTTTTATTAAATCTATATTCATTGCCAATTTTGTACGAGAAGCATCGTACCAAATATTGTCTTCTATACCCGTTCGCACACCGCCACCTGTAGCAATAGCAATAGAGTTCATCATCAATTGGCTGTTGCCGATCCCCGCTAAGCTCCATAAAGAATCATTTGGCAAATCGTTGATCAATACCCCAGTGTGTAGAAGATTAGGTTGTGCACAAGCAATATTACCCAAAAGTATATTAAAGTAATGGGGCGCTACCAACAGTTCTTTCTTCTCTAAATATTTTGCATAGTTTATCATGCCCGAGTCAAAAACTTCCAGTTCGGGAATAATGCCTTTGTCTTTCATCATCTTAGCCAAGTCCATTACCATTTGAGGGGAATTTACACTTGCCGTCTTATTAAAATTGAGTGAACTCAAGGTCAAACTACCCATGTCCGGTTTTGCCCAATCGCTTAACAATAAGGGATCTGAACGTTTTTCAAGCTCACTGAAATCCCTACCACTGAGAGAAACACATATAACCAATTTAGGCGCAAACTTGCGAATGCCCAAAATTATATCCGAGTAGATTTCCTTTTTATAACTAGGCACATGTGAGATAGCGTCCCTGGCATGTAAATGAACCATAGTTATCCCTATTTCACAAGCCGCATGAACATCTTCTACAATTTCGTCAACACTTACGGGAACATACGGTGTCATCTTTTTTGTAGGAATCATACCGGTCGGCGTAAAGTTGATAATGAGGTTTTTGTGCATCTTATTTACTTTTGAGATTTAGATAAATATCATATTTTATGGGTTAAATTGAATTATATTACTTTTATTTTTGATACGCTAACAAAATATAATAGGCACCCAAATATTTATATTTATGGATGTAAAGATACACCCAAGTTGGAAACAATACTTAAAAACGGAATTTGAACAGCTTTATTTTAAAAGGCTTATCAATTTTGTTAAACAGGAGTACACCCAACATACCTGTTATCCCAAAGGTCCCCATATTTTCGCCGCATTTGACCACTGTCCGTTTGATGCAACCAAGGTCGTGATTATTGGTCAAGACCCTTATCATGGACCGAACCAGGCAAACGGACTTTGTTTTTCGGTAAAGGATGGAATCCCGCATCCGCCTTCACTCATCAATATTTTCAAGGAAATCCAAACCGACATAAACACAACCTATCCCAAAAGCGGTAATCTGGAACGTTGGGCCGACCAAGGGGTTTTATTGCTCAATGCTACATTGACCGTAAGAGCTCACCAAGCAGGAAGCCATCAAAATAAAGGCTGGGAAACTTTTACGGATGCTGTTATCAGAAAATTATCACAAGAGAAAGAGAATCTTGTTTTTCTACTTTGGGGAGGCTACGCAAAAAAGAAGGCCACTTTAATAGATAAAAGCAAACATCATATATTAACCTCTGGTCATCCTTCGCCTCTGAGTGCCAATCGTGGGTACTGGTTTGGAAACCATCACTTCAGCAAAACCAATGGGATTTTGCAAAATTTAGGCAAAAAACCTATAGCTTGGTAAGGATTTGTTCCACTTTTAATTTTTTATCAATCAACTTTAAGTCAATCAGGATATCTTGCACTTTTTCAATGGTTTGCGAATCCATCTGCGACTGACTCCACTTTGTAATCGATAACCATTCTTGTATATCCTCCAATTTTTGCCTGTAGCGATTGGCCAAAGTGCGATCTATACTGGGAATTGATTTAAATTCCTCGGTATACAGATTTATAACTTCTAGAATATGCCTTAAAGTTTTCATATTGTCCGTTAAAAAAGCTTCGGTTGCCGCAATCACAAAACAAGGCCACGGTGTAGGACAATCACCTAACCTACGAAAGGTGCCATTATCTACCAAAGGTTTTGTAGTGAAGTGTTCCCACATAAAATAGTCTGCCTTGTTATTGGTCAAGCCTTCAATTGCTCCGTCCAGATTATTTATGATTTCAAATACTAAATTTTTAGTACTCCATCCTTGGTTTTGGGCATTTACATAGGCCATAAGATGACTACCACTCCCAAATCTACTAATGGCAGCTTTCGAGTTTTCAAGGTCATCAATATGCATAAGTTGACTTTTGGCCCCAACATGAATTCCCCATAATAGGGGCGAAGCTATATATTCTTGCACTAATTTAACCGTATTACCATCGATAATGCTTTTAACGAGTCCCTCGGTAAGGATAATGGCCAAATCGGTCTCTTCATTTTTGAGCATTTGGCACATTTTCCCTGTACCTTCGGGAATATCCGTCCATTGTAATTCAATACCTCGTTCCTCAAAGGCACCTTCCTCTATGGCCAAATGCCAAGGCAGGTTAAAATGCTCGGGGACCCCTATGATTCTTACAGTTTTCATTTGATAATTATGGATAAGGTCTGCTTGATCAGTTCATCAATGGCCTTTTCCGGATTTTCAGAAAATTCCCCCGTGCCCCTGTTGGCCAAAATACAGTTTAGGGAAAGTGCACGGTGTCCTAAAAGTTGGGAAAGACCATAAATACCAGAAGTTTCCATCTCTAGATTGGTGATTTTCAACCCTTGGTATTCAAAGGATGCCATTTTCGGATTTAATGTAGCATCTTGTGTACGCAAACGTAATTTTCTGCCCTGAGGGCCATAAAAACCTACATTGGTGGCTGTAAACCCTAGTTGAAAAACATCATTGTCAAAATCGAGCATTAAATCCCTACTGCCCTCTACGATATAGGGAATGGATTTATAAACGGACCAATCCGTATGGTCTATAAAAGCCAATTGCATTTCAGGAAATTGAATATGCTCGCTTTCATAAAAATGAAGCAGGTTATCAAAACCAATGGCATACTCGCTAATCAAAAAAGAATCTACAGGAATATTAGGTTGAATGGCTCCCGATGTACCTATGCGAAAAATATCCAAGGTGGTTTTTTGAGGTTTAACGGTTCTACTCTCAAAATCGATATTCACTAAGGCATCCAATTCATTAAGGACAATGTCAATATTATCGGTACCAATGCCTGTGGATATAACGGTGATTCGCTTCCCCTTTAATTTTCCGGTATGGGTTATGAATTCCCGTTTCTCCTTTTTAATGTCTACGGTATCAAAATATTTAGAAACATGCCCGACCCTATCGGGATCCCCGACGGTAATTATGGTTTCTGCTATATCTTGGGGTACTAAATTGAGGTGGTAAATGCTGTTGTCCGCATTTAAGATAAGCTCGGAAGGGCTTAAACTCATACTAAAGTTTTAGAATTCGGTCAGAATTCGTGTTGTAGAGAAAATTGTACTTAAGAGCGCCGCCCAAATACACATCATTTTCCCGTATGTAGGAGTAATAGCTGGTTTTTGCTTCCAATATCTCTTTTCCCTTTTTGGTCAAACGCACAGGGTTGAAGGTAGAGTATAAAGGTTTTAATCTAGAGATGGTACGCTCATATTGTGTATCTCCAAAACCTAAAAGTCCTTGATTCTTGAGAATTATGCCCAGCAAAGCCTTTTTATTTTTTGGTTTTTCGGACACAGAAAGATTTAAAATATTGTTTTCCATGGCATTAAGGCCATTTTTGATGGAAGGAAATCTTTGTAGATGAATATGTATACTAGCCGAAAGATATTTAAAATTATAATTTTCATAATCGGTCAAATTCTCTAACCGTATGGGGTTGTCGCTACAATACAGCTGCCAAACATAATCTGCATATTCAACATCGTCCTGAGTCAACACTGTTTTATTTTCGTAGAGATTCAATAATTGATCATCCGATAGATCATTGAGCCCGTACATTTTGTCCGTTTTGTCTTCTTTACCACTACAGACCAAAGATATTTCGGCATATTTTCGATGCGTTTTCAGCCAGCTTAATACGGCTAGCATATTTATTTGGCAGAATAAATCGTATTCAAACCATAAAACGATTTGGTCTTGCTGTTTGTGATTACACAGAGAGCGGTATTCTTTAAGTGTTTTTTCTACAAACCACGATTTGGTAACCTTGTAGTTTTTTGATAAAAATTCAAAACGTGTCTTCCAAAAGGATTCGCTACCAACGTTAGTTTCCGTTTTGCCCTCACAGAGCATTTCGCGCCATGTGATAATGTCGCCTTTAAGTTTTAAACCTTCGAGTCTTTGGGTAAAACTATCGCCATTGGTAATATGTAGAAGGGAACTCATTTAGGTTGCTGTTTGTTGTTTGACTTATAAAAGTAACATTTAATCGAAAAGAAAGAAAAATTTTAACAAAAAACTACGCAACCATTTCAGTTTAGGGCATTATTATATGCGCTTAACCACAAACACGTTTTACTTTAAAACCTTTGTCTCTCAACAGCTCCATAATTCTATCCCTGTAATCGCCTTGTATGATGATTTTATCGTCCTTAAAACTGCCGCCAACACTTAATTTGGTCTTAAGTTCCTTTGCCAATTTTTTAAAATCGGAATCTGCACCCGTGTAACCTTCCAAGATAGTGATAGGCTTACCTTTTCGCTTTTCATATTTACATATAATAGGCTCGTCTTGAAGCCAAATCTCGGGTTCTGGCGCTTTTTTTTCTGGTTCCGAAGGAATATGTTCCGGAAATAGATTCTTGAGTTGATCTTTTAGGTCCATCACTTATTTTTTTATCAATCCTAGTTCAATCAACCGTTCATGTAAAAACTCACCTGCAGTAATATCTTCAAATAGCTTGGGGTGGGTATCATCAATACAATTTTCAAGACAGTTCAGCGGCATTTCGCTAATGGGATGCATAAAAAAGGGAATGGAATATCGGGAGGTGCCCCATAACGCTTTGGGCGGATTTACCACTTGGTGTATGGTAGATTTCAATTTGTTATTGGTAAGCCTGGAAAGCATGTCCCCGACATTGATCATCAATTGATCTGTACGGGCAATGGCATCGACCCATTCATCATCATGATTTTTAACTTGTAATCCCTTGCCATGGGCCCCCATAAGCAGGGTAATCAAGTTAATATCGCCATGCGCTGCCGCTCGAACCGCATTTTTTGGTTCTGAAGTGATAGGCGGATAATGTATGGGTCGTAAGATAGAATTCCCGTTTTTGATGAATTCATCAAAATAGTTTTCGTCCAATTTTAAATGTAATGCAAGGGCACGAAGTACATATTTGGCCGTTTTTTCCAGCATTTGGTAAGTTTCCTTACCAACCGTATTGAACTTTGGAAGTTCCTTTACCCAAACATTCTCTGGATACTCCGCCTCTAACGTAGGATTGTCATCAACATATTGTCCAAAATGCCAAAATTCTTTTAAATCTCCTTCTTTTCTGCCTTTGGCATGCTCTTTCCCAAAAGATGTATATCCCCGTTGTCCACCAATGCCCTCAATTTCATAAGCATCCTTTATGTCTTGCGGCAAATCAAAAAACTTTTTAATCTCTTCATACAGGTCTTCTACCAAGGCATCGGATAAAAAATGGCCGCTCAAGGCTACGAACCCTATATTTTCAAAAGCATTCCCTATTTCGTGAATGAATTTTTGCTTTCTAGCATGATCGCCAGAGGTAAAATCCTTTAAATCAACACTTGGAATATTGCCCATATTTTTATTTTAAAATTGATAATCAAATTTAATGAATTATATACGGAATCCCATCTGTTACATTGTTCCCATTTTTATGAATGCTTTTCGTTACATTTATCCTTTAAAATGATATGATTTTATGAATTACCCCAGCAAAGGTATCGGTGTCGAATTACTCATAAAACTTTATAAAGACATGCTAAAACCTCGCATGATCGAGGAAAAGATGTTGATTTTATTGCGACAGGGGAAAATTTCCAAATGGTTTAGCGGTATTGGGCAAGAAGCAATCTCAGTCGGTATTGCAAACGCCATGAAAAATGATGAGTATATTTTGCCCATGCACAGGAATTTAGGTGTCTTCACCACTAGGGAGGTTCCTTTGTACCGTTTATTTGCACAATGGCAAGGCAAGGCCAGTGGTTTTACCAAGGGGCGTGACCGTAGCTTCCATTTTGGCACACAAGAGCATAAACTCATAGGCATGATTTCCCATTTGGGCCCACAGCTAGGCGTAGCGGATGGTATTGCGTTGGCCAATGTGCTGAGAAAGCAAAAACACGTAACCGCAGTGTTTACCGGTGAGGGGGCTACAAGTGAGGGCGATTTTCATGAAGCGCTGAACGTTGCCGCCGTTTGGGATTTGCCCGTATTGTTTTGTATTGAAAATAATGGCTATGGGTTATCTACACCTACTTCCGAACAGTTCAAGTGTAAGAATCTGGCCGATAAAGGTGTAGGCTATGGTATGGAAGCCCATAAATTGGACGGGAACAATATTCTGGAGGTTTTTACCAAAGTAGATAAACTGTGTAAGGAATTGAGAGCGAATCCCAGACCCGTACTGCTGGAATTCGACACTTTTCGCATGCGGGGACATGAGGAGGCCAGTGGTACAAAATACGTTCCTAACCAATTGCTGGAGGAATGGGCGAAAAAAGACCCGATTTCCAATTACGAATCTTTCTTGGTTTCCGAAGGGCACTTGGACGAAATAAAAATCAAGGAAATCACATCTGAAATACAATCGGAAATTGATGAAAACCTACAATTGGCTTTTGAAGAGAAGGCTATTGAACTAGATGAAAGCAAAGAACTAAATGATGTATATTCAAGTTTTGACTATCAAGAAGTTGAACATGGTTCAGCGATAAAAAATATACGCTTGGTCGATGCCATTTCCGAGGGCTTAAAACAATCCATGAAAAAGCACGATAACCTTGTCATCATGGGGCAAGATGTAGCGGATTATGGCGGGGTCTTCAAAATAACGGAAGGGTTTATAGATGCTTTTGGCAAAGAGAGGGTACGCAATACGCCTATTTGTGAATCGGCCATAGTTTCAACGGCCATGGGCCTATCAATAAACGGAATGAAAGCCGTTGTGGAGATGCAGTTTGCCGATTTTGTCAGCAGTGGTTTTAATCCCATTGTAAATTATTTGGCAAAAGTAAATTACCGATGGGGTGAAAATGCCGATGTAGTCATACGCATGCCATGCGGGGCAGGAGTAGGGGCGGGACCGTTTCATTCCCAGACCAATGAGGCATGGTTTACAAAAACTCCAGGCTTAAAAGTAGTTTACCCTGCTTTTCCCTACGATGCAAAGGGGCTTTTGACCACCGCGATAAATGACCCGAACCCTGTATTGTTTTTTGAGCATAAGGCATTATATCGTAGTAGTTATCAAGACGTACCCGTAGATTACTACACCTTACCTTTGGGCAAGGCAAGCGTTTTAAAACAGGGAAAGCAAGTTACCGTGGTGTCCTATGGTGCAGGTGTGCACTGGGCCTTGGAAACATTGGAAGACTCCCCACAAATAAAAGCCGATTTAATTGATCTACGAACTCTGCAACCTCTGGATATTGAAACGGTATACCAATCGGTAAAGAAAACGGGGAAGCTGATCATTCTGCAAGAGGATAGCCTTTTCGGAGGGGTTGCCAGTGACATTTCAGCTTTGGTCATGGAAAATTGCTTTGAGCATTTGGATGCACCTGTAAGGCGTGTCGCAAGTTTGGAAACCCCTATTCCGTTTGCCAAGAACTTGGAGAACAATTATTTGCCCAAGGCACGTTTTAAAGCTGTTCTCGATGAACTTTTGGCGTACTAGCAATCGCATCAATATCATATCTTTTTGAATTGATCTTGCTTTATGGCCGTTTATACCTTTACGTTTTAACAATAGCTTAACGGGTGCAGAACATCAACGATTTTTGCATTATCGTATATAGTCTAAATCTAAAATCAAATTATGAAGAAATTTTTAATGTTGCTTGGCGCAACGGTCTTTTTTATCATATCCTGTTCCGCGCCCAAAGAAGCACGACAAAAACGAAACCTGATCAGTGGTACTTGGTCGTTGGACAATATTTCGTACGAAGGCACTGAAGGGTTGTTCAAAAGTGTACTTTTTAATGATGCACAGGCCATATGCTTTGAAGGTAGTGATTGGTTTTTTCGTGACAATAATAGCACGGGGAGATATACATTAACCGCAGGCAGTCTATGCAGTGGCGGAGACCGATTCATCCGTTGGTCCGTTGTCAATAATCAACTTCAATTCAAATTCATAGATGAAAAGCGAAAGGACATTTCCGGTGGATTGGGGTACAGATTGAACATAGCCGATCTTACTGCTCAAAACATGGTGCTTAAATCCACGGTAAGCGATAATGGAAGTCCAGTAACGGTAGTATATAATTTCAGTAAAAAATAGAGAAAGATATAGATATGAAAAAAATAATAGTAAAAGGTTTATCAGTAATAGTGATTGCATCGGTGGCCATGGGTTGTAACGCCGTTAAAAATGCCAATAACAAACAAAAAGGCGCGGTCATTGGTGGTACCAGCGGTGCTGCCATTGGAGGCGTAATCGGCAATAATGTCGGAAAAGGAAATACGGTCTTGGGTGCCATTATAGGTGGCGTTGTGGGCGGTGTTGCCGGTGGATATATTGGAAACCGAATGGATAAACAGGCCGAACGCATAGAGGAAGAGATTCCAGGCGCCGAAGTTACCCGAGTGGGGGAAGGCATAAATGTTACTTTTAACGAAGATGCAGGCGTGTATTTTGATACCAATAAATCAGCCGTTAGAGGAACTTCAGCCAATACGTTGGACAAACTCGCGGGAATTCTGAAGGAATATTCAAAATCCAATATTTTGGTAGAAGGGCATACGGATAGTGCCGGACCCGAAGATTATAATATGAACCTTTCAAAACAGCGTGCACAATCGGTAACGGATTATTTGACTGCACAAGGTATTGCCGCTTCCCGTTTTACTACCAAATGGTATGGGGAAACCCAGCCCAAAGGAGACAATTCAACATCGGAAGGCAAAGCCACCAACAGAAGGGTAGAATTGGCGATTATCGCCAATGATGCACTCAAACAAGAGGCCATGCAACAAACAAAAGGATAACAAATTGATTTGAAAATCAAAGCCTTGCGTAAATCCAGACAGCAATGTCTGGATTTTTTGTATTAAGTAGTATCTTCAAGCTGTGAATAAGACAGGTGTTATTATAATCGGTGGCGGATTGGCGGGGCTTACTGCAGCTATACACCTAGCAAAGCAAAATGTACCGGTAACCCTCTTTGAAAAGGAAGTTTATCCGCATCATAAGGTATGTGGGGAGTACGTATCCAACGAGATTGTTCCCTATTTGAACAGTTTGGATATTTATTTGGAAAATGCCGTACCGATTGATACCATGCAATTAACAACTCTATCCGGCAAATCCCTGGAAACCAAACTTCCCTTGGGCGGTTTGGGCATAAGCAGATATGCTTTTGACAACTTGTTGTATGAAAAAGCTGTTGAACTGAATGTTGTATTTGTTTTTGAAGCTGTGAACCGTGTAGTTTTTTCGAACGAGAGGTTTGAGGTGACTACGGCTAATCATAAAGTATACGCTCCTTTCGCGATAGGCTGCTACGGTAAAAGATCGGTATTGGATAAAAAACTAAATCGAGAATTTATAGGTGAAAAATCGGAATGGTTGGGTGTAAAGGCACATTATACCTATGACAATTTTCCCGACCATTTGGTGGCACTACATAATTTTAGGGGTGGTTATGGCGGATTGTCCAAAACGGAAACTGGCGTAGTTAATTTTTGTTATCTAACTAATTATGAAAGTTTTAAACAAGAAAAAGGTATTGAAAGCTTTAACGACAACGTAGTCGCCCAAAATCCGTATTTATCGGATTTTTTAAAAAATGCCACGCCAATTTTTGACAAACCCTTAACGATAGCACAAATATCTTTTCATCAAAAACCGCCCGTTGAAGACCATATGCTAATGTGTGGTGATAGTGCCGGTCTTATTCATCCTTTGTGCGGTAACGGTATGGCCATGGCGATACATAGTGCCAAAATAGCATCCGAATTGATCGTGAAACATAGAAAGTTCCCTAAGCTGAACAGAAGTGTGTTGGAAAAAACTTATGCCGAACAATGGCAAAACAATTTTGGTTCACGACTTCGTGCGGGAAGAAAATTACAATCGGTTTTATTGAATGATAATCTTACCCGTATGGGACTTCGTATCGTGACCAAATCCCCGACACTACTTCGAAATATCATAAAAAGAACCCATGGAAAACCCATAACATGCTAAAAGATTTATCAAAAAGAAGTAATGCCCCGGAAATATTGGATGATTTTCAGGCAGGCCCTAAAAATCTGAAATCGGTTTTTGACGACATCAATAGGGTGAACAAGATACTTGGTGGCAATTCCATTACCATCAACGCAGTGGCCGATTTGATGGAAAAAAACCCAAGAACATCTTACGTTATTCTAGATATGGGCTGTGGTGATGGAGCAATGATGCGGGGTGTCGCGCAACATTGTAGAAGGCATAATATTTCGGCATCGTTTATAGGGGTAGATTTGAATAAAGACGTGCTGGAAATAGCAAAAAAAGAATCCATGGATTTTCCCGAAATCAGCTTTGTTCAGCAAGACATATTAAAGCTTGACCCATCTGATTATTCGTGCGACATTCTTCTCAGCACCCTTACCATGCATCATTTTACCAATGAACAGCTTTTGATATTCGTTAATAAATTTACGCAATTGGCCAAAATCGGTGTGGTAATCAATGATTTACAAAGAAGTGTATGGGCTTATTATCTTTTTAAGATGTTTAGCCTTATTTTTATAAAAACAAAAGTTGCTAAAATCGATGGCTTAATATCCATAACCAAAGGGTTTCTTAAGTCAGACCTTATATCTTATGCCCAAAAAATACCATCGGTACAACACCATATACACTGGAAATGGGCCTTTAGGTATGTGTGGGTCATGCAACCAAATCGATTGAATTCCATATGAACGATGTAAGGATTGTCACGGTAGCCAAGGTACTGCCGGAATATTTTAGGGAAACCAAGGATATTCTGCCTTTGGTACAACTATGGCTCAGTGATCAAGAGGAACGTTTTCAGCGTAAGGTGCTGAAGATTTTTGAGGGAGCTGCTGTGGACAAGCGTTATAGTATCATGAGTCCCGAAGAAGTATTTACGGCAACTTCATTTGAAGAAAAAAATGCCATTTACGTTCGTGAGGTTAAAAAAATGGGGGGTTCTGTATTGCAGAAAGCCCTAAAAAACAGTGGTTGGAAAGCCGAATCCCTGGATTATATCATTACCGTGAGTTGCACTGGGATCATGATACCCTCGTTGGATGCCTACTTGGTCAACGATTTAGGGTTACGGCAAGATGTAGTACGTTTGCCCGTAACCGAAATGGGTTGTGCCGCAGGGGTCTCGGGACTTATCTACGCCAGTAATTTTTTGAAATCCAATCCAGGGAAAAGGGCTGCGATCGTGGCGGTCGAAAGCCCTACGGCTACATTTCAATTGAACGATTATTCTATGGCAAATATGGTCAGTGCCGCTATTTTTGGGGATGGGGCCGCATGTGTGCTTTTGTCATCAGAAAATAAAGCCAAGGGACCAAGAATAGTTGGGGAAGAAATGTATCATTTTAAAGATGCTACGCATATGATGGGGTTTGATTTGACCAATACGGGCCTAAAAATGATTTTGGACCCCTCGGTACCTGAGACCATAGCGGTACATTTCCCCAATATCGTTCATCCTTTCCTTGAAAAATATGGAAGCAATATCGAAAAGGTCAACAATTTGATTTTTCATCCAGGAGGCCGTAAAATCGTACAGACCGTAGAAGAGCTTTTTGGTAAACTGGGGAAAAATATTGATGATACCCGCGAAACCCTCAGGTTATATGGCAATATGAGCAGTGCCACGGTACTCTATGTCTTGGAGCGGTTTATGCAAAAAGACCTCTTGCCGGGAGAACAGGGACTTATTTTGAGCTTTGGGCCCGGGTTTTCGGCACAACGTGTATTGTTGGAGTGGGACAACTAACATTTTTTATTATTTACAGTGAATTATGGATAGTATAATAAGTGGACAAGAGCATAAAAGCTCCTCGATTACTGGGGAAGAAAAGGCAGCACTTTGGGCTTTGATTCTAGGAGGCAGTAGCGGTTTAGGGTTGGCGACTGCACAAAAATTGGCCAAAGAAGGGTATCATATTATCGCAGTGCATAGGGATAGAAAATCTGATTTAGAGCATATTGAAAAAGAATTTAAAAGTATTACTTTAAGCGGAGTTCAATTAAAAAACTTTAATGTTGATGCCACTCAGTTGGAAAAAAGAAAAAGATTGATTCAAGACATTCAGTCCTTTCTTGGCGATAATCAAAAAATAAGGGTCTTGGTACACAGTATTGCAAAAGGCAACCTTAAACCGATGCATTCAGATACAGACCATGAGCTGAACAACCAAGATTTTCAAATTACCCTAAATGCAATGGCGTTGAGTCTTTATGATTGGACAAGGGATTTGGTCAAGGCTAAACTTTTTGCAGAAGATACACGTATCATTTCCTTTACCAGTGAAGGCAATGCAAAGGCCTGGAGCAATTATGGGGCCGTTTCCGCCGCAAAGGCAACTTTAGAGGCGATCACACGAAATATTGCGCTGGAATTTGCACCAGCTGGCATTAAAGCAAACTGTATTCAGGCGGGGATGACCGATACAAAATCGTTTAGAATGATTCCGGGGAGTGCTACCCTAAAAAAACAGGCATTGGAGCGCAATCCCAATAAACGGCTAACCACTCCGGAAGATGTGGCCAACGCCGTTTACCTGCTTTGCAGGGACGAGGCCAAATGGATTACCGGCACGATACTAAAGGTTGATGGTGGGGAAAGCCTTCGGTGACCGAAAAAGCACCTTTGTGCCGGGTCGAAAATAATTTCAAATGAAATGAACCAACAAAGCATCATAGCAAAACTGCCATATTCACATCCTTTTTTATTTGTGGACGAGTTGCATCATGTAAACGAGAACGGAGCAAAAGGTAATTTTACTTTCAACAGGGAATTGGATTTTTTCAAGGGCCATTTTAAGGAGAACGCAATTGTACCCGGTGTGATTTTGACTGAATGCTGTGCGCAGATAGGATTGGTTTGCTTGGGAATATATCTGCTTAATAAAAGTAATACTTTAATAGATGAAAATTCAATTTCAATCGCTTTTACAAGTTCAGAAATGGAATTTCATCTACCTGTTTTGCCCGATGAAACCGTAACGGTAAGTTCCGAAAAAGAATATTTTAGATTCAATAAACTAAAGTGTAAAGTAAAGATGTACAATGCGAAAAATGAGTTGGTCTGCAGGGGTAACTTGGCCGGAATGTTCAAAATCGACACCAAATGAACCAAAGGGTCGTTATCACGGGTCTAGGTGTGTGCGCTCCTAATGGTGTGGGATTGGCAGATTTTACATCTGCCCTACAAAACGGTAAAAGCGGCATCCGTTTTCACTCCCGTCTAAAGGAGTTGGCATTTGGTTGCCAAATAGCCGGGGAGCCTTTGATCAAGGACAATTATCTGAACAACTATTTTACGCCGTTACAACTTAGGGGATTACACGCTTCCGGTATCGTATACGGGGTCATTGCGGGAATGGATGCTTGGAAAGATGCCGACCTGTCAAAAGCCAATGAAAATCAACCGAACTGGGATAACGGTATTGTTTTTGGAACCGGAATTTTAGGTGTGGACAAGTTCAGGGAAGCTATTCATCTTATCGATGATAAAAAAGTACGCCGATTGGGAAGCACCAGTGTTATGCAGACCATGGCAAGCGGTATAAGCGCCTATTTAGGCGGGGTTTTAGGTTGCGGCAATATGGTTACCACCAATTCGTCGGCATGTAGCACGGGTACTGAAGCTATTTTGATGGCCCATGAGCGTATTTCATCAGGGAAAGCCAAACGAATACTCGCCGGTAGCTGTAGCGATAGTGGACCTTACGTTTGGGGTGGATTTGATGCCATGCGGATTCTTCCTAGAAATTACAATGACAATCCCACAGCTGCAAGTAGACCCATGAGTGCCACCGCCAACGGTTTTGTTCCCGGAAGTGGAGCAGGGGCATTGGTTCTGGAATCCTTGGATTCGGCTCGGGAAAGAGGTGCTAATATCTATGCAGAGGTATTGGGCGGTGCAACCAACAGTGGCGGCCAAAGGGGACAAGGTACGATGACGGCACCCAATAGCCAAGCGGTACAATACTGTATCGTAAAAGCAGTGGAAAACTCAAATATTTCCAAATCGGATATAGATGTAATCAACGGTCACTTGACCGCTACTTCAAAAGATGCCCTGGAAATCAAAAATTGGAGCGAGGCCTTGGAGCGCTCGGGAACGGATTTCCCCTATATCAATTCGTTCAAAAGTACGATTGGGCATTGTTTGGCCGCTGCTGGTAGCATTGAATCCGTAGGTAGTATCCTTCAGTTCAAAACCGGACAAGTTTTTGGGAACCGTAACTGCGAGGATGTTCATCCAGAGATAGCCCAAATTATCGATTTTGATACAATTCCCCAGAAAACCATGGATTATAGACCGCAAATTATCGCAAAGGCAAGTTTTGGCTTTGGGGATGTAAATGCATGTGTTATTTTTAGGGCTTTTAACGACAAAGCTTAAGTATCATCTTTACGGCACACATTTAATACGTAAACCCCATATGCAAGACGAAGCCAAATATCAAAAACTTACCGATATCATAAAGGTATACCTGCCCGAAGATGTTTCGGTAGAGGACATACAGCCAGAAAGCAATTTTTTAAACGAACTGAACATCAATTCGGCCAATTTGGTCGACATTGTTCTTGATGTTGAAGATGCCTTTGACATTATGCTGGAAAATGAGGATATGGAGGCCATGCAAACCGTTAATGATGCACTTCAAATTATCGATAAGAAATTAGCCGCCAAATAAATGATTCAAGAATGTATACGCTATGCCAAAGCAAAGCTGAACGTTGATAAACGTTTGATACTACTGTATTGCATTATCTACTTTATATGGGGGTTGGGCATGAACTGGTTCGGAATTCGGGCCGAAATCGCCAAATTCACCTTTTGGTGGCAGGTCATCAGCTGTTATATCTTGTATATGGTCCCTATTTCGTTGCTATTGCGAAAACTACCCTTTCATATGCAATATGCTTACGGACTCATTGCTATGGGCGTATTGGAATTTTGTGGTTATGCCCTGAAAACCTCGTATGCGTATCCGAACAATGTGTTGGATCAACTCTTCGGCATCCGGAATTTTGCCTTGGGTATGGCATTGTTCTTTGCATTGTATTTTCCTCTGGGCAACTGGGGCATAGGTAAAATATACGAATTCTTTTTTGGTAAGACGAGTATATAGGCTATTCTTTCAAAACCTCTTTTTTCTGAGGAATCGCCAACGAGGCGACCACTCCCGCGACAAGTGCCACGGAAATTACAGTGAGCGAGACCCACTCCGGCAGTTCTATTTGATGGGAGAACAACATTTTTAAGCCAACAAAAGCCAAAATTACCACCAAACTGTAATTGATATACCTAAATTTTTCCAACATCCGGGAAATCAGGAAATACATGGATCGTAATCCCAGAATAGCTAGTATGTTGGAGCTGAAAACAATAAAAGGGTCTGCCGTAATGGCCAAAATTGCCGGAATACTGTCCAGAGCAAAGAGCACATCGGTCAATTCGATGACTATCAGTGCCACAAATAGGGGAGTCGCGGCCTTGATACCCATACGTTTTACGAAAAAATGATTCCCATGTATGGTTCCGGTAATGGGATATATCTTTTTAAGCTGACGAAAAACCAATGATTTTTTTGGGTCGAAATCCGTATCATCGGACTTAAGCATTTTATAGGCGGTCCATAGTAAAAAAACACCGAATACATATATGATCCATTCAAATTTGGTAATCAAGGCCACTCCAAATACAATCATTAACCCCCTAAAAACAATAGCTCCCAAAATACCCCAAAAAAGTACCCTATGTTGGTATATGGGCGGAATCTTAAATGCGGAGAAAATTACGGCAATGACAAAAACATTGTCAATGCTCAGGGAGAGCTCTATGAGATATCCCGTTACATATTTAAGAACTGCATTGTTTGGAGTGAGCCCAGTGGGGTTTTCGACCAATCCGGAAGAAAAAAGCCAATAAATAACACCACTAAAGCTAAGGGCAACGGTAACCCATACCGCTGTCCATATACCGGCTTCCTTGCTTTTAATGACGTGCTCCTTTCGGTTAAAGACCCCTAAATCCAAGGCCAAGAACACAAGAACTATAGCGATAAACAATATCCAAACCCACATACCTGTACCAATTGAAGCTGCGAAGTTACGTATCATTTTTTGGAATAAATGATAAAAACCCAGAGAGAAAATTTTTATTGTTTTAACCGGGCGGTTAGTTTCACCTTTACTTTATTGTCGGCTCTTTTCTTTTTGATATTGATACCAAAATCAGACGAAAATAGGGTAGTGGTACCTACCAATGTATTACCGTCTTTAACAAATTTCCAAGTTATCGGTTTTACGATGCCTTTTAGGGTCAAATTGCCTTTTACGGTGTATGAAGCACTACCTTCCGAACGATATACCGAACTGCTCTCAAAATATAATCGCGGATAGTCATCCGCATTAAAGTATTTGCTTCTTTTTAATGACCAATCCCTGATAGAGTTACCGGTTTCTATGGTTTTGGCCATAACGGACCCTTTAAAGGAGCTATTGTCCAAATCTTCAAAATCGATGGTAGAGGAGGAGTCAAAACCTGAAATACTGCCATTTACGTCCTTTGATTCAAAACGGAACGTAATTTCAACGGATTCTTCATCAATATTGAATTGACCAAATACAGGCTGAAGCAACAAAATAGTAAAAACATAAAAAAATATACTTCGCATAAGAACAACTATGATTATAGAATTGCAAGATAAACGGAATTTTTAAACCATACATCGAATTTGGACAGAACAACTTACGATTGCTTTTTGATGTTAATCTTTTAATCGTTACTTTGGAAGTAGAACCTATTAAATTGAAAATGATAAAGTTAACAAAAACAGCCTTTTTGGGATGCTTGTGTGTATGTGGTATACAAATATTAAGTGCCCAAGATTCCACAGTGGTAGTTGCAAAAAACATGAAAGTTCAAAAATATACCATCATGGAACGTTTTGAACCGGATATTATGTACTCTGCCTCGAAAAGAAAGGAGATGAAGGAAAGTCGTTTGACCGAGGTAAAAAAGATAGTGTCGATATTGGACACCATAAAGATCTCCAAGACCAAAAAAGAAAAATTACTGCGCGATTTGATTCAAAGTCCGTTTTCGGAGAGGTTGAGAAGAACTATCGCCGACCTTGAATTTGAAGATGCCAATGAAAACCCATAGCGTTTGATAAAGACCAAAAAAAGGGAAGGTTTTCTAGAAAACCTTCCCTTTTTTATATCTACTGATTAAATTTTAGTATGATTTTTTTAGTATGATTTCATTTTATCCTTACGCTTTCGTAGCTGACGTTCAAGCTCATCGGTAGATTCGGTTATCGATGCCTCAAAACTACTTTTGCTTGCATCGGCAAACAACCTTGGGCCAGGGGCGCTAAGGCGAATATTACAGATCATTCCGGTTTCAGGTGAGGATGTGTTTTCCTTTTTGAAGAAAACATCGGCACGTACGATAAAATCGTACTTATCTACCAATTTATTTATCTTTTTTTCGGCCAAGGCCTCTAAACGTTTACTGGCGGTTACGCCATCATATTCGAAGTTGATGTTCATTTTATTATTTTGTATCTAAGGTAAAATGGTAAGGGGATTATTCCAAATTTAAATCATTAAAGTAAGCCTAAATTTTACAATATATTGATGTTAAATTCTGATTGTAAGCATATTCCGTATTTTCCTTTTTTGTATCTTTAAAAGACACCGCTATTATATAACCCCAAAATATAAACGCTATGACTTTAAAAAGCATCTCCAAGAGCCCGAAACGACAACAAGAGGAAAAGAGCATGTACGTACTTAAGTTAGAGCGTTGCAACCAAGACCTGTTGAAATTACGTGAAAAGCTTTGTTCGTATGTATGTGAGCCCACAACATATAATTTGTTCGAGCGCATCGAAATTTTAAGAAACCGATTGGAAACGATGCGTGATTCAAATTTGAACATTATGGAGGGTATAAAAAAAGACGCAGACGTTTTGTATGCGTACTTCGCTAAAGCGGAACAAAACCTTTCCGATTTTAATAGTTTATACAAAGCCATTGAAAACTATGTTAGTAGTGCTAGACCTTGCAAGTAAATGAGAAAGAATTATTCTATTTTACATAATATAAATTATGATACAGATTGATATATAAGTATTTCAGGTTCAAACCTTTAGCTGTAAGTCATAATTCTATTATGTAAAATATCCCTCGCATTTGTAGCTTTTAAGCGAATTACCAACAGGGTCATCAAGCTGTTTAATTTACGTAGCTTCAAATTTTCTACACAGAAAAAACTTTTTAGAAATTTTCAATTTCGTAGAAACCCAAGAGACAAACCTTCCGTCTGTACTCATAATTTGCCGTTATGTAAAATTGCCGCTGCCAAACGCTCGATTGCTTTTTAAAATCAAATTGCTCAGGCAATTTATTTTAAACACAATTTGCCATCGCTTGCCAACGCCAAAAAAAGCAAAACTTTTAGATTTTTTTGAAATTTACGATTTATGAGAAACTATACGTCAATAAATTTTTCAAAGCATTCTTGGCAGCTTGCCGCAACAGCTAAAAATTACTCTGCGAGATAATTTCTTAGCCCTTGCTAACCTATCGTCTTGATTTAAGCTTTTCTTTAAGTGCTTTTGACATTATGTAAAATAGAATTAGAGTCTATTTTTTTATTCAAAGATGGAAAATATACATAATGATAATCATTTGGTAATTTGCCAGATAACCCTATACTTACAAAGAAGTATTCTATTCTTTCAGGACATAAATCCCATCTCTCATCAAAATCAAAGGCAAACTGCTCATTGTAAAAATGCCTTTTAATTTTTATACCTCTCGCAAATTCCAATAATAAAGTCTCATAGTGTGCAAAGAAAAAATGAAATAGATGCTTCGTTAATTTCATATCAATCATACCATGTTTTGAATAATTAGATATCCTTAAGACAAAATATACCAGTTTAGCAAGTGAATGATTGGCAAGGTATCCATCAAAATCATTATTCCCAGGCAACTCCCAATTTTCTACTTTTCTTGTTTCATCAAGCAAACTGATATGAGGGAACCAACCACTAAACCTATCAACATCTCTTTTTTCTTTTTGCGCAAGTCTTATCTGATTACCTAGGTCATATCTAACTTTTAAGAATTCTGTTGAATTAAGTTCTTCTAAAAGCTTGAAAGCTATGTTTCTTTTATTATTCCTTTGAGTTATAAAAAGTGTAATTAAAAAAGCGGATGTAGCAAATATCCACAATGGTAATAATTGAAAAATCTTATCTTGAAAAGTAGAGTAATTCGGATTAGTTTCACTCGTGCCCGCACTAAAAGATGCTATGATAAATAGAAGAATCAGTGCTAAACCAAAAATACCAAACCCAATTTTTCCATAAGTCCACCAACCCGTTTTCTTGAATTTTTTCCCGCTAATTCTTTGTTGTCCATTAGTTAAAATTAACTTCAAGTCTTTTTCCATATGTTTCAAGAGTCTATCTATTGTATTGCTTTTAGGTGCTGATTACTAATTTTGCCTTTAACTAATTTATCTTTTTTTCTTGATAAAAAAAGAAACAAAAAAATCAAGGCTTACAGATAATTTTAGAAACAATGTACGGGTCGGTCGCTAAATTTTAGGATCCATTGTAACTTTTAAGACCGCTTTAAGGTGAAAGAACCAATATAAACTGTCAACAAATATTGTAACCAGCCCCCTAAAATTCTTAACGCTCCTCTCCCCTATTGTTTTACCAAAATTCTCTTAGGCCCTTTAAAAATTCATCGTTCAAGTGATTTTAATTTGTCAACTGCTGGTGGAAATTTAAAATCAAATTCTACTTTGCTGAATTCATTTTCTTTACACAATACAAAAAATTTCAAAAATTCTTCTTTAAATATGCTAGGTTTAGATAAATCCTCTTCACTTAAACCATTTAACCAATCTTCAAAAGCTTGGAAACTCCCGAAAATATTGTTTTTTATACCATGAGAAACTCCAATTAAATTATCCCCTCCATTTTTTCCTCGGAACGGCATGGCTTCTATGAAAGTAACTAGAAAACTATCTAAATCCTTTTTCATAAAATTAATTAACAAATCTTGGGCACCATCAAAATAACTATAACTTGTTACCCTTTGATGTTGCTCATTTAATTTCGTGGTATTTGTTTTGCAATTGTGAAATAATGCCCAAACCCTACTAGACAATTCGTCGGAGTTATCTAAATAGTCTCTTAAGTAATTAGTTAATGTATTTTTAATCTCTTCTCCAGACAAAATAAAATTATCCTCTTTAAAATTATCATCTATCACATGATTTAAAAAATCAGATTCAAATAAGAATGGTGTTTGAGAATTCCCTAAAACGTCTAGAATGAAACGCTTAAATTCTTGATTTTGCCCAGCATAAAACTTATTGGATATAATATTATCTTTATTAGAAATAAAGTTTTGTAATGTTGTGTTATCGTAACCTAATACATGTTGTCCATAGTAAGAACTAACAACTTCCAAATTTGCAATATAAAAGATGGTTTTTACAATTTTTTCATAGTTTTCCCTAGAATCAATGTCAGCAATATTTAATTCGTAAAAACGATATTTAACTAAATCAAGTACTTTCTTTTCCTTCCATTCTTTAATTTTACCTTTAATTGCTTCAAAATCAGAACTTAATGTTTGTTTGAAATCAACTTCAGATAAATCTTCAATATTCAAATTATCTTTAAAGTATTTATGATAATTCCGTTCGAAAGCTAATGACAAATGACTTTTTTGTTGGTATGTATCTATTTCAAATAGTCTATTCATTATTTTTCCAACCTTTAAAACTATTTCCTCCTTATAATTGAGTTGCTCAAGCATAAATTTACCGAGGATTGATTCTTTGTATTCCTTAGTTCTAATTCCGAAAGTTGAATTATTATCATTCTCATATCTATTCTTTAAATAATAGATGGTCCCACCACCACCATAGGATTGACCTCTATTATTTAAAAATTTATCCTTATGTAAAAACAATAAGATGTAAATATCATAGAACTTAAATTTTAATAGTTTAAGTAAAAAATAATCTTCAAAAACCACTTCGTTTTTTATAGATACGTAATCATTAACAAAAGAATTTAAAAACCTTTTAGCGTCTCTTAAATGATTTAATGGAATATCATTTCCTTCTGTTCTAAATATTACAGAATTGGTTCCAAAATATGATTCAATTTCTTCCGTCTTGTCATCGACTTTTGATATTAATGTAGCCTTAATAAATTCTTTTATTTGAGATTGGGTAACAGGAATTAGATGCTCTTCTTTTAAGAATATCTTCTCTGAAAACTTTTCAGGTTTAGGTATGTTTAAATTTTCCAATGATTTATTCAAATAATCTTTATCAAATGCCACTACATAGACAAAACAATCGAAACTAGCGGTATTTCTAATTAGTCTTAGAATTTCGAAAATTTCATTCGACTGAAGTCGATCAAAATCATCAATGAAAATTATCACCCTTTTATTAAGGTTTTTAAGAAGAGAGTTTAAGGCCTTAAAATCAGCAGATATATTTTTTTTCAATGCGAACGTCAAAATCTCTTTTAGGGTATCTGTAAAATTAGTTTTACTGACATTCAATATAGAATGAGAGTATTTCTTTATTTCTCTGTAAACATCTTCGCTGTAAGGTCTTAGTGCTTCCTGAATTGTATCAAAGAAATCTTTAATAATTGGTTCTACCCCTAAGTTGAGCCATGGATTAAAATCAATTAAAATAAAATCTTTTTCGGTGTTCTTATTGTTGATTTCTTTTTTAAGTAAGTTCAAAAATGAAGTTTTGCCACTCCCCCATTCGCCAGTAATCCCAAATCCAATTGCCTCACTAGTCTTAGATTGAAAAATCTCGTTTGCAATTCGCTTAGCCTTATAATTTCGGTCGAGAGCATCTTCTTTTTCAAGCTTTATTGGAGAGTCGTCAAAAAGGTTATCATGATTTCCCTTTTTTTTAAACCTTTTATGAAAAACAGAAAAAATAGTAGTAAAGGGGGCTATGAGTAGATAAAATGATAATACATCAAAATATTTTAAATGTTCACAAAAAGAAAAACCATAAAAATTATAGTCGAGATAAAACCTTGTGAATAGATAAAACCCAATCGATGTTATGCTAAAGATCCATTGATGCAGAGATATATAACTTTTATTTTTAAAATTGAGATATACTTTTCGAACTATCAAAAACAATAGAATTGCAAATATTAAATCTATGGCCAGATTCGATTCTATCTTACTGAGAACGGGATTTACGACGACTTTATCAACTAGTTTCTTAATCGGGTTAAAAAACAGAATTAACAAGCCCGCAAAAATAAAAGTTACTCTATAGTTTTTTTTCATATCACCATCTATTGATTAGCCATTAGAACTCATTAAATCAAATGATGAAGGACACAATTAAAAGTTCTATTGTTAATGCAACCAAAAAATAAATTCCAAAAGCAAAAAGTTTATTTGATTTTAAAAGAATCGTTCCTTTGGTATTATTTAGCCCTCTATTTCTATCAATACTAAAGATTAAATCGTCTATGTATTCTTTTTTAAATTCGGATACTTTTTTATGACCACATCTTACAGTCTCTTCTGAACAATCTGCATATTTGAACTTCTGGATATTAAAGATTTTACTAGCGTAAAAAATTGAGGTACAAAGAAGTAAAATGGTAACTAAAAATGTCAATGCCAGTACAACCTTTAGTTCCAAGAATATGCATTTTAAGGAATCATAAAACAGCGGAATAATAAATGTAACTATCGATATTATTAATCCTGATTGAGCAATTAATTGGGTTATCTTACTTTCCAATTTATTCATTCTGCTATCTTCATTATCAAATAACCTCAGTAGATATGAGATGTATTCATCATTAAGTTGTTTCTCTATTTGTCCTTTCTTCTTTTCTCCCATAAATTATAGCAGTATCAAGTGAGATATTGGATAATTGCATCAGAAATTTTTAAGCCTGTGTCGCTTTCAATCCACACCCATTGCCCGTTAGGGTTTATTTCTAAGAAAACATATCCGTCTTTTGTTTTTATTAAATCTATTGCACCAAACCCTAAACCCAATTCACTTACAAGTCTAAGAGCTAATTCTTGAATATCAATTGGTAAGTTGTAGGGTTCAAACTTTAATCTTTTTCTTCTCCAATCTAATTTAGAGTCCGAATCACTTTGTGAATCTACTTTTGCTGCAAAAATTTCCTTGCCAACTACGGTAACTCGAAGTTCATATTCTTTTTCGATTTCATTTTGAAAAATCATTGGAAAAGAAACAAAACTTTCGTTCTCCACATGATTTGTTTTCAAACTGTTCGTGAAAACTATTTTTTCTTCTCCGTCAGCTAAAAATCGACTTCTATATAGCGGCTTAATTATTATTTTTTTTCCATTCTCTTTGCTAAATTGTTGGATTTCTACAGAATCTGAGGAAATTATGGTATTTGGAATGGGAAAACCAAGTTTTCGAGCAACTGATAATTGAAAAATTTTATTTTCAGCCTTGAAGATATTGTTTGGATTACTTAGCCATTTATTTGTACTCAAAGTATTCCAAAGGTTGCTGAAAAAACTTTGGTAGTCTTTATTGTAAAAATCATTCTCTTCAAATGAAGAAAAAGAAATTGTTGGTACTTTGACCCTCCTAAACCAAACTGAATCAAAATGTGAAATTCCGTCTATAGCAATCTTAGTATCATTTTTTGTAGTAAATGAAATTTTATGCTTAAGTCCAATACAGTCAGTATTGAATCTCAAGTATTCGATATTTCTTTGATTTAAAATATTGACAAGGAAATCAGCCGTATAATCCTCTCTATGAGTTACAATTAAAATCACTAATCTGTATCGGTGCTTTCCATTTCAACTCTAGTAGTAGTGGCAGTAATCAGAAAATTTGATAATGAAAAAACATCATTGTCATCATCAGTTTCTTCTGAATTACCAATTGAATCTGTTCGAGTAACAACTGCCATACCCATATCCGAATCCGAATCACTTGATTCCCCTGAAACCTTAGTAAAAGTTTGAGTAACTGTATTCTCAATAGTATCTATAGCAGGTAGATTGTTGGAAACAAACACGTTTAGGTTCTTAATATCACAATATCTTGTTTCAGGAAATTCAAATTCCTCAGTTATTGTCTCGCCGTATTCAAATAGTAAGTACTTCATATTTTTTTGTTCAAATTGAAAATTCCAAATGGATTTTCATTGAAAATAAATTGTGTGAATTCAACTATTGGTATTCTTAAATATATTGAATATTAACAAGTATTCAATTACGAAAATCTATTAGGTAGTGTAAAATTTTAGTAATATATAGACTTCCACATAAATCTCCAGCCTTGCTACGTCGAGTTCTGTAATAAGTTCTTAATTAATTTTTTACATTCAAAAGTCTTAACATGTAGGTTTCCATTTTATGAAATCTGGTGGACAAAAACCCTTCATTCTAAAAGATGATTTAGTTATTCTATTTATCTCTTGTTCTTTAAATTCTCTGATAGGTGCAGACTCCACATCAATTGTGATTATTAAATTCTTCAATGTATCGACCTCCAATTTTTGCTTAATAAAGGTTACCTGTTCTTGTGTCAATTTAAATTCTTCAGCCATAATATTTGATTATTCATTAATAATTTTGATTTTTAAAGTATCTGCAAAAAACTGTTGAGGGTTATGTAAATCTGGTAGTTCCCCGTATACCTTGACCGTATCTATTCTTGTTTCTGTCGATATTTGTAATGTGGCAATAGTTTCTGCTGAGTCAATAAAAACATCTCTCGGGAAAATACTAACTGGGTCCTGTGTTTTAAAACGAAATTTAGTATTGTAGCTCGGGAACCCGTTATCGTTTGAAAAAAGAGCTCTAATTTTTGTAGTATTTCCAGGTGATAGTTTGAGTTGAACAGAATCGGCTAAAATCTGTATGAATGAAGGATATTGCGGTATGGCGTCAAAATTATACGTCCCAAGATGACTGGATTTTTCTGTTACCGCAATACTAAATGCTCCTGGTACTCTTCCTGCCTTCAATAAAACGGTATCTGTATAAGAATCTGTGATTTTGTTATACTTTATTTGTATAGTTGACGAGTTGGTGCCATTATTCCATTCGCCCCAAGTGCTTTCAAGTGAAATTTCTTTTGAACCACCATACCTAACTCCTGGGACTTCGACTTCAAAAGAATAAAATGAGAAACCATTTGCAATTATACTGTCTTTAGATTGTAAATTCCTTAAGCTAAACTGTCTATTAACAGTCAGATCTTCTTCCGAATCATAGCACCCATTCACAATCAAAGTTATAATCGTTATTAGAATTATTGTGTTATATCTCATTATTACGGATTTAATGATTTAATCGATCCATAAAGACCTTCAAATAAAGATTGTAGTTTTAAGTTGATGCTAATTGAAACCGCTTTCGCTGTTTTTATCTTAAAGGTTCCTTCACCTGAGGAATTACTATCTATTCCTCTGAAAAAAATTCCCCCATAACTAATCCTTATTGTGTGATTAATGTTAACTCCAACACCTCCATAAAGTGAGAAAGAGTCACCTACCAGATGTTTACGACGCCCCTCTTCAATTAAACTACCCGTAAAAAAAGGCACGCCTACTTGGAAAGTAAGATACTTTTTCCACCCTGGGATTTCATTAAATGGAACATCTTCATTTCTTCCGCGAATACCAAAATGAAATCCCGCAAATGGTGCAACACCTTGGAATCCTTCATCTGAGCGATAATATAACAAACCAAAATCAGGCTTAATTATCCTACTATTCCTAGTAAGGAAATTATATGAATTGGTCGTTTTCTCCAAAGTTGTGAAATTTTGTCCTATAGGTAACAACTCTTTTTGTAATTTATCATCTATCTTACTATTCTTTTGTAGCTTTTCATTAATACATATCTTATTTTCTTCCAAAATGTCAATGAAATCATCGAAATAATTTTCATATTTTGAAACTATCGAATCTGATTGTTCAAGAAGGTATAAAGATTGCTTGGCCTTGTTTGCAAGATTTAAGTGATATAATATGTTTGTTTTTTGTTCAGTAAGATTGGTTTTAGGTTCAAAACTCATGTTTAACCTGTTCTTTTCGTTCAACTCTATTCTCGTTTCTCCAGTTACAAGGTCATTTCCATATTTCTTTGAAACAACAAGAATTCCGTTTAACTCTCGAAAATCTAGACTAGAGCCATTTGGTAAGATGAACAAAGAATCATTAGTTAGATGTTGTTGAATTAAACTAGTTGGATATGGATAAGAACCGGGGAAACTAATCCTTTGTGGAAAAGGAGACAAGCTTGGTTTTTCATTGTATTCTTTAAGTAAAGTTTTTATTTTAGGGATTCGATTTTTAAGTAATATTGGAGAAATAATCTCTGAAAGCTCTTTCCATTGATTTTCCGAAGTAAAATTTTTGGGAATAAGCGAAGCATAGTGTTTTCCAAAATCCCCGTAACTATCATGCTCTTCTACAAGCTTAGCCAGGACTTTAACTTTATTCAAATAATCCATAGCAACAATCAGATATCTCTTATTTGGCTTTAGGTGTTCAACACGAACAACCAAGGTATCCTTTATCCTATTTACCTCATCGAGGGGTATAATAGAAAGTTTCTTTTTGAATTGTTTTATAAGTTTCTGTCGGTTGAGTAAATGATAATTGATTAAGCTGTCTGATTTTACGTACTTATTTATTTTATATTCAATTGTATAAATTTGTTTAGACAATCTGCCCAGTTCTTTCTGTGCATTTTCATCATTTGACGCTCTTGATTCAATTTCTTTTTTCCTTATTTCAAGTTGTTTTATTTGTTGTTTCCAAGAAGATTCAAGGCTTTCATTTGCCTTTAAATAATTTTCCGCCTCTGCTGAGTCAATTGAAATTTTTTTTTCTATGTCTTCTATTCTGTAGTCGGTAGTCCATCTATATTGCTTCAAAGATGTGTTTTTATCAACTACAACCTTCCCATTTTTATCTAATCGATATAGGTAAACGGCTCGATATGGTTTGTTCTTTGGGCTAACAAGTTTCAAGTTAAAATCTAGGTCAAAAGGAAAAACCTGTGTCTTTGCAGTGTCAAGAGTAAAACTTGCCTTTAGTTCTTGGGCAAATGAATTAAAATTTGTCAAAACGCCTAAAACAAATAGGCATAAATAAAATTTATTCTGATGAAATATCGAATTTTCGGACTTTAACTCCATCTGTATTAACACTTTAGAATATTCTATATTTAGATTCAGCAAATCTTTAATTTTCATCAACTAATTACAATACCCATCAAAGGGTATTTTAACTTAGGGGGAAGAAATAAATTGTAGGAAATAAAATATTTTGAGGATTCTAAATATATAAAAAATTAACAAGTATCCAATTACGGTTTTCTGTAAATAATTGATATTTGTAGTAAAATACCATTACACACACATTGCCCTCCCTCCTACCGTCGGTCAGTAATAAGTGTTCCATTACCTTTTCAAAGAAACTTTTTAGAAGAAAAATTTAAAGAAAGTGAAGTACCAATTACTTTGCTTTACCCAAGCAAAGTTACATAACGCGGAACATTATGATACAGATTGATATATAAGTATTTCAGGTTCAAAATTTTAGCTGTAAGTCATAATTCTATTATGTAAAATATCCCTCGTATTTATAGCTTTTAAGCGAATTACCAACAGGGTCATCAACCTTTTTAATTTACGCTACTTCAAATTTTCCACACAAAATAAAACTTATTTCAAACTTCGAAATTCCGCAACCCTCACGACAAACCTTTCGTCTGTACTCATAATTTGCCGTTATGTAAAATAGCCGCTACCAAGCGCTCGATTGCTTTTTAAAATCAAATTGCTCAGGCAATTTATTTTAAACACAATTTGCCATCGCTTGCCAACGCCATTTAAAAGCTAGCCTTTTAGGTTTGTTTGATCGAGGAAAAACCCTGCAAGATTTTTTTCTACGACATTCCCGTCAACTTGCCGCAACAGCTAACGGCAGTATTTTAAAAGGTCTGGTAGACCTTTTAAAATATGAGCGAGATGATGCGTGGGCAAAGCGAGCAAAATTCTTAGCCCTTGCTAACCTCTCGTCTTGTTTGAAGTTTTTCTTTAGGGGCTTCTAACATTATGTAAAATAGGATAAAATTTTAGAGATTAAGTATCTCTGAAATTTTGGACCAGATGTAGCGTTGGCATTGACTAGTACAGTGTTTATTGAAGTCTCTTTTCTTTTTTTCTTGATAAAAAAAGAAACATAAAAATCAAGGCTTACAGATAATTTTAGAAACAATGTACGGCTCAGTCGCTATATTCTAGAAAGCATTCTAACTCTTAAGACTACTTTGAACTCTCTGAGAAATTAAGGTGCTTAACAAACCTAATTACTAACCCTCTAGAATATGGCCGCTCCCCTCGCCTATTGTTTGGCTAAAATTCTCTTAGGCCATTAAACTTGTACCTAAAATCCTCATTTTAGTAACCGATAATTAATATCCCTGATAGAGGCAGCTTCAATCTATTGCTTGCATAAAGAGTATCCAAAAACGATATTACTTTTTCGAAATCTCTACCAGATTTATAGATATTTCTAACTGCAATAACTAGATATTCAATATCGTGCATTACAGAGGCCTGAAAAAGGTCTTTCAGAAACTGATAGTTTGCAACAGCTCTTCCCGCTTCTACTTCTATTATCGTTTTAAACTCTTCATTTAAACCGTCAGCCTCGAAATATTTATCGAGCTTCCCATTTCTACCAAATAGAACAGGTACCTGAATCTTATCGACTCGCTTTTTTGACTTTTCCACTTTATATCCAATTAGCTCAAACCCATCCCTTAGTCTTGTTAAGACTTCATCACTAGAAAACTGATGATTCTCTGATGCAATCTTTTCTTTATGGTTTTCAAAGACTTCAACTAATTCGCTTAAATGTGAAGGAATTTTATCGGACTTCGGAAAGTATTGCCAATTAATCATTTTAATAAGTGTAATTAGCGTCTACTTGAATTGAATTCTACTAATTTATCCCAATCAATTTCTCCGTTTTCAAAGCAGAAACTTTGCGAAAATTCTAAAGTAAATTTGTTTAATATTTTGGAATAAGATTCTAGGAATTCTTCGTTCTTCTCTTTAGCCTTATAGCCTATTGGTACGATTAAATCCTTATATAAATCATCATCGTTGGAAATATAAGCCCAAAATGATTGCCCACAATATTTATATAAATCACCCTTTTTCTTATACTCATAACGTTTTGATGATCTACCGTAACAACATCCGTTTACGGCTACAACATTGATTCCCCCACCCGAAGTTTTAAGCCTTTTTCTGGCGGAATCAAAATTATCAATCATTTTCTTCCAAGAACTACTATTTGACCAATCTGGTCCAGATTTTATAGTAACTATGTGTCTCGCACCATTTTTATCAAATTCCAAGTCTATACCATCCATACCAGATTTCCAACCGCCATATACTTTTTGATTTACAAAAATCGCAAGTCCTTCGAGCCAGTCGCCAAAAATACCTTCTTCACTTGATGAAACCCATGCATCTAAAATACCTTGGATTATCTCAGCAGCAACCAAAACATTTTTGGCTTTAAATAAATAGGGATTTTTCCTTTTTAGAATTGTCTTTAACTCAAGGTCGGCCAGCTTATCTGTTCTTTTCTTGTGGAAAGTGCCAATGTTATCCTCGACGTACTGCTTTACGTCATCTAGATTCAAATCATTCATCAAATGACCATTTTATATTGATTCATTATTTTCATAATATTCAATTCCCAGCTTCTGTCATTAGTTGATGTATATCTTGAATATTTGAAATCTTTGTATTGGATAGGCACCTTATCATTCATATGGGCCAAAATAGCTTTGCCAACTGCTTTTCCCAATCCTACAGGAACGGCATTTCCAATTTGTTTATATTGTTCAATCAAACTTCCTTCGATATTCCAATCATCAGGAAATTGTTGAATTCTTTTGTACTCTTCAACGGTCAAAGGTCTGTTTTTTTCGGGATGCGCTAAATCTGTTGCTGGCATTGCAGGGTGCGTTACAAGAGTTGGGGATGGCTTGTCCCAAGCTAACCTTCTAAAGAAGCCTGTTTTCCCACCACCAGAATAAAATGATTTACCCATTGCCTCCTTTTGAGTTTCTAATGGTAAATCCTTCCAATACTGCCCCGGACCGAGCATTCTGTAGTATTTTAGTCGTTTTTCTGGAAAATTGACATGATTCTTTGAATCAGAAGTCAAATTATTTACAGCATCGGCGAAAGTCGTCCATTTAGGTAAACCGAACTCGCCATTTTCAGAATGCGTAGGAGTTAAATATGGCAATCTACTACCATCACGAGAAGCAATGATGATTACACGTTCCCTTTTTTGCGGGGTGCCAAAGTTCGCTGAGTTATAGAGATTAAAGCTTACACCATAACCATTATCTCGCAGTGTATTTACAATATTTAATAAAGCACCGCCTTTTAACTCTTGAAACTCTAAATCATCAAACTCCTTACCTCTTTGATTATGTGGCCTATGTTTTAAAGGGGCAGATAATATACCCCTAACGTTCTCTATTACTGCATATTTTGGTTGTAATTCAAGAATCCTTTCTATGAACTTTAAAAAAACATTGCCTCTCTCATCTTCAAATCCTTTCCTTTTACCCGCCGTGCTAAAAGCCTGACAAGGTGGGCCACCAATAATTAAATCAATTTCGTCAGTTTCAGTTAGACCAGCTTTTTCTCTAATATTCTGAGCACTGTAGTCGCGAATATCACTTATTAATGCTATTTCCGGCTTATTTCGAATTATCGTCTTTCTACTAGCTTTATCAACCTCACAGGCCAATAATGTTTTAAAGCCTGCTTTCTCTATACCTAAATCCAATCCCATTGCACCTGTAAAAAACGAAAGGGCTATTGGTTCATTAAACTTAAATCTATTCGTGTTTTCTTGTTTGGATAATTTTTTATCCTCAGTTTTACCGCAACTATTATTAGATTTATAATACTCAACTTCCTCCTCATTAATAATCCAGGAGTTACCAAGTTTTTCACCTGGTAACTTGTCATACCGACAAAGGTTTCGAACTTGTTGCGGGGTTAGATTTAATTTTGATGCAGCTTCTTTTGTGGTTATTTTGGTACCTTCCATTTTTTCGTTGTCGAAAATTTTTATAGACCAAATATATTAACTCTAAGAGTAAAAACCTAGGAACATCTAATCATTCCACACACATTGCCCTCCCTCCTATCGTCGGCTCGCATAATAAGTGTTCCATTACCTTTTGAAAAAAAACTTTTAAAAGAAAAATTTATAGAAAGTATAGTGCAGAAGACTTTGCTTTACCCAAGCAAAGTTATCCTTCGACTACGCTCAGGACAGGCGACACGCAAAACATCATAGAACACAAATGTTCCATAATCCGACGTTATATAAAATTGCTGTAAGTTAAATCTAATTTTTGTGTATTCATAGCTCAGTTACAGGTTTCGCTCGTAATCCATGTGTTGACTCAGTACCCTGAGAATAAAAATTCCGCTTGCCGTATGAAGATAAAATATGGTGTGCGCTTTATAAGCGAATCTTTTCAGGTCGGAAATGAATTCTGAAGCGTCTCGGCCTAAATTCATGTTTTCAGATAGCACTTCAAAAGTTTCATGCATACTATAAAAATACTTCTGCGCTTGGGATAACCCAAATTTGTATATGCCAAACTCATACATTTCAGCCAAATCAATTTCGGCTTTGCTAGAGAGTTTATAAACGGCCATCTTCGCGCATACGTGTTTCCACTTCTTTCATGATTTCCGGTAATGATTTCGTGCTAACACCGCCTTCGAGGCCTTCTATAAGTTTGGTTTTAAGCGAAAGAAATTTTGCATTATTTGCTTGGTCTTGACGTACAAGATTTCGCAAATACTCACTGTCATTGGTATACTCACCCGCTTCGATTTGAGCTTTTATCCATTTATCCTGTTGTTCTGTAAATGTTACCGTTTTACGAACTGTTGCCATATTTTTTATATTTAAATCATCATACTATTGGTGTAAAATAGCGAATACTGAATTAAATTCCAAGGAATGAACCTATTTTCAAGATTCTCATTCCATACACATTACACTCCCCTCCTACCGTCGGCTCGTATAATAAGTGTTTATTCATGGCCTGTTTATTGTTTTTATAGGTATTCATGAATCTCAAAGCGAAATCGCTTTTCGATTTCATTACTTTTAAGGAGAATCTTTCAAGAAGACGACATAATTTAAAAGATTAATACTCTTTAAAATTTGTGCGAGATGAAGCGGTGGCAAAATAAGCAGAACATTATGATACAGATTGGTTTTCAAGTATTTTTAGATATAACTCTAAAAATTATTTAAAACCGTTTTTCTTAAACGTACACTTATCGGAATTTCATAATCCCCAATAATGATTTTGTTTTCTACGATTTTATCCACTTTATATTTAGACACTATATATGATTTGTGTGTTTGGATAAAAGTATTATCGGGTAATTGGTCTTTAAAACTCTTTAAAGAAATGTGTGTAATAATAGTCTCTTTTGATGTTGTTACTTTAATATAATTTTGCATGGCCTCTACAAATAAAATATCCTCTATGGCTATCTTTTTATGCTGTTTTTTACTTTTTAAGAAAAGTATGTTCTTTTCATCCGTATGCGTATAATAACTGTTAACCTTATTGACCGCCTGCAAAAACCGTTTAAAGGAAATGGGCTTTACCAAATAATCCAGAACGTTGTACCCAAAACTCTGCAACGCATATTCTTTGTATGCCGTGGTCATAATAACTGGAGGCGATTTTTTTAAGTCTTTTAACCAATCCACACCCGAAAGTATGGGCATATTGATATCCAAAAAAATTAAATCAATTTCATTGCTTTCGAGATAATGATTTGCTTGCAATACATTCTTACATAGTGCAGCCACATTTAAAAACGGAACCTCTTTACAATAATCGTTAATGCCTTCTCTGGCAATAGGTTCATCATCTATGATCAAACAATTGAGTTGTTTCATTCATTTATTTTCTATAAGTACATAATCAAGTCGACCATAAAACTCGAGTTTTTCCTATGTATCGTTAATTCATGCTTATCCGGGTATACGATAGATAAGCGTCTTTTCACATTTGTTAAGCCAATGCCGCCAACGGCATTTTTACCGGTTACGCCATCAAAAGTATTTGAACAATGCAGCGAGAGCTTACCTCCTACTTCTTTAATCTTGATCTCTATACGATTATCGGTATTGTTCGTATGGTTACTACAGTGCTTAAACGCATTTTCTACAATCGGAATTAGCAATAATGGAACTATTTTTTTTGCGGAACTTTCAAATTCTATAGTGTAGGTTAGCTGAATATCCGAACCCTTACGGGTTTTTTCCATCTTAATATACTGTGATACGAAGCCCAATTCCTTCTCCAATACAATTTGAGTACCACTTTCATACAGTTGATAGCGTAATAGCTCTGAAAACTGAAGCAGGGTATCTTTTGCCAGGGTATCATTTTTACCTATTAAGTGGTAAACATTATTGATTCCATTAAATAAAAAGTGAGGATTTAACTGTGCTTTTAGATATTTTAATTCTGCCTTAAACGATTCTTGTATTAGTAGTTGTTTTTCCTTTTCGGATTTTTTGTGGGCTTGTCTAAAGATGTAATAAAAACCAGCAACACTGTAGAATAGGTTAACAAAAACAGTTACGCTAAAGTTATCCTCAAATTCATCAGGAGCTACTATTTCAAATACATCATACAGAATATAATCAAAATAGACTTCAATTAAAGAAACCGCTATACATATAGAAATAGAAAGCACATAGTATTTTGCTTTTTTATTCTGCATATACATTTTTGGTACCAACCAAAACACCTGAATGTAAAACAAAAAGATATTGGTAAAAATCCCATAAGTATAGGCATAGGCTAAACTATTGTGGACATCAGAAACATTATTAAACCCATTCCAATCTGAATGGACAACAAAGGCAAACAACCAATAATTTAATACCCAAATCAACAGATGCAGTATTATCTTCCTTATTGATTTGGCTTTATGCATTGATTTCTTTTATGTAAAGAAACATATTATTTATTTGTAATAGGGCCATTATTGCGTTCATCAACAACTAACCAACGGTTGTCAAAATATTATTTTTTAAAGCGTTTTCACCCATTTCTTTGTTCAAAAATTATAAATAAATCATGAAAAAAACACCTTTAAAAATGGAGAAAACCAATCGCTTACACTCTCTTACCAATACAGTTATAGCTGTACTATTCGCAGTCGCCATACTCTCATGTTCAAAGAATGATGGTGAAAAGCCACCTGTAATCGCTGATGAAATATCACAAGAGATCAAAGATTTGATTTATTTCAGAGGAGATGAAAAAGCTTCTACAGTACTGATAGCTGTACCTGGTGGTCCTAGTACCGAATTGGCCACAGATATAGTAGATGATCTTGCACAAGACATTGGTTCGCCAGGCATTTTAACCGTAACCGTACATCAGGCCCAAACGTTAAATCCTAACATATTGGAAGGCAATGATATAACATTGGACCAAGCCATTAATTTTAATGCTGAAAGTATAGAGATGCTTTCTAAAGTGATTACCTATTTTAAAAATCAAGGTAGAACGGTTTATGTCGCTGGAATATCATTTGGCGCATTTGTAACGCAAGAGCTTATTGCGCAAAAAGGAATAGATGCGGCCGATGGTTATTTAATTATAACAGGTAGGCTAGACATTAACGATGCTATGTGGCAGGGTCTAGCCGAAGGAAAGAGTGCGTTTTTTGAAAACGGCGTTACTCCTATAGTAGATGATGCACCATTTGTAGATGCATTTAATAGAAATGAAGCTAGAATGTTCGCTGGATTGGCAATGAATAAATATACAGAGCAATTCAATACCATTGAAAGCCTATCTAACATAACATACATTTATGGAGAAACAGACATGGATGTTGGTAGACTCACGGTCGAAGAAGTTTCATTTTTACAATCGAAAAACACAAACATACTTTCCGGAAATGGCGGTCATGATGTGCCTTTTAAGGATTTTCTTAAACAAGGGTTTAGTGAAGCATTTGGAATAGTATTGCCATGATAGACAGTAACACCACAATTAAAAAGATGATAAAAATCAAATCAACAACACTACTCGTGTTTGCATTCGTAGCAACCAATGTTTGTGCACAAGAAGCTTTAAAGCAACAAAATAACGTAAAGCAAGAATTTGAAGTGAAAGTAATTACTAGCGTAGAATCAATAATACCGGATGGATTGGGACGATCACGGTTAATTTCAGCAAATGATAAACGAGACTATAAAGAATTTACGTCTACACAAACCGAAGAGGATAATACCGGAAACAAATCTAAAAGAAAGGATATTCGGATAAAAGATTTTGAGGAAACCAAACTTTTGAATTTTTATAACATAGGCGGGATAAGATTTCAAAATATCGCAGCAAATGACGCTGTGATTTCCTCAAAATTAACCGCAATGATTTCTGAAGGTTGGGATTTAACATTCGTTACAAGTGCTGTAGAAAGTGATGCTGGCGAGAAAGACGGAAATGGCATTTTCATCACGCGCTACATCTTTAAAAGAAAATCGAATTAAAAAATAAAATTATATAAAAACGTAAATTATGAAAAAAGTAGTATTAGTAACAGTTTTGACAGTTTTTGGCTTATCAAATGGTGATGCACAAGAAATTAAATTTGGAGTCAAGGCTGGTCTAAATTTTGCATTTATTACTGGAGACAATTCAGAAGATTTGAATCCCAACACAGATTTTCACTTTGGTCTTCTGGCAGAAATCCCCCTTTCGGAAAAATTCTCTTTTCAACCTGAATTGATCTATTCTGGACAAGGAGCTGAGCTAAATATTGCATCTGAGGGCAGAATTAATTTAAACTATCTAAATCTTCCGCTAATGGGTAAGTATTATGTTACAAAACAGCTGAGTCTAGAAGCTGGACCACAAATTGGTTACTTACTTTCCACAAAAGGAGGCACCCTAGATTATAAAGATCTCCTAAAGCCAATAGATTATGGAGTAAATTTTGGTGTTGGTTACAAACTTGATAACGGACTCAATTTTAACGCAAGATATAATCTTGGACTATCTAATATTAATGATGTAGACGGCTTTACAGAGAAAAATAGAAATGGGGTCCTTCAACTATCCGTTGGCTTCTTTTTCTAAAATTTAAAGAGTATAAAAACCCAAGCGATCAGCTCGGGTTTTTATTTTTTACTTCAACATTAATAGCGATCAAAAAACAAAAAATCATGAAAAAAACAAATACAATCCTATTACTTCTAATGCTATCATTTTCATTAATGAATTTTAGTTGTACCAGTAGTGATGAAGAGGTAATAATCAATGATTTATCTTCCCTTGATAAAGAACTTGTGGCAAGAGACTTTTCAGGTGTCGTTTTAGTCGTTCAAAATGACGACATCATATTCAATAAGGCATATGGAAGAAAGAATGGTCAAGAGAATGAATGGAATGATGTAAATACCGTTTTTGACATTTGCTCTATTACAAAACAGTTTACTGCTGCTGGAATACTAAAATTGTCAATGCAAAATAAGGTCTCGGTCAATGATGATTTATCAAAATACTTTGACGGTGTTCCCAACGACAAAAAAAATATAACCGTACATCAGTTGCTCACACATTCTTCTGGTTTAGTAGTTGGAATTGGTGGAGATTATGAAACCATTACTGAGGAAGAGTTTTTAGAGCAGGTTTTTGATAGCGAATTGATTAGTCCCGTTGGGGAAAGGTTTAATTATTCGAATATAGGCTATAGCTTGCTTGGTTTGATTATTGAAAAAGCTAGTGGAATGGATTATGAAACCTTTTTAAATTCACAGGTTTTTGAACCTTCTAAAATGAACCATACCGGTTATGTGATTCCAGATTGGGAAACTAATGAAGTGGCAAATGGCTTCTTTGATGGTAAAGAGGCTAAAAAACCAAATGAAGAGAATTGGAGTGACAATGGTCCGTATCTCAATCTTAAGGGAAATGGAGGTATTCTATCACGAGCAAGTGACATGTTACTTTGGAGCCAATCAATAATGAACAATACAGTACTAGATGAAGCAACTACCGCTACATATCTCTATCCTCATTTTCAACCCACAAACATATATGATAACTATGGATATGGCTGGGGAATCGAAAACCCTGACTCAGAAAACAAGCTGGTAGTTCATGGTGGTGCGAGTAATCTATTTACTTCTGACCTATGGATATATCCTAAAAAAAGAATTACAATAATCATACTCAGTAATGAGTTTGAAGAATCTGTCTACACAATCGCAAGAGAGATATCAAACTTTTTGCTGGCAGAGTAAAAGTATTACCTACTACAATATTTATATAGAGTAATAAAATCTAAATCAAAAATTTTAAAATAAAGTAAAAAACAAACGCAGTCATTTTACCTCTATTGCTGTCATTGATGTTCGTAAGTTTCAGTCAAACAGATAATTATAAGAAACACACAATGATAACTAGACATAACAAAGGGGGTGTAGAATTTATCAAATTGGCAGAGCGTTTTGAAAAATACAATTGCCATTCAAACCTACCTGATTGTGAAGATACCATCATAGCAGACCAATGGGCTATAACTGCTGCACATTGTGCAGTAGGGATTGTTGATAAATTTAACGATGAAACGCAAGACAGTACAGTACAGGTTTTAAAAAAACACCTTAACGGCTGGTTCTTTTCGCTTTTTTTTCGGTTTCAACAAGTTTGTCATTCTCCCAAACGCCACTGGTGAGTATAGTGCCGTCGGTAGCATAGAACTCACCGTGCCCATTGCGTTTGTCGTCCTTCCAATATCCTATGTATTTTTCACCATTTGGCCAATAGTATGTGCCATAACCGGTGCGTTTTCCATTTACATAGCTACCAACATAATATTCTCCATCTGGCCAATAAAAAGCACCTTCACCATGGCGTTGGTTATTTTTCCACTCACCTTCGTAGCGGCTACCCGTATCGAGTAATGCGATACCGTAACCATTGGCCGTGTTATTGCGTACTTGACCTACGTAATGCATTTGGTTGCCTTTTACGCTCTTAAAGGTAAGGTACTCTCCAAAAGACTTTTCCTCTAATTGTTTTCTAAGGCGGTTCAATTGAATCTTTGCTTTTTCATGGGCAAAGCTCAAAGAATCATAACGTTGTATTTCTACTGGACCGGCTATTCTATTTTGTGCCAAAGAATCGTTTTCAACGGTATCTTTTTGTTTGATTGCTCTCCCCATGGTGTAGCTCCTAATTGTTTTTGCCAAGGCGATACGGGTTTTGAGTCCGTAATTTTCACTTCCCAACTCTAGGGCTATTTTATCATATGCCTTAAGTGCATTATGATAATCTCCCGTAAGCAAAAGGGAATCTTTGGATAACAAATCCTCATAAATAGCTACTTTTTCGTATAGTTTTTTCCGATCCGAATTAAATTGGTCAATCCTATTTTGCAACGTGTACATCCTGTAAAACATGCCCATTGAAATAAAGAGGACGGATATGAACAATATGTAGGGAATCAAGATACGTTTTTTCATGTTTTGTACTTATCAACTACTTACGTTGTGGGCTAATCGTTTAGATGTATGGATGGTAACTTGTTTTTGACTTTCCTAAAATCTGGCGAGAAATATACATGAAAACGTAATGTCCAGTTTTGTTTGAACTCACCAGCATTTTCCAAGGTTTGCCCTTGGGAATACATCGCCCCTGCCGCTACCGTTAGTCGCGGGGTTAAGATATAACCCAAGGTCGTTGTCAAACGTAGGTCTTCCATCACACTACCCACAACGGCCTTACCGCTCTGCATGATCAATTCGGTTTCAGGGGAAATATATAAGGTTTTGGGTGCTAGCTTATCGTTATTCAAAGGGATTTTGGCCCTAAACATATAACGCCACCTATTGCGGAAAATATAATCGCTATTTTCTTCGAAACCTTGCGTCCACCGATGTTCAATTCGTATGCGATGATAGATCATGGCACTGTATACGGGCATGGCAAATTGATACTGATGCCAAATTCGAAATTCGGGCACCACATTGCGGTCCGTAGAACTTTCATCGGTATTGAAATTGATTCGCATAACACCGCCCAATGCTGCATTGATTTTTTTATTGTAAATGTAACCTATGGCATGGCGGTTGTAAATTTGCCCTACTTGCCCGGCAAACGGGGTGGCATCGGTCTCTTCAAACCGAAAATGTGTTTGGGCCACCCAAAATAAGCGTTTGGAGATTCTGATATTGCCATAGGTATTTACCCAAAGTCTGCTTTTTGGATTTTTGAACCTGGATTCTGACGGAAGGACTTCTACATCCGTATCTTGTGCCGCTACGGGATGGTAGAACACCAGCAATACTGAAAAAAACAGGATAGTTATAGCGCCGATAGGGTTTCTCATGTGCTATTGCTCTTTTGGTATAGGTTGAAGCTCAAATAACGCCAAAACTCTAAGTGGGTCTGTTTCTTTTCTGAGCTTACGCTCTAATTTTGAAGTATTTTCGACCCTAAGCTCCAACATTCGCTTATAGGTGTCTTTTATCAAAACATTCAATGCTTTTACTTTTTCGCACTCAAATTCATCTTGTGCCTGTGATAGGAAATAGGGAACCAAGGTTTTTCGATAGGCAGAGGTAATACGCTTTTTTACCTCTTCATCCATAAGGGTGGCCATAAATGGGTTCCAGATACGATCCTGGTATTTTTCTTTAATCGCTTCTTCTTGTTCAGGAAGCTCGCCAATGTTCTTTGCCAATACGTTAAGTTGGGTATAGCATGATACCAATTTCTTGGCTTCTACAAGTTTCGGCGATACCGCTGTTAACGAAGAATAGGAACTCAATGCTTCATCCGAATGGTTTTTCAGGGCATAAAGCGCTTTTTTAACGGATGATGGACTATTATTTACCGCTGAATCAATACGGGCGTGTAGCTCTTTTTGGCTAGCTATTAACCGCTCTTCGATACTAACGAGTTCTTGTTGCCTTCTTTCATTTGTGAGCCGCTTATCTAATTGATCTTTTATGGTATTTAGACTTTTCAAGGCATATTCGCTCAACTGAACCACACTTCGCAAGTTGTTTCCTGAAAAATTGAATTCATCCGTAGTATCCAAACGAAACGAGCGACTGTTTTTCACGGTATTTGATTCGATAATAACTTCAATGGTGGTTGAAGGCTTTCCAGTGGGCCATAGTTTTTGAATCAATTGCTGTCTGGGCGCAAACTCAATAACTCCCTCGTCGTTGTACCGTAACAATTTGGCTACGGGTCTTAAAAAATCTTCTTTGATTTTCTTTATCGTTTCATAATAGAACGCTGCATTGTCATCCGATAGTTTTAGAATATTCAGTTGTGTATCCGCTAAAAATGAGGTGCTTATTTCATTGGCATTCCTATAATTTTCAGATATCGACATCAACTGCCGATTCTCTTGGTCTGACAGCTTAAAATACGGAACCTTAACCTTGAACTCCGGTAAGAAAGCAGATTCTCCCAGTGATGAAAGAATAGTATCTATCTTCTTGTAATATGTAGCATTCTGAGCTAGCAACTGTTGCATCTTCCCGCCTACTGCCTGACTGGAATCCGAGCTGGCGAATTGATAGACCGCTATGGCCTTAATGTATTTTTTATCTAGGTTTATGGTTTTTGTACTACCGGAATATGCCCCATAGATTCGTGAAGTTTTACGGTTACCATTGGCTTCGTAATTGATTTCGTTCAATACGCCATTTGAAAAGAGCCAATTTTCCGAAGCACCCAAACCAAAGGCATCGTAGAGCGACCATTCGTCGTGTGCCAGTCCATTCCTCAAAAAACGGCCGGCCAGTACCAAACTATCGTTCTCTATGCGAAAACTCTTTTGGGGAACCCCGTTATTGAAATCAATGGTGCTTTTGAAAAGTGTTTGCGATACTTTTGAGTCTTCTATTTTGTGTACAACGTAAGTCCAAGAACCATCTGGTTTTCCTTTTGTTATACTCCCAGAGGCCTCTTCTTGAACTCCGTTAACAGCTACTCGGTACTGGTAATCTATAACTTGCGATTCATTGTTGGATTGAAATTCGCCAAATTGAAATGTCCAATAGCCGTTAGGATAATTGTTTTCAAAACTACCTGAAAAATCAAAAGAATAATCCTGCTTATTCAACAGGGAATCAAGGTTTGCCTTTTTAAGGCGAAACCTACCGTTCAATAGCGTATCACCATCTATTATCGTATAGCCATAATCGGCATTACCTCTATATTTGCTGACGGTAAGCTCTCCTTTAAAACGCAAATTTTCTTGCGCAACAATAGTGTAGCAAAAGAAAACTGAAAATAGAACCCCGGGGATTAGCTTATTCAAATTGGTATTGATCACGCACACAAACAGTCAATGGAATTTGGTTCATTACTGATACGAATGAAACCGGTTTTTAGATGTTTTTGATGGTCTTTGATATAAATTAAGGTTTCTCGTAAAGATATCTGCCCCTTGATTGCAAGGTTTTAGTATCGAACGTGTTAAATTTATGGTTAATCAATTTTGATATCATACACCACTACATTTTTTTGGAAGAATATGTTAGTGATATAAATACCCCTTTATGAGAAATAGGGAGAACAGCCCAAAAAGAGTAAAGAAACCATGGCCGACCAAAGAAGCTATGGAGCAAGTATATGAAATGAATCTTTGGGGGAGCGGTTCATCCACATTTTATTCGGGTAAAGGTTCTCACGACCCTACAATAGTGAATCCGTACATAAATGTATTGGCATCCTTCTTTACGTCTTTCAAGAATAAGCTCACGGTCTGTGATTTGGGCTGTGGTGATTTTAACGTGGGAAAAGATTTGGTACAGTATACGAATACGTACATAGCCATTGATATCGTACCTGGCCTTATCGAACATAACAAAGAAAAGTTTGAAATGGACAACTTGGAATTTTTCTGTTTGGATATGGCAGTAGACGATCTGCCATCTGGGGATTGCGCGATTTTAAGACTCGTATTACAGCATTTATCAAATACCGAAGTACAAAAAATCTTGAATAAATTAACTGGCTTTAAATATGTTATCATAACGGAACATATACCCGAAGGAAGTTTCACACCCAATACCGATATTATTTCGGGACAAGGAACCAGACTAAAAAAACAAAGTGGATTAGATGTATTGGCACCGCCTTTTAAATTCAAGGTAAAAGAAGAAAACCAATTATTGTCCGTTGCTCTAAATGATTATGATGGTGTTATAACAACTACACTTTATACTCTTTTTTGATTAATGATAATGCCAAAACCTTTGTTATGGTTTACGATACATACATTTAGACCCTCACAAAGTGTTAAAAACAAATGACACAGCAGCATAATTTTGCAACGGTTTATTCTGATATCCTTATTTTTAGACTTTGTAATCTTTAATTAGAGAGAATGATACAAAAAACCTTTAGAACAATAGTATTCGCAATTTGTATCGCCAGTACTTTTAACGCGACTTCACAAAACAATTTTGGTGGATTGGCCCTTTACACCGTAAGGGATGATATGGCCACCAATGCAAAAGCTACCTTAAAGGAGGTCGCCGATGCAGGTTATAAAAATATCGAGGCTGCCGGTTATGCAAATGGCATGTATTACGGTTTGTCGCCCAAAGAGTTCAAGGCCTATCTGAAAAGCATACAGTTAAGACCCATAAGTACACATCAATCCGATATAGCCTTGGACAATGCCGAAACCATGTTCGCAGATGCCAAAGCTGCAGGATTCAAATATTTTGTGGTACCCATTCCGCCCATGGGGCTTTTTACGTATGATACCGCTACGCAAACCATGGGTATGACGGGTGGAACTGCTAATCTCTCCGAAATCTTGAATGAATTAGGGGAAAAAGCCCATAAAGCCGGACTCAAACTGTTGTACCATAACCATGATTTTGAGTTTAAAAAAGATGGCGACGGTATTGTTCCCATTGATTATCTACTGGAACACTGCAATCCCAAATATGTAAACTTTCAAATGGATTTATTTTGGGTCACCAAAGCAGGGGCAGACCCCATTGCATATTTCAAAAGGTACCCCAAGCGTTTTAAGGCTTGGCATGTCAAGGATATGGACGATGAAGGTAAATTTGCACCTGTAGGCACTGGAAACATCAATTTTACCAAGATTCTTGAGTATAAGAAAATGTCCGGAATGAAATACTATTTTGTGGAACAAGATCAAACTTTTGGCCAAAAACCGCTTGACGTCATCAAAATAAGTCACAAGGGGCTAAAAGAAATTGGATTCAAGTAATGTTTCACAATTCCGCTCGTACATCAAAATAGCACAGCAGAGACTTAACTAGTTTGTGCTAGCGATTTGTTCAGAATAAGTAACCCTGTAAATGGCATCGCCATAATCGTCTGAAATTAGCATAGAGCCATCATCTAAAAACAGGATATCTACAGGACGACCAAACTGTTCTTGGGATGCATCGTCCAACCAACCTTCTAAAAAGGTTTCATAGCCGACTGCTTCGTTGCCGTCCAATTTTACCAATGATATTCGATATCCTACTTTTTTTGTTCGGTTCCAAGAGCCATGCTCTGCAATAAACGCATGTCCTTTGTAACTCTTGGGAAACATATCGCCTTCGTAAAACTTGATTCCCAAAGGTGCAACGTGTGCACCTAGCGCCTGAACGGGAGCAACAAAATCGGAACATGGTTTTTGATCGCCAAACTCAGGGTCTTTGATTATACCGCCATGGCAATATGGGTATCCAAAATGTTGTCCGGCTTCAGCGATACGATTGAGCTCGCAAGGCGGAATATCATCACCTAACATATCTCGCCCATTATCGGTAAACCACATTTCCTTAGTGTCGGGATGCCAGGTAAAACCTACGGTATTACGAACACCCTTGGCATATATCTCCCGATTGCTGCCATCCGGGTCCATTCTCGTTATGGTGGCAAAACGTTCATCAACCGATGTGGAATCGCAAATATTGCAAGGTGCACCAACGGGAACGTATAGTTTACCGTCCGGGCCAAATGCGATATACTTCCAACCATGGTGAAATTTATCCGGATAATCCTCATAAATGACTTCCGGTTTTGGAAGCGAGTCCAAATGCGACTCAATGTTCGGGTATTTAAGCAAACGATCGACTTCTGCGACATAAAGGTCCCCGTCTTTGTAGGCGATACCATTTGGCACTTCCATGGTGGTGTCCAATAATATGGTACGGTCGGCCCTGTAATCGCCATCCCTGTCTTGTATGGCATAAATGGTCTTATCGTTTCGTGTTCCCACGAATAAGGTACCATTATCACTCATTGCCATGGATCGTGCTCCGTCAATACTATCGGCATAGACTTCTATTTTAAATCCTTCGGGAAGTTTTAATGTATTGATTGGAAGAACTGATACCGGCTCATCGTATTCAATTTTAGGGCTTTCCTCTTTTTGTTTTTTTACGTCCTTACAAGAGAAAAAACCAATTGATATCGCTAAAAGCAAAATAGTTGCTACCGAAATTCCCTTCATTTTAATTTTGTTTGAATACGGTGTTAAAGTTAAGCATTATATGCCATCAACAGGTTGGCTCGAATGAAAAATCATTCTGAGACAGGCGTTACTTTACCTTGGTATGTGATAGGGTTGCGATGGGAACTGTTCACGTATATTGTACTATTTAAATTTGGAAAGATTATCAATCTAAAATTCAACGATTCCATATCCTGTTCCGCGCTAAAGGTAATTTCATACCTGTTCCTATCTTCATTAAAATCGATATCGGCATCCTCCAATACCGAATCTACCTGTATACCGATTTCGTTATTGTTGTATGCGGCAGCCAACTGACGCTCGCCAAAATAGGGCAAATAAATACTTATGCTATCGCCATACATTCGTAAGTGATTGGTATTGCCCAGAAGGTTTATGCTGCCGGCATTACTGTCAGGCAGTAAGATACCCGCATTAATGACACTTTGCAGTGCATTGGTTGTCAAGGGTAACGCCCGTTGGGAATTAATCTCGAACTTTTTGTTGGATACCATCTCGTTCACTTGGCTCAATTGCTCTTGACTGTACTTTACCTTCGACTTGCTAGCACAACCCGCAACAATAAATAATAACACAATCAGCGAACATTTTAATATTTTATTCTGTATCGTTTCCATCTTAAACCTTTATAATATACGCATCAATAATCACTCCAAATTTTTATGAAACCCACGTTTACATGTCATTTTCAATCTTGGTCGTTAATGCGTGGGTGGCAACTTCAGCACTATGCATGGCCGCATTTAGCGAACCGTTCAGCATATAATCGCCAATAGCAAATAGTTTGGGGCCAATTTGAGCTTCTTCGGCCGAGAGCGTGTAGGCTATGTTATTTAAATCGGGTAATGCTCGGGGTATGCGGTATTGCTTTAAAAATTTGGTATTCGCAATTTTACATTCATCCCGGAGTTCTCTTTGTACGGTATCGATTAGTTTTTCCGATGATAAAGTATGTGATTTTACGACCGTGACCGATAGTAACTCCTCTTTGCCTTTGGTGCCCATTTCCAGACTTGTATGAAAAAAGATATTATTTACAAGCGCATCGTTTTTTGCAATCAGGCCTATCAATGGTTTTTGAACACTTCTTTTAGGAACTGTAAAATACAGCGTATCACAACTTTTCCATTTTACGGGGGTTTTACCTTTATTTTGGCTTAAAGCAATATCAGGCGTGGAAAGTAATGTGTAATCACTTTTTATGGTAGAACCGTTTTCTAAATGAATTTCGCCCTCTAGCACGGTGTCAACGTTGGTATTAAACTGTATGCGGGTAGATGACAATTTTTCTTTTAATTGTTCTGGAATCGCGGCAATACCCGATTTCGGCAATACCGCCAAGCCTTCTCCGAACATTTTGTATACAAATTCAAACATTCGGCTAGATGTAGCCAAATCCGGTTCCAAGAAAATACCGCTAAAAAAAGGTTTGAAAAAATCAGTTATGAAAGTTTCGGAAAACCCCCTGGATTTTAGCAACGCCAATGTTGTTGTGGCTTTGGTGTCGAATATACTCGCAATTGACTTCTTTTTGAGGGCCGTATTTAATTTAAAAACCTTGAGCTTATCAGAAAAAGTGCCTATGCCTGAAAACAAAGTAGGCCATAAAAGCGATATATCACGTAACGCATCGCCGATAATACGGGGTTTGCCATTTTTGTAAACCACTGCGCCCGGGAGAAACTCTTGTAGATCCAATGAAGCATAATCCAGATATTTTTGGGCCATGGGATAGGCATCCAACAACACTTGAAAGCCATGGTCCAGTTGGTAGCCGTTGACAATATCAGTTTTGACACGACCTCCTACCCAATCGGTTTTTTCGAGAATCGTGGGTGTATATCCTTTTTTTTCTAAAATTTGTGCGGCAATAAGACCACTTACCCCGGCACCAACAATATGGATTTTAATATCAGACTTTTTCATGGAAATAAATATACATCAAACTACAATAAAAGATTTAGGAACACTAATCATAAGCATTTTCTGAGTCAATACTATTTATGGACTATCTTTGCCAAGCCTATGAATTTGATGACAGTAGCTTTACTTTTTTCTGCAGTTTCGTTTATTTTTTTTGGTCTAGGCTGTTTTATGTCACCAAGGATGAGGACAGAATTCGTGAGATATGGACTCAATTCGTTCAGAAAAACAGTGGGTGCCTTACAATTGGTCGGCGCTTCGGGACTATTGTTGGGGTATTTTTTTTCATCGGTTATTGCTTTTGTGTCGGCTACAGGCCTAACAATATTGATGACTTTGGGCTTTGCCGTGCGAATAAAAATAAAGGATAGTGTGTGGCAATCGTTTCCTGCCTTATTTTATGCTATACTCAATTTTTATTTGGCAGAAGCACTGTTTGATTTGATCTAGAAACCGTAGCTGTGGTATATCAGATAAGCACACAACAGTAAAAACAACAAGGCGGGAAACGACTTTTTAATAGGGTCGTTTATTTTGATGTGCATTAGCACCGAACCGGACAATAAAATGGCAAGCCCAAGGGCAGATGGGCCCAGCAACATGGGCACCCATATGGCGGTAATCAGGCCTATGGCCAAAACAACTTTCAAAAAACCTACTACATAACAGCTCCAAGCCGGCAAACCGTAAACTTTAAATTCTTCTTGTATGGTTTTGGCATCACCACCACGCCATTGGGTGGGTTTTTTGTTTTGAACCAGCCAAACGTTCAAAATACTGATACCAACAATGAGTTGAAGTGCAATAACTAAATAGTTCATTTCAATTTTTTTTTGAAATTACAAAAAAGTAAAATCTTTATCGAATAAAAATTTAACAATATCGCATTCACCGATATATCTTGATTATGCTTTTGTACACAAAAATTACAGTAGCGTTATCTTTGAACTCATCTAGACTTTTGCATTCAAGTGAAAAAGTGGAATTTTACAAGAAGTGAGAAGAGTTTAAACGGGTTCTTTTCAAAAAATCAAACATGTGCAACATTATCATTACAAATTATATAAACCCTGCGGGATTTTGTGTCAATTTTCATCCAATGACATAAAACAGGCCAAAAGGAAACGTTTTCTGTCAAGTCTAGGGGAGTTTCCAGAAGGTATTATGCCCGTAGGCCGACTGGATGAAAAATCCGAGGGTTTATTATTATTGACTACCGATGGAAAATTATGTGATACGATAAACCGTTCAGGAGTCGAAAAGGAATATTATGCCCAGTTGGACGGGGAGATAACCGTAGCTGCATTGGTAAATTTAATGCAAGGGGTTACGATAGGTGTACAGGGCAAAAAATATGTTGCCAAACCACGTTTTATAGCGAAAATCAAAGCTCCCACTACCCTACCCGATGCATGTTCGGCATTGCGTATCGGTAGACATAGGCCTACTTCGTGGATAACGCTAGTATTGACCGAAGGAAAATACAGGCACGTGCGAAAAATGACGGCAGCTATTGGCTATCCCACGCTTAGATTGGTTAGGGTACGTATCGGAGAAATCACATTGGATGGGTTGACCGAGGGAAAATGTATTTCAATGGGCAGTTTGTTGTAGTTACTACACTTTTTTGACCCGAACAGCGTTCATGCCCCTTTGCCCTTTTTCGAGCTCAAAGGAGACTTTGTCGTTTTCGAATATTTCATCAATAAGACCGCTGACATGAACAAAATATTTTTCGGAATTTTCAGAATCGATAATAAAACCAAATCCTTTGGAGGAATCAAAGAAAGATACTTTTCCTTTGCGTACCGGATCGAACTCTTCCTCTTCGCCCTCCTCTTTTTTGGGAATACCCAATACGATATCCTCGGCCTCGATCTCGACCTTCATCGTTGGGTCCGGCGGCGTATCGACCAAATTACCGTTAAAGTCTACATATGCCATAGGAATACCGCCGCCATTTTCTTTGGCTTCGGCTTTGCGCGCTTCCTTTTTCTTGGCTTTTTCTTCGCGCTTTTTTAATCTCTTCTTTTCTTTTTCCGTTTTACTAAAGGTCTGTTGTGATCTTCCCATTTGGTAATTTTAATTATACAATACGATTTAGTTTATGAAGAAATTGAAAGTACTAAACGCAATTGTGTGGAAAAGAAACTATAACTAACTTACCTGGAACGAATTTCATTTCGGGCGATGCCCATTTCTATAAACTTACTACAAAGATAAGATTTGCTTTTTGTTTACTAAAGTATTTTGCTTTGAAAATAAAAAACCCCGCTATTTGTGTAGCGAGGTTCAAAAAAATTATAGTTTGTTTCAAAAATCAATCTCTTAAGGAAATATCTTCTTTCGTTCCGTTGGGGTAGGTTAATTCTGCCTTATCGTCACAAGTACCATCTCCAAAATCGACCGAGACTTCCAATCCGTTTTTGTTTATGGCCATTACGCCCCTCGTCAAATAGTCACAACCTAAATTACCTTCCAAATCAGACGTAACATTAATGGCGTAGGTATCGTCATCCACATTCAGCGTCCAATCGCCACTTAGGGTAAATACGAATGTTTCTTCCATTTGATTGTAGGCAAAACCAAATGTTTTTGTGCCGCTTTCCGAGATAACCGATTCATCTGCCATAGTAACGGTAATATCACTGGTAACAGAAAAAGTATATGCCGTATCATCTGCATTGGCATTGAATGAGTAACTGCGAGTACCGGTGAGCTTAATATTTCCTACGAAAAAATCTGTGTAAGTCGCCGTAAAGGAAGCTGTATTTTCTGTTGACGCATAAACTACGGACAAGGTGCCATTTACATTGTCGCTACCATTCAAATTACAATTGTTGAACGTTACCGTAAAACCTGTATCTGTATACGCGGCATCATAGCAATCATTATTTTTTGCTGTTTGGCCTGTATTACCATTATTTACATAAACTTCGGCGATGACACTATCGGTTATGCCTGCAATATCATCGGTCTCCAATATCGTCTGTAATTCGGTTGCCGTGAAAGAAACCTCTGAACTGTTATTTTCGCTATCGGCATCATTGCTACATGAAAATATCGATAAAGCAGTGAATGATGCTACACAGAACATTCTTATTTTTTCTAATATTCGTCTCATTTGTATAGTTTTTTGTTGTACGACTATAACGTTGAAACACTCCTTTTAGTACTTCTTATGTTTTGGTTTGTCTTTAATAGTCAAAAAATTATAAGGCAAAATATGGGTAGGCTTCTCCCCTATTCCCGTCTAAATAATCAGTTTCTAAAAAAAATAAAATTCAGTGAAAAAATTTAAATTATTGATTATCAATATTTTAAAAATATTTAAATGTTAAAAATATACTAATTTAGTACCTTTTATTGCATAGTACTGTAACAAAAAATATTTATGTTCGTCTTTTAAGCATAACATCAATTAAAACAACTGAAATCATGAGAACTTTACATCAACATCAAATACAGCCCAAGATATATTTTACGTTAGGATTTGGCTGGAGCACCAACAGGTTTTATAAGCAAAGTATAGACAGTAAAAAAATAAATGTAAAAACAGTAAGCAATTAATCATATCAATCTAAAAAAACAGCAATCATGAAAGCATCGATCAGAAAAACAGCAACAGAAACAAGAACATTCAACTACTTTTCATCTTTTACCAACAGCAAAAGAGTGCAATGGGCGCGAAGTAGAAATTTCAATCGTTAATTAGACATCATCATCAAAAACAAACATCATGAGAACTTTCATCAATCAATCACCTACGGAATCCAAACGTTTTTCATTTTTTTCAAATCTTAAGGATAGTAAACGTGTAAGATGGGCAGAGTCTAGGAACTTTACCCGATAATTACTAGGGGTTTTGTACAAAAGCAAAGGGGATGCGCTTCATCAACGCATCCCCTTTGCTTTTAATCGTATTAATCGAGCTCTTTTAAAATATCTTCAGCAGACTGGGTTATTTTTTTATAGCATGCGTAACCCCATCTCGCATAAAAAAACAATACGATCATGGTAAGACCTAGTCCCACATAAAAAGGAGCTTCCCTAGGAATCGAAAAAAAGTCCCTGTTAGATGAAATCCTCGACACGACCGGCAATATGGCGAACAACAGCAAGAAGCTTGCATAGATTCCAATTTGTTGAAATCGTAACAACCGTTTCTTTTTTGCTGTAAAATCCAATAAAGTCTTTTTGTAGGTACTGGTTGTAATATCCAAATATTTTACCCTTCTGAGCGAATTTAAAACCAAAAGAGGTAGTACAATCAAGAAAACAAGCGTAAAAATACCGCAACCTATTTCAAGTCGACCTTGTAATTTGCCAAAGTTTATGAGAATGTAAATAGCTGCAAAAAAGCAAATCACCGCTCCCGTATATTCAAAAAACGATACTGTTCTGAACTTGTTTTTATATTTGTCCTGTGTCATTTGTAAAATAATTTTGTCGGTTAGTTTTTTCTGATTTTCCAATTGCTCGCTCATTTGAGACCAAGCCAATTGCAATTGTTCCAAGTCCATATTTTAAGCTTTAGTTAATTTTTGTTTCAATTTTTGTTTAATACGAGAAATCTTGGTCCCCACATTGCTTGGGCTTAACCCCGTTATTTCTGCTATTTCCTCATATTTTTTACCCTCTAGCAATAAAAGCATGATACCTTTTTCCAAAATATTCAACTCGTGAATTTGGGCATACATCAGTTTTAAGCGTTCTTCAAACTCAAAATCAAAATTTTCGGTCGCTTGTACCACAACTTTCTCTATGGAAACGGCGTATCCGGTTCGTTTTCTTTTATTGACTTGCGTCAGTGCGGTGTTCATGGCCACACGATACATCCAAGTGCTTATTTTGGATTCGTTACGAAAGCTATCGAACGATTTCCATAAATTATAAACAATGTCCTGATATAAATCCTGCTGATCATGCCTATTAGTAGTGTACACAGTGGTTATCTTGAATATGATACCTTGGTGCTGTTTTATGGTTTGAGTAAATTCATTTTCCTTTTCCTTACCCATGAATTATTACGTCTTTTCCTATTAGTAAGTAATATGTACAAAAAATCACAAAAAACCCATATTTTTTTTGATCAGGCAGCCAAGTATAGGTAAAATGGGGCAACATTGTGACCGGATTGCGATCAATGACAACGTAAACGGTGTCTACATAGTTACCGCATGTTAATTTTATAGAACTTTGTAAAAATTTGGATAAGGTATTAATCAAGATGAAAAAAACATATAGAACCTGTCAGCACTGTGGTACGGTAAACCTGAACAGGGATTACTGTGAAAATTGTGGCAAGATCATTAATATTACCCTAGAGCGAAAACTGAAACGTGAACAAAAAACCGTAGAAAAGCAAAAAGTGGATAAACTTGAAAGGCCTAACAGAATTACTTTGTTTTTTGAAAGGGTAAAAGACCACGACAATTTGATCATTAGATATGTTGCAAGGTTTTTCTACTCTGTATGGATTATCGTTATTGCCATAGGGTCGTTTTTGGCACTTTTGTTCGGATATATAGCAGCTTAAAGTGGATAATGATGGGATTAAAGCACACATCTTATTTCGCCAATTTTTATGCCTTTCTATCAAAATGGTATTTCCCCTTGTTTGGTATTTTGGCCATGGTTGTATATTTGGCGCAGCGATTTCAATTATCTATCCCAGAATGTGTAGATAATCATATGAACGATTTTTTGTGTATGCCCATTGTTCTAAAAATTTGTCAATATGTTTTACGTCATATAAAATCCAATGAAAATTTAATCATACCCGTACAATTATGCTTTGTGATGGCTTTGATGTTCTGTTTTTATTTTGAATACATACTTCCACGATACAACACTAGATATACCAGTGATTACGTTGATGGTTTTTTGTATTTTTTAGGCGCCCTATTTTTTTATTTAGTGGAAGTGAAAAATAAAGAGTTCAATCTCAAATAAATTATCGATCATTTTTTAGTCGAATTTTATCGATAAGGATTCTTAGGTTATCGGGTAGATTTTTCTCCGAAAACCTATATTCCATATCCATATCCCCTTCTATAAATTTAATGTGATATTGTAATCCGTCACGCAGCATGGATGCATCACTCTGGTCATTTTTTTCTTTTTTAAAAATGTCCAGCAATTGGCTTCTTTCATTTTCCGTTAGCTCAAGTTCCCCTTCATAAAATTGTGGGATACCTGTGAATCCGCCTTCAATTTGAATCGTATAGTTCATTATACAACTATTGGGGCAAGACCTACACTTGAAAAACTTTGGGCTATGATTTCCGGAGCTTTTTCGGGTATTTTTTTCTCATTGGCCAGTTTTTGGGCCACTTCAAGGGTAATTTCAAGCATATCGTTGAAATTTGCAGTGCGCCATAGCGCTTTGAGAGTCTCAAACCAAATAAGCCCGCAAGCGTCAAGCCCAATTTCTATACAGCTCAAATAAAAGGCCTTGTTCGGGATACCGGAATTGATATGAACTCCTTGATTATTGGCAGAACCCGTATATAGGTTGTCCATATGGTCCGGTTGGGTATCAAAATCATTGGCGGTTCCCGGTGCTTTCATAGACCGAATCGCTATACCGGGGAAATCTTCGGTAACTACGGTATCGCCAATAAGCCAGTCCGCTTCCGAAATGTCCTGCTTTAAGTATTTCTGTTTTATAATGGTACCGAACACATCTGAAAAGTGTTCATTCAGGGATCCGGATTGGCTTTGATATTCCAAATTGGCGAAAAATTGGGTGACCCCATGCATCAACTCGTGTGCCACTACATCTATCGCACTGGCAAAGTTCTTGAACTCCTTACCGTCGCCATCGCCATAGGTCATCTCATCGCCGTCCCAAAAAGCGTTGTTATACGCCATCCCATAATGGATGTTGGAAATAATATCCAAACCCTCGCCGTCTATGGAATTTAAATCAAAAGTGTCCTTAAAATAATCCCTTACAAAACCTGACGTATCGTAAGCTTCATTGGCTACCGGGTCTACAGCTTCATCCTGCCCCTCTTTTCGTAAGAGGGAAACTCTTTGTTGGTATTGGTTTTCCGAATCGTAGATAAATCGGTCTCCATTTCCTGTTTCCTGTTCCCGTACCAATAAATTATTAAGGGTTGTGTTTCGTTTCTCTAAAATTCTACGGGTATCGTTCAGCGTTTTTTTACAGTTATCATTTCCCTTTTTGGCCAAAGCCTCCAAAATATGGGGCGGAACTATAAAACAATGATGTTTGTTGCACATAATGTTAAGATATATGGGGTTAATCTTACAACAATTTCGTTCGTTTTGTATGTAAAAGCAAATTTCACACGTTAAACTCTCTTTAAAAATCAGTCGGGGAAAAGTGTTTTGTCCAGACCTGGTATAATTCGCAGGGCATTTTTATAATATACTTTTTTTAGTACATCATCAGGTAGATCCAGCCCGTACATGGCCCAAAAAGCATGGTATTTTTTGTAATACGGAAAATACTCATCACCTGTTTCCAAAACTCGAAAATAAGTGGGAAACTCATTGGGTCGCCAACTATCTTTTCCAAAAAGTATACGGTCCTGGTACTGTATGAAAAACTGTCTAGCGCTTTTTGGCTGCCTTCCCAATTCTGCGATTACCGCGGCAATACCAACATTCATATTGGGTATATCGTCCAATAACGCTCCAAGTTTTTTCAGGTTGTTGGCATACCACCCCATATGCGCGTTTATGAAAGTGGTATTCGGGTGCATTTTGAACATGCGGTGCTGTTCATTGATTATCTGCTGCCATGGTACCGGATCTGTTGCCGAGCGTTTACGCCTTGGATGGGTTTTTAGTTCTAACCAACGCTCATTATCGGCATCCATGTCGTCCCAAAACGATTTAGGGTCGGCAGCATGAATTAAGACAGGTATGCCCAGCTCCCCGCATTTGGCCCATATAGGGTCAATCCGTTCGTCATCAATTGACAATCGATTGCCTTTGATATCCGTATAACGTAATCCTAAACTCTTGAATATTTTTAATCCCTTTGCTCCGTTCTTTACATCGTTTTCCAATTGCGCTACAGCTTTTTCGGTCCACCCTTCCTGTCCAACACCATCAAAGTCAACATTGGCGAAAACCACGAATCTATTGGGATAATTCGCCTGTATATTTTTAATTTTTTCATTGAGTCTTCTTCCCGAACCACCACTCAGATTCACCATAATGGCCTCGTTCAACAGGTCCATATCGGTAACCAATGCCGAAAGACTTTCAGGGGACATGCTACGTTGGTGGCTGTGCACGTCTATAAAGGGAAATTTTGCTCTTTTTACTTCACTCTTTGGAACTACCAAAGTAGATTTTGGATTGTATTCCTCAAAACCCATGTCCTGGGACCTAACGGTGAAAACCGTAATGAACAATAAAAAGAATACATGTAATATTAATTTGATTTTCATTACTTTAAATACATTTATTTCATTTTATTGATTAAGTATTTGTACTCATCCAAAGTATCAATGTCAATGCTATTATTTTGGGAAGCGATGGATACAACATCGTTTTTGTATGTATTGATGATACCCTTGGCGCCAAAGTCATCGTTCAGTTGTACCAACTCACTAAAATAAGTAGAGTGAAAAAGCGCGGGCACCCCATTTTTTTGATGGTATAAAGTAGCAATGATATTCTTTTTCCCATGCTGAAAAGTATGTATTAATCTATCTAGATGGGCTTGGTCAATAAACGGTTGATCGGCCAACATGATGAGGATACCGTTCGGAGATTCCAAGGCATTTATTTTTCGTATTCCAACAGCAATAGAATTGCCCAAACCCAATTTCCAGGTTTCATTGTTTATGATCGTGACATCCGGATCGGTAATAGTGTCTTCTATCAAAGAACTATTTGCTCCCAAAACCAAATAAATATTATTGCATTTCGATGCTTTCACTACTTTGATGGCGTGCTGCAACAACGAGCTATTTCCCCAAGGCAGCAGTTGTTTGGGCTGTCCCATTCGGGTTGAAGCCCCGGCCGCTAAAATTAAGGCAGGAATATCATTTTTAAAGGCACTCATTGGTTATGTATTCTCCCCGCTTTGTTCTTGAGCATCATAGGTTGTTGTTTTCTCATCACAGATAAAATTTCCGAGAGTATGGCGATGGCGATTTCTTGCGGAGTTTCAGCACCAATATTGAGTCCGGCCGGGCCATGAATGCTGTCAATAAAAGCATCGGAAACCAATGGGTAGTGTTCCATAAACGTATTCAATAGCTTTTCACGCCTTTTTGTTGGTCCCAACAGGCCTAAATAAAGTGGTTTGGTTTCTTTGAGTGCCAACAAATAGTTCAAATCTTTTACAAAGCTATGGGTCATTAAAATAATGGCCGTGTGACTGTCGATATCCGTAATGGAAAACAGATCTGGTTCCGTAGCATGAAAATGCTCGGCCCCGGGAAAGTCATTGATATCTTTCTCTTCGGAAATAGAGGCCACAATGGTTACTTCCCAACCTGTCAATGAAGCATAATTGCATAGCTGTACGGCATCGTGCTCCGCACCAAAGATAACAAGCCTGAGCCGAGGTGCTACAGTTTGTTTGAAAATGTCCAGTTTGGGATTAGGCTTAAAAGTGGAACGCGCCAAAATTGTTTGTGCACCTATTTCAAAGACCGAACCAAAATCGGCAGCAACTACATGTTCTTTTTCAAAATATGAGGATATGGTAAAAGAAATGCGTTTTTTCATTGCCGCATCGAAAGCGCTCCATAGTTCGTCATCGGGGTTAAAGGGTTCTATCAAAATGGATAGAATACCTTCGCAACCCAATCTGTACCTGCCATCATAGGTCATCATTTTTGGAACGTTGGTAATAAATACGCTTTGGGCCTGTCGTAGAATTTCTTTTTCAACACAACCACCGCTAACGGCACCGACCATTTGCCCATCTTCATCTATGAGCATACGCACTCCCGGTCTCCTGTATGAAGAGCCTTCTAAAGCAACGACCGTCACTAGGACGGTCTTTTTATCGCTTGCTTTAGCTTTTTTTGATACCTGTAAAATACTCTTTATTTCGTGCGTCATTCAATTTATATTTAGGTAGAAACTATCCTAAAATCTCTTTATTGGTAACACTCCAAAATTCAGGGTCTTGCATAAACGGTTGCTTATAGATTCGTTTTCCCGTAGCGGCTTTTAGGGCATTTGCCACAGCTCCACCAGCAGGTGGCAATGTAGGTTCGCCGAGTCCTGTGGGCGATAGCTCGTTTTGTATTAAATGTGTTTCCACCATTGGAGCTTCTTTCATACGAATCAGCCGATAGGCATCATAATTGTTCGCAATCGGTGTTCCATTTTCAAACTTGTAATCCCCAAACATGCTATGCCCAATACCATCGATGACACCGCCTTCGATTTGGTTTAATGCGCCCAACGGATTTATAACGATACCACAATCTACCACACAGGTGACTTTTTTTACCACAGGCATACCATTTTCGATTTCAACATCGGCGACTTCGGCAACGTGGGTGTTGTGGCAATAATAGGCAACAAAACCTTGGTAAACCCCCTCAGGCCGAGCACCCCAGCCCGATTTTTCCACAGCTGTTTTGATGCAATTTTGCATACGCTCGGGGTCGTATTGTATACGTTCGTCAGTAGTCCCCTTTACTTTTTCCAAAAGGTCTAAACGCAGCTTTATTTTGTCCACTTCCATGACCTCGGCCAGTTCATCAAAGAAGCTTTGTTCGGCATAGGCCAAAAAATTGGTATAAGGGGCTCTCCAAGCTCCCGTTGTGATATTGCTGTTGTAACTGGCAACATCAACTTGATAATTTTCTATGGCACCCGCAGGAAAAAAATTGGGTATGAGTCCATACATATTTCCATTTATGGCGGCTTCTTTTAGTTGATATCCGGTAACCTGCCCATCTTTGACGGCCGCTTTGATCCTGTATTTTATCGCAGGCCTGTATACGCCCGTGGTCATGTCATCTTCACGTGAAGAAACCATTTTTACGGGTTTTCCGATGGCGTCCGATATTTCTGCAGCTTCATAGACGAAATCCCCGTACAGCCTTCTTCCGAACCCACCCCCCATGCGTGTCATTTCAAGATGTATGTCCGCTACGTTTCTTCCCAAAAGCTCAGCGACGGTCTCCGCGGCGGCCTCGGGGGTTTGCACGGGCCCCACCAAATGAATTTTATCATCGGTAACGTTGGCGTAGAAATTCATGGGCTCCATACAGTTATGAGGCAAAAAGGGTGATTCATAGGTACGTTCCAAAACCTTATCCGCCTCGGCAAAAGCCTTGGCTACATCTCCATCCTTTCGTAAAGTACTAAAATCGTTCCCGTCCAAAAGACCCGTTAAAATTTCGTTGTGCGATGCGGTACTTTCCAACGGTGTGGCATCTTTCCAAACCGCTTTGATAGCTTTTTTGCCTTTCATGGCCGTCCATGTTGAATCGGCGATTACGACTACTTTTTCGGTTTCGGTCATTTTTACGGACCAGTTGATTTTTTCCTTGTTTAAAAGTGAAATGGCCTTTTCCCCAATTTTGATGACATCCAGAACACCTGGAATAGCTTTGGCGTCAGTAGCATCATAAGATTCCAAAACCTGACCAAAAGCAGGTGGCCTAAGTACTGTTGCGTACACCATACCTTCTGCTTTATAATCCAAACCAAACAAAGGTTTACCCGTTATGATTTTATCGATATCGACATTTTTTTGGTCTGAGCCTATAATTTTGAAGTCTTTTGGCTGCTTAAGGGTGACATTTTCAGGAATTGGCAAGGTGGCGGCCTCACTCACTATATCGCCATAACCTAAGGTCTCACCTTTTGCATTGGTAATGACACCTTCATTAACTGCACATTCTGCGGCATCAACGCCCCATTTGGCAGCGGCGGCATTGACTAGCATTTGTCTTGCGGTCGCCCCGGTCTGCCGTAAGGCTTCCCAGCCTAATCGTATGGATTGGCTACCACCGGCAACCTGCCTAGTATAGTTTTCGGTATCCAAGACCCCTTGCTGAACATATACATTGTCCCATGCTACGTCCAGTTCCTCGGCAATGATCATGGGCATTGATGTTTTTACGCCCTGCCCTATCTCAGGGTTTGGGGAAAAGATGGTGACTGCCCCGTTTTTAGCGATTTTTATGAACGCATTAAAATCGTTGTAATTTAATTTGGACAGATCAACAGGTGGTTTTACGTTATCCTTGCAGGCTGTAAAAAGGTTAAATCCTATCAGTAGGCCACCACTGGCCAAGGAAGAAGTCCTTAAAAAATTTCTTCTGCTAAATGTTAATGAAGATTCTGTAGACATGTTTTTTGGATTGATTAGGATTTGTTTTCGGCTGCCATTTCAACCGCCTTGTAAATTCGATTATACGATGCACATCTGCATATGTTTCCATGCATGGCATTCTTGATTTCTTCTTCGGTCGGAGCCGGATTCTTCTCCAAAAAGGCCGATGCGGTCATAATTTGACCGGCTTGGCAATATCCGCACTGCGGTACGTCAACCGCTTTCCAGGCTTTTTGTACAGGGTGTGAGCCATCTTCCGATAAACCTTCAATAGTCGTAATTTCTTGATTTTGTACCGAGGCTATGGGCAAAGAGCAACTTCTAACGGCATTACCGTCCAAATGTACCGTACAAGCCCCGCATTGGGCTATACCGCAACCAAATTTTGTGCCCACCAAATCTAAATGATCACGGAGAATCCATAATAAGGGGGTGTCCTCACTCGCCTCAACGGTCTGTGATTTTCCATTTACTTTTAATTGATACGTTGCCATAGTCTTGTTTTAAGATTGATTAAGTGTGGAAGCTTTCCCTTACAAGGTATTAAAAATTGTAATTCGAGGATTTTATTTTAACACCTGCCGATTCTATTTAACATTCTTTAACAAATATCTTTTTGTGCGACCATAATTTATAGTGGTTTTTGGCGTTCTGAAGGTTGAACCATAAATCAAAGAAAATGAAACTGTTTACAAAGCTATTTGCTTTATTTTTTACCGCAACCCTTGTCCTCTCTTGCGGGAATTCCGACGATGATGTAGATTTTTTATTGAATCCTGGTGGTAAGTTCGGCAAAGGTGGGCAAGTCGACGATTGTCTCGGGTTTGGAGAAAATGAGTTGATATTATCCATACAGGAGCAATTTACCACGCTACCGGGAAAGGTATCAATACTATTTAGGGTTTCAGATGTTGACGATAATCCTATTTCGGGACTCACCGCAGATCAATTTACCATTTTTGAACAGGGCAGGAACGATGATTGTTTCAATACCATTTCAAAATCCGAATCACAGGCCCGTATATCGCCCAATTCGCAAATATTCAGTACAAACACCCTATTGGTGTTGGATTTGAGCAATAGTGTGCTGAGCAGCAGCTTAGACGAATTAAAATCGGCCAGTATAAGTTTTGTTGACAATGTAATGCCGGCGACTACCAACGAAGCATTTAAAATGGCCATCTATTGGTTTGACGGAGAAGATGAATTGCACCTATTGAACCCTTTAACGGCATCAAAAACAGAACTTACCGCAGCAATCGAAGGTATTACCGATGATATCAGCAACGACCCATCTACAGATCTTTACGGTGCGGTAATCAAATCAACCGATATTGCCTCCAATGTGTTGGCGGAGAGTACCGAAGGTGGGAAAATCGGTGCTGCATCGGTCGTCATTTTTACCGATGGTACGGACCAAGCATCAAGGTTTACCAGAGCTTCGGCCCAAGAAAAGGTGGATAATGCCAATGAAAACATTTCTTTTTTCACGATAGGGCTAGGTGCCGAAATCGACACACAAGTATTAATGGATATAGGCAAAACGGCAAGTGTGTTCGCCAACAACAAAGAAGAGCTGGAAACCACCTTTAACGAGATTTCGCAAAAGGTTTCCGAAAGAGCCAATAGTTTTTACCTGTTTGAATATTGTAGCCCAAAACGTGACGGGAGTGGCGATAACAACCTGGCCATACAATTGAAAAGCGGTAATTTGGAAGGTGCCGTACAAACCAAGTTCAACGCCAATGGTTTTACCGGGGGCTGCGAATAAATTTCAAGCACAATATCATAAATAAGAAAGATGCTCTAAAGGCATCTTTTTTATTGTAAAGCCAAATGTACTGTAGGTTGTAAATCAATGATGTAGTTCTATTAACCGCTTCTTTTTTCTCCTGTTGTCATTCCATTAACATCCATATTCGTTTTTGTTCCGTATCTACAACCAAACGAAAATTTAATATCACTACACAATGAAAAAATCAATTTTTGTAAGTACACTTTCCGTATTCGTGTTGGCATCATGCGTATCCAAGAAAAAATATGTAGCATTGGAGAACGATTTGTCCGATACCAAAAGTACCCTGGTCAAAACTCAAGCCGAAAAAGAAGACTTGGAGACCAAAATGGCAAAAATAGAGGCTCGGGTCACCGAATACAATGAAAAAATAAATTCGCTCAAAGAGGTAAATGACGCACAGTACGCATCGGTTGAAGATGTTGCGGTTATGAGCAACAATACCAAAGCGAAGATGAGGGCCACCTTGGCAAAAGTTGACCCTGCCAAATTAGCGGAAGCGAAAACCTTGCAAGACTCTATGAACTTGGCCGTTTCCTATAATTTAAAAAAGTCCATCTCTGATGAGGAAGATGATGTTGACGTAAATATTGATAAGACTGTTGTTATGATCAATATTTCCGACAAGCTTTTGTTCAACAGCGGAAGCTACAAGATAAGCAACAAGGCATCAACCATACTAGGTAAACTGGCAGAGGTCATCAATTCCGAACCAAGTATGGAAGTTATGGTAGAAGGCCATACCGATTCTAGAACCATAAATACGGCAGTATTGGAGGATAACTGGGATTTAAGTGTAAAACGTGCCACATCTATCGTAAGAAAGTTACAAAACGAATATAACGTAGACCCGGCCAAAATGATTGCTGCCGGTAGAAGTAGCTATTTACCTTTGGTAGAGAATGATTCCAAGGAGAACATGGCCAAAAACAGACGTACCAAAATTGTGATTATCCCGAACCTGGATAAGTTCTTTGCACTTTTAGATGCTGAAAGCATGTAACGTATAGTCTAATTAGTCTAACACAAAATTTAAAAAAGGATGAACTGCGGTTCATCCTTTTTTTATGCAGTACATCCAAGACAACCAAAATGGGTTCGGGTTTTTGGCCCGGTAATTGTTTTTAGTATAGAACACCCAAACAAATATGATCGCCTACATCCTAAAAACTATGATGAAGTTTAATGTAAAAAGAAGAAATCATGGATGTACTCAACACAATTATTCAAAACAGCACCCTAAACGGCATGCCAAAATGGTATAAGGCCACTACCCTATCCATTTTTATGACCATAGTATCCACATTACTGGTGATGCTTATTGTTTTAATCGCTTATGGTTCACAAATGACCATTAGATTTGGATACTGATTTAAATTATCTATAAATCATGGCATTTTTAAAATCGCCCTTTTCTGTTTTTAAATCGATTAGAAATCCATTGATAACAGCGTATTCAAGCGCTCCGTTTTTCTCCAGTAAAAAGGTTGGGTTAGCACCTACCCTGATATCAAAATCGGGCAATTTAAACGATGTGCCAACTAAATGTAACGGAATTGGAGACGAAATTAATTGAGATGGTATCGTTTTCATCTTTATGTAGGTATATCCTTTTTTCAAAAGCGCCATGGGGTCAATAGTATTCAATTGGTCAACGGACTGCAATACTTCAGGATACACCTTTCCCGACCTGAGGGTATAACCGGTAGCATCTAGGGTTTCATAACCGTAAAAGGTTGATAGGTCACCTTGGTCTATAATTCGGCTACTATACCAAAAGTCCTTATATTCCGCTGTATTCACTTCCAAGCGGTTCATGCCAATATCAAGTATGTAGGGTTTTCCCAAAAGCTCATATGTGGCATTTTCAATTTTTAAATTGAAGAGTTTCCTATCGTTCTCTGGAATCTTTTCATAATCAGAGATAGAAATATCATTGTAACTGCCCTTAGCGATTGTATGTAAGGCCGATAATATGGAAACATAATTTAATTTACGGATCTCCTGCTTTTCTATATCGTCTAGGAAACCGCCTGATTCAATTAAGATGGTGCTTGTACCCCATTTTTGAATATTGTCCCCAAAGGCCCTCGGCTCAAAATCGTCATTATATCTGCCTACTTGACCCGGAGCGTATTCTTGAATTATAGCATTCATAAAAACAATGATTTTCATAGCATCGCCCCTCTTTTTGTCGATATCCTTTTCATAGTTAAAGGCTGGGGCCAAATATGAAATCGTAGCGGGCTTATTTGTGCGTTCTGCATTGTAGTAGGTGCTCTGATCATGAAGGTTAAATCCAAAATCGGCATTTAAACTATCCCTGACCCGTTTTAGGGTTTGGCCTTCGGGGGATTGTAAATGTAAGGCATCCCTATTGATATCAATGCCCAACCTGTTTCTGCGCTGAAACACCTCGGCACCGTCAGGATTGAGCATAGGCAAAAAATGGACTGTGAGATTATTCAAAATCTCATCTTTCTCTGTTTTAAAATCATCACTGTCCAAAAAGTTGAGGATATCGAATATCGCTTGTGTTGCCGTAGGCTCGTCACCGTGCATTTGAGACCATAAAAAAACATCTATATCTCCTTTTCCTATACTCACCAAAGATAAATCCCTGCCTTCAATCGAAGATCCGACTTCTTGAACGGTAAATTTTGGATTGTCACGGTATTTGGCAAGAAGTGGTTGTAGTTCATGATGCTTTATTCGCCTTTTGTTCAATGTGACCTCTTTATACTTATCATAAGTATCGTATAAAGAAGAAGTGATTGCGGTTTCTTGTGCCGAACACACATAAGTGATTAAAAATAATAGTGATACAATGCGCTTCATAAAATCATTGCTTTGGTAACGGTTTAAAATTTAAATGTTTTGAAGCCTCTCTTACATTGGCCATAAAACCCTCTCCCGGGTCGGTCTTTTTTGTGCGATAACCAGCATCCTTTTCCAACCACAACCTATGGTTTTCAAACAGGGTGTATTCGTAATGGCCGATCAGATATTCAATATCGTACTTTTTAGTCAGGTAATTTACCAACTTAATATTGGATTGCAATTGTGCCTCGGTCAAGGGAAATTCCTTGGTACCACCAACATTTTCAACTCCTATGGCGCAGTGGTTGAGTCCAATTACATGTCTTGCCATTACGGTTTCGGGCATTAATCTGTAAATAGTGCCGTCCCTATCCACTAAAAATTGAGAAGAAACATTCAATGCGCTTGCCTTTTCAATGTCAGGCCGCCAGTTGGGCAACTTAACCGGGTCAAAAGCATTGAATGACTTTTCCAACGTGGGAATGACCGTCCAATGCAATACTATCATTTTTGGGGTGATGCTCGGCTCTTCTTTTTCCAACCCATAATGGGAAGACAAATACTGCAAGGTCAATGCTTTTCGCTCTTCATCAAAAGTAATGGGTTTATCCGTTATTTCGATAGATGGTCTACAAGAGAGAACGATCGCTATCAACAAAAAAGATACAAGTCTATTTTTCATGGGTTGTCACCGTTAATACTATCCTTCAATATCCTAAATTTTATGGCCAATTTTTTTCTCCCCCATTCTCTCGCCCTTTTTACATCTTTCCCCATAAAAATATCAATTTTATTTCGCCATTTCCAATGCATTTTATCTTTCACCAAAAAAGTGTCGGGCAAAGATTCGATTTGGACCATGGTATTATGGGAGAGTCCTTTTTTAAGTAAATCACGTGAAACGGCAATTGCCTTCATGTTTGGCTTTAAGGTATCGCCCCAAGCGGCGATATTGGGTTGCCCATCGGTCTGCCATGTAACGGAATTATAAGCGGAAACATTTACCTGTATGGGAATCCAAACATAAGGGTCCGTTTCGTCCCTATTTTCGTTTTTACATGAAAAAAGGAAAGAAAACAGAGCTAAGAGAACTAGTTTGACCACAAATCGCATGGCTTAAATTTACGAATAAAGTCAGCTATACTTTTCCCAATAAAATATTATCCCTGCTTTTTCTTTAATTTTGTAGCGCTATGAAATGAGTCGTAACAAATCCACATGCGTGTGATGGTGTTGTTATTAGACGAATTACATCTGACCTTGTAAAGTTGATAAACGTAAACAGATGACAAAAGAAAAAAAGCCTGACAATGTTGTTTTTGACGAAGACAACCAATCTTACAACGCGAAACTGTTACCATATGCCAGCGGTGTTTCGGCCCCAAAAATCACTCCGCCCGATGTTACCTCATGGAAAAACACCAACATTGTAAGTGCGAACAACCAATTTAAGGCAAAATATGAATCCATTCAGGCCGAATATTCCAAAATGATGGAAGAATTTGAGTACAACAGATTGGTTTACAATGCAAAATTTAGTTTTGAACCCATAGTCGGTAAAACGTATCACCTCTATAAATCAAAGGATGAGAGCACTTTTTTATCCCTAATTTTACCGGATGAGTGCAATTTTGAACATTTGGGGAGTTTTAAATTAGGCCCCGACCGCACTTGGGAAAAACTATGAACGGGGCAATGGCACGTAAGTGTCATCGTTTTGCATCATAGGAAAAGTCTTTTGTGCCCATTTTTGTTTCGCGATTTCAATTTTTTCCTTATCCGAAGAAACAAAATTCCAATAGATATGCCTTTCTTCGGGAAATACTTCCCCACCGAATAAAAGAATATGTGTGTTGGGTCTTAGAACGGTGTGACAGGTGTCCTCTACTTTTGAAACCACGATATTACCCTTTTGTATGATCTCACCGCAAGCTTCGATACTGCCTTCCACGATACAAATACCGATTTCTCCTCTTAAATGGTCTTTTGTATTCAATTCATAGGTGTGGGTGGTCTTGATTTCTACCATAAACAGCGGGGAATGTACCGGTACTGGCGATTCTTTGCCATACCCTTTCCCTGCAATGAGTTTAAACTCCGCAAAACCATCTTTCCAAGTCGGCAGTTCCGAGGGCTCAAAATGATGGAACTCTGGCGCAACATCCTCTAAGTGCATAGGTAAGGCTACCCATATTTGATAACCGTGCGCCGTAAAAACCGTACCGTTTCGCAAATCTGACGGTGTTCGTTCGGTATGCGACACTCCTTTACCCGCAACCATCCAATTGACGGAACCCGGGCGAATACGTTGTTTGGTGCCCATACTATCCTCGTGCATTAACTCGCCTTCCAACATAAAAGTCAAGGTAGAAAGCCCTATATGCGGATGTTGGTCAACATCCATATACGTATTTGGTCCCAATTGGGTAGGGCCCATATGGTCTATGAAGATAAAAGGTCCTATCATCCGTTTTTTACGAAAGGGTATTAATCTACCTACCAAGAAATCCCCGATATCCCTACTTCTCTCTTCTATGATTAAACCGATGTTCGACATGTATTAAATACTTACTTTTGACATTTCTAAAATTACACTTTTTACTCGATAATCAAGATTTTAATACTCAGGCTTATCACGGCTTATAATGTTATTTGATGAAAACCAAAGCCTTTTGGGGTATTTTGATAAACAAACCGTTCATGAAGATTTTAAAACGATTTTTACTTGTGTTGCTGTTGGTTTTAATTGCCACTGTTGCCTACAACTATCCCAAGCTCAACCTCATTTCGGGGTTTGCCTCAAAGAATATGGCCTCGACCGTTTTTATTGCCGAAAGGGGCGCGGAATCCGTCGTTCAGAACGAAAACGATATGCCCTTGATACGACTGGCAGATGTATCTATGGGCAAAGCGAAAGCAAAAGCATCCGTTTTTGGTCTCATGCAGCGGGAAACCATATGTAGAGAGGGCTTGGGCTGCGTTTTGGTAAACGAGGAGTACGACGCATCAAAAATACCTTTAAAGCCTAAGCGAACCCAGCTCAAAAACAATCTTCCCTTTCCTTACGGGAACAATGGAAAAAAAGATACCGTTTTTGACAATATAGAGTATGACAAACTCAATGATGCGCTGGACTATGCATTCTCGAATTATGAAACGCAAAAGACACGTACCGTTTTGGTGGTATACAAAAATGAAATTGTTGCCGAAAGATATTTGGATGGTTTTGACGAAGAAACCCCCATTCTCGGTTGGTCCATGACCAAAAGTATTCTTGGTACGTTGTATGGTATTCTACAATACGAAGGGAAGATAGCCCTAGATCATAAACCTTTTGGTGATGACATACGCATGAAAAACACCAAAATGGGCATTACGCTGAACCATTTATTGCGCATGCAGAGCGGTCTGGAATGGGACGAGGATTATGCATCGATATCCGATGTGACCAAAATGCTTTTTATGGAAAGTGATATGACTTTGGCCCAAGCAAAGAAAAAAGTCATCGCCCCACCGGGGGAAGTATGGAACTATTCTTCGGGCACGACCAATTTGTTATCGGGTGAGTTGCGAAAACAGTTTGATACTCATCAAAAATATTTGGATTTTCCCTACACCGCCCTTATCGATAAAATCGGGATGCACTCGATGCTTATCGAAACCGATATGATGGGAAATTTTGTGGGCTCGTCCTATGCATGGGCCAACACGAGGGATTGGGCCAAGTTTGGGCTATTGTATTTGAATAGGGGCAACTGGAACGGTGAGCGGATTTTTTCTCCGCAATGGGTGGATTATGTTACAAAGCCGACCGAACACTCCGATGGTGTATACGGCGCCCATTTTTGGCTGAACGCCGGAGGTAAATATCCCGATGTGCCCAAAGACCTATATTCCGCCAACGGATTTCAAGGGCAACGGGTATTTATCATACCTTCAAAAGACTTGGTGGTGGTGCGTACGGGGCTCGCTAATGAAGATGCGTTTGACAGTAATGTCTTTTTACGCAAAATCGTTTCAGCGATTAAGTAAGCTTTGATAAATGATGGTGTTTTTTTAAGGCTAACCTTGTTCAATTGATGTTTCACAACAGCTATGGTGCATGTCACAACAATAATTTCAAGTTACAAATGAATGTTGGTATGTTTACCGTGTAATAAAAATAAAACAAGAATTAGTTAATTTTTTCATTTTCATATAGTGTTCTCGTAAAAGAGTCCTCATCGAAAGAGAGGACTCTTTTTAGTTTGGGACATCAACTCTTTTGTGGCTTAACTTATATGTAACTTCTGATGTATTCACAATGGTGAAGAATGTTTTGTTGAATCGGTAAATAGAGCTTTATTCAGAAGTTCTCGACCGGTATCGAACTGATACAGTAACCGGAAACCAAATCAAGGCAACCATTTATTTTCGCCAAAATTAGGTTTGCGCTTTTCCAAAAAGGCGTCCCTACCCTCTTTGGCCTCATCGGTCATATACGCCAGGCGTGTGGCCTCACCGGCAAAGACTTGCTGCCCGACCATACCATCATCAGTAAGGTTCATGGCGAATTTCAACATTTTTATAGACGTTGGGGATTTTTCCAGGATTTCCTGCGCCCATTGATAGGCGGTAGCCTCTAGGTCATCGTGTGGAATTACAGCATTCACCATGCCCATCTCAAAGGCCTCTTGCGCAGAGTAATTACGTCCCAAGAAAAAGATTTCCCTAGCTTTTTTCTGCCCTACCATTTTGGCCAAATAGGCCGAACCGTACCCCCCATCAAAACTGGTGACATCGGCATCGGTCTGTTTAAAAATGGCATGTTCCTTACTGGCCAAGGTCATATCGCATACAACGTGCAAGCTATGGCCGCCGCCAACGGCCCACCCGGGCACTACCGCAATGACCGCCTTGGGCATAAACCGAATCATTCGCTGTACTTCCAGTATGTTCAGACGATGCTGTCCGTCCTGCCCCACGTAGCCTTGGTGCCCCCTTGCCTTTTGGTCGCCACCGCTACAAAAAGACCAGATACCGTCTTTGGTGGATGGGCCTTCTGCGGAAAGCAACACTACGCCAATTGAAGTATCTTCTTGGGCATCATAAAAAGCCTTTATGAGTTCACTCGTGGTATTGGGGCGAAACGCATTGCGTACGTTTGGCCGATTAAAGGCAATACGTGCCACACTGTTACTTTTTTTATAGGTAATATCCTCAAATTCTAGGGCAGTTTGCCAGTTCGGAGTCTTCATATGTATTTTTTATAGTATACAAAGTAACAGAATTTGATGGATTTTAAAGGTATCGATTGTATCAATCTCAATGGCAATTGAAGCGGCGCACTATCAGTTCAAGTCTATTTATCAACAGTTGAGAGTAAATTTATTTTGTATGTTGCCCAATATCCACATTTTTGAACCACTGATTAAATAATAGCCAAACACCAAGAGTATGACACCAACCGAAGTTTTTTCAATAGTGAACATGGCGGCCTTGCCCATGTGGATTTTAATGATCGTGTTGCCCAAATGGAAAGTAACCCGTTTCCTAATCGATTTTAAGATAATACCCTTGCTCTTGGCAATCGTATATGCGATTTATATATGTATAGCCATACGCACGGGAGGTATGGATTTTGGTAGTCTCGCCAGTGTAATGGAATTATTTACCAAAGAGAATGCCGTATTGGCCGGATGGGTGCATTATCTCGCCTTTGACCTTCTCATAGGTATGTGGATTTTAAACGAAAATAAAAAATTGGGAATCCACCACGTGTTGATAGTACCATGCCTATTGCTAACATTTATGTTGGGACCCGTCGGTTTTTTATTGTTTATGACCATTAAATCACTTAAAAAAATCAACCCATGAAATACTTAAAGCACGTATTCGGTACCGTAAAGAAAAGTAGTCCCATATTATACGGCATAGTGCTTATACATTTGGCACTGGCAACCGCATGTTTCATCGGTTTTTGGGTTGATGACCGTATGCTCATGGGCCTGAACGTTTGGGTAAAACCCTTTAAGTTTTCCATCTCTGGCGGTATTTACATATTAACGGTAGGCTATCTAATAACCCTTTATCCGTATGGTAAAATAAAGAAGAACATAATAAACAACCTTACATCGTTTACATTGTTGTTTGAGATAGGGATTATCGTTTTTCAAGCATCACGCGGGGTACAATCCCATTACAATCAAAGTTCTTTGTTTGACGGGTTGCTTTTCGCCGCAATGGGATTACTCATCGGGGTTAATGTACTGCTTATGCTACTCTTTATCATAGATACCATACGGTTAAGGTTAAAAACGGAAAGAGCAATACAGTGGGCCATAGTAATGGGTTGGACAATCGTATTTTTTGGAAGTTGGGTAGGTGGCCAAATGATAGGTCAAATGGCACACAATGTTGGTGTTACCGATGGTGGCGAAGGATTGCCTTTGTTAAATTGGAGTACGATTGCCGGCGATTTAAGAGTGGCCCATTTTTTTGGTTTGCATGCTATACAAATAGTACCCCTATTCGCCTTTCTAATATCAAAAAAGACTACGATTACCTATAAACAAAAACATATTGCAGTATGTATTTTTGGACTGCTGTATGCCGTTTGGATAGGTTTTACTTTTTATCAGGCCAAACAGGGTATTGCATTGATTCAATTTTGATAGATTAGTTATGCATCAATATGAAATCGTGTCAACTTGAATGGGTTTTATGATTGAAGTCGATACGAATTGCGTCGGGAATAAAATTTCAACCTTCAAAATGATACTAGACCGTTTCATTACAAAAATGCTTGATTATCTTTATCTGCGATATTCGGCGCTACTTTTTTCAGTCAATTAAATTGGAAACGGAATTGCCGACTATCAAATAAATATCGTTACGCAAACAAACCTTATGGCCCATATCCTAGTTGAACAAATGAAACAGTTCACCCAATTATCCGAATCGGAAATTTTGGCCATTGCGGAAAGTTTTCCCATAAAAACCTATGAAACCAATACGTATTTGCTTAAACAAGGGCAGATAGCAAAAGATGCTTATCTTGTGATTAAAGGGTGTATCAGAAAATATTCGATAGCCGATGGCGAGGAAATCACTTCCGACTTTTTTACGGAAGGATATTCCGCTGCCGATTTCAATAGCCTTTCACATCAAAAACCTTCTGATTATTTCTTTTGTTGTACCGAAAAAACAACGGTGGCCGTATTGAATGCCGAAAAAGAGGCGGCATTGTACAAAAAATTCCCTCGTTTTGAGGCTATCTGCCGTATTGAATTCGAGAAAATGATGGGAGAAAAAGCCGATGCGCTAGAAAAGTTTATGCGCAAAAGTCCCGAAGAAAAGTATCTGGACATATTGGAGCAAAGGCCCGGTTTGATCAACAGGGTACCACAATATCAATTGGCAAGTTATTTGGGCGTACAACCGGAAACCCTTAGCCGTATTCGAAAAAGAATTGTACAAAAACAATAGTTTGACCTGCTTGGGTATTACCATCATTCCGAAAGAACGGAGCGACGAGGAATCCCGTTGCCAGGACTCATAAAGAGATTTCTCACTGCGTTCGAAATGACATGATAGCCCTACATTTAAATTGACAGTAAGGTATGCCCATCAAAATCATATAATCTACTGTTATGAACCCAATATTCCATTGGAAACGGCTTGTCATTCCGACAGAGCGAAGCGACGAGGAATCCCGTTGCCGGGACTCATAAGGAGATTTCTCACTGCGTTCGAAATGACATGATAGCCCTACATTTAAATTGACAGTAGGGTATGCCTGTCAAAATCATGGAATATACTATTACCGTTATGAATCCAATATTCCATGGGAAACAGCTTGTCATTCCGACAGAGCGAAGCGACGAGGAATCCCGTTTCCGGAACTCATAATTAGATTTCTCACTGCGTCCGAAATTACGAAATACGCTTGATAGCGACTACAAGGGTAATTACGGTTCTTTTTTTGCGACGATAAAATATTCCGTTGCGGGTTTTTCTATCAATACTTCTGATTCGATTATAGTGAACCCACTTTTAATGATCAACGTTTTCAATTCCCCCATTTTCAAAAAATTCAAATAGGGCAACACCCCGATTTTTTTCAGCACATGAATAATGGTGCCTGATAAAATTCCGATACATGTCCTTTTTTCTTTTAAACAGGCCGTTGATGTAATAATGAGACCGTTGGGTTTTAAGAGCCTATGCATTCGGGCCAATACGTTTTCAATATCCTTAAAGTAAAGCAGAATGTTAAAACCCAGAATAATATCAAAACTGCCTTCTTTATATCGGTCATCAAATAAGGTCGTTTGCGAAAAAATAAGGGTATGGTTCCCGTTTTTTTCTGCCATGTTTTTTGCCTTTAGTATCATTTTGGTAGATGTATCAAAGGCGTAAACAGTTTTGACCGCATCGGCAAAAGCAAAGGCGTATAATCCGGTAGCGCAGCCAAAATCCAACACAACGGCTTCGGAGTGCAAGTATTTAGGGGTTCTGCGCAGTATTTGCTCAAACGTCTTGTCCTTTGCCTTTGTATCGTAATCCTTTGAAAGCTTGTCCCAAAATCTTTCAGATTTGCTCATACCATTAAAGTTTTGTGCAAAGGTGACTGGTACAGGCCAAATACACATTGATTTGCATCAAGAAACAGAAGAACGCAAAAGAGTAAAGTATGTTCAAAACTTTGTATAACCCAGTAGGCAGAATACTTGACTATAGCTTTAAAATTCTTAAACTTCGTTATCGATTGGATATAAACAATTAAAACAGATTTATATCCGATATGTTGTGCTTCATACCTGAAAACCAAAAATGGAAACTATAATTGAAAAATATAACAATCTTCAAAAGGAGATATTAAGTGATTTCTCATTAAAATGGGATGGAGAAAACTGCGAAACAACTTTCCGAAATGATGTTAAAGATTTTTATGGATTTGAAAAAAAATTTGGATGGAATATTTTATTAAATGCATTCTATGTAATTGATGACACCGAACTTGCTAAAAAGTCTTTTAAAGAATTCGATTTACAAGGACCTTCAAGACACAGAGATATCGGAGAAAGATACTTAAGATTATATGGACTTTTAAATGCAACATATCAGCAAAAGTTAGCTGTAGAAAACTTATTAGAAATACATAAAGTAGAAAAAAAGAAAGAACACATAAAAAAGCTAACTGACTCTGAATTAATAATTATCCGAAATAAAATTGGAGCTCATTCAGCAAATTTTTTATCTACTAGAGACGACTCTGAACACAAATTTGACGTTTATGAAATTTCAAGACCTGAATTAGAGCGTGGAAAAATTCGACTCTTAAGAAATCAGAACGATTTTGAAAATTATGACCTTGAAAAAGCAATAAATGAATTTAATGAATTAGTTGAGGAAATTTTATCAATTGTAATTGCAAAAGTAATCAGCAAGATTTTTAATAATCAAGGAAAATATTTTAAAGAATATCAAATAATAAATAAAATCAGAAATGGTGCAATATTAATTGGTGACAAACTCATTGAATTCACTACAAAATAATTCACACTTAACCATTTATGATTCTTATTAATAAAACTTGGGCAGATTTAAAACCAAATGAAGATTCAAAAGGAAATTCTGAATGGTTTGATGATTATTATGACCGAATAAAGAATAAGATCGAGTTTAAAGATTTCCCTAAAGAAGTATTTGAACAATGGATTCACCCACTGCACAACGATTACCATACTATTAGAAATTACGCTTGGATGAATTACGAATATATTGAATTTGAACTTATAGAATGGAAATATAGTCAACTTGAGAAATTATATGTTATCGAGGATTTTAGAGAATTTTTTGAATCAAGAGCAAGTTACAATGACTTAAATCAATTTTCTTGCAGAGAAAAGGATTTAGATTACTGGAAAGAAAATGGAACTTGGAGAATTCCGCCAATCATTCTTGATACAAAGTCTATCAATGACGAAATACCAAAATGGAGTGAGGTTAGTAATGAATTTCAATTAATAGAAGGTCACTCTAGATTAGGTTATTTGAAATCTATAAAAAGAATAAATGAACTCGGAAATGTTCGAATAGCGAAAAAACATAAAGTATATTCAATGAGAGTACGAAAGCACAACAAAGAACTGAGATAAAAAACAAACAAATTATTCCTTAATCTGAGATATTATCATTTTAGGCTCATAGATTCAATAACTTGGTTCTTTGAGCTTTTTTATTCTATTTTTTTCCTGATTTATCTTGGCAATATCGAAACGTAAGTTTCGTCATATGGCCTGCCAGATTTTGCAATGGCAAAACACTGTTTAAGCAGTTTGTTGGATACTGCTATCAAAGCAAGCTTCTTGCTTTTCCCTTTGTTTACTATCCGATCATAAACCGCCGTACATGCCTTGTTGTGCTTACAGGCATTGAAAGAGCATAGAAACAATAGGTTGCGCAGTTTTCCATTACCTACCTTACTTATTCGTGAACGACCTCTAACGCTGCTCCCTGACTCTCTTATCGTTGGAGTTATGCCAACATAACTACAAAGCTGTGCCGCATCTCAAACTTGGAAAAACCGTCGGTGACAACCATTAAGAACAAGGCTGTCTTTGGCCTTTGTATCGTAATCCTTTGAAAGCTTGTCCCAAAATCTTTCAGATTTGCCCATACCATTAAAGTTTTATGCTAAGGTGATTGGTACAGGCCAAATACACATTCACTTACATCAAGAAATATATGAATGCCAAAGTAAGTATGTTCAAAACTTTGTATAACCCAATAGGCAAATTGCTTGACTACAACGTTAAAATTCTTGAACTTCGTTATCGTTGGGTGTAAACAATTAAAACAGATTTATATCCGATATGTTAACTAACATTTACAGATGAAAAGATTTTCACTATTGACAATACTTCTTGTTCTATCCTGTAAAAGCAATATGGAAAAAGAAAAGTTGACAGAAAAAATAAACCTTAAAGGAAGAACTTTTGTTTTGAATCCAGAAAAGGGTAAAGGAACTCTAACAGTCCAATTTATGGACTCAACTTGCAATATTCTAGATTGGAATCAATATAATCGACCTTGGAGATTAATTAATTTTGAAAAAGCTAATATCCTAATGTTGGCTCATATGACTATTCCTCTTTATGAAGAAAATGACTCAACGATAATAGGACTTAGTATTGGGGAAAGAGATACTAAATTAAGATTAGAGGAAAAACTGCCAAAATGGAAGCTGGACAAAATTCTAGGAAAATGGACTGAAGAACGCTGGGCGGGTGTTGAGAATTCTAACATACCCCCGCCCCCAGCAAGATTTCCCGAGCATGATACAATATGGCCACCATACTATGAAATTTCCAAAAACAAATTAACTAGTTACTGCCTGGGAATTGATTCGACCACAATACAACTGGACAACTCTTTGTCCTATATGATAATGAAAGAAAGTCTTTATACAGAATTTGTTGGATATCAAAAAAAGTGGAAATTATTAAAAGTGACAGATACCGCAATTACTATTGAAAGAAGGTATTCCAAAGATTTTATTTCATTTTCACACTCAGACAGTACGGAAACGTTTCGGTTAATAAAAAAACGTTAGCTTACAACATCTATAATTAATTGCGGGCGGATTTTCCCTTTGGAAAATCTACGTATATTTAATATGCTTAGTTTGCGGGTCGAAATCCTGTCGGATTTCACACTGCAACTAACCATAGCCAAAACCGATAACGAAACTTCTTTTTTTCCAAATTCATTTATTTTTAAGCAACCTATTTTAGGGTTCATCAAAAAAGTAACCAAGCAACATCCCCATTTTTTGGGACTTTGTTTTCCCTTCATTTGGTATGGCAATCACCGTATACGAACCACTAGCTTAGCCATATGAAAATCCCTAAAATCAAAGGAACGATAGACCGTAGAATACTCATCAACTACCAAGTTGATAAAGAGGTATTGGCCCGCTACTTGCCCAAACCCTTTACGCCCAAATTAGTCAACGGTAAAGGTATTGCGGGTATCTGTCTCATACGCTCAAAAGATATCAGGCCCAAAGGTCTACCCAAACAAATCGGGATTTCTTCGGAAAATGGGGCACATCGTATAGCGGTTGAATGGGTAGAAAACGGGAAGACGAAAGAAGGGGTTTACATCCCACGAAGGGACACCTCATCCAAACTCAATGCCATGGCCGGGGGAACCGTTTTTCCGGGCCTACACCACAAAGCAGCGTTTACGGTAAAGGAGACCAATGGTGAATATGAAGTCGCATTCGTAAGCGAGGACAAAACCACATTGTCGATAACCGCCAAGGAAACCGATGTTTGGAATACCCAAAGTGTTTTTGAAAATCTGAGCTGTGTTTCAGACTTTTTCGAGAAAGGCAGTATAGGATATTCGCCGTACGGAGACGCATTTGACGGGTTGCAGCTTAAAGCCTACACTTGGAAAGTTTCCCTTTTGGAAGTTAGCCACGTACAATCCAGTTTTTTTGAGGATGAACGTATTTTTCCCAAAGGTTCGGTACGTTTTGATAATGCCCTTTTGATGAAAGATATAGAACATGAGTGGATTGGTCTGGATAAAATCAAAACTTGCTAATCCCTTTTTTCAGGGAGTCCGTTTTCGCTTTTCGTAGTGAAGTATCTTGCAGACCCTAAGGATAATTTAGCGTTGTAATTCGCTAATCGTCCGAACCATGAAAACCCTTTTAAAAAGCATTCCCATAGGTTTTTGCCTTATCTGTTTGGGATTTCAGACTTTTCAAATCACCTGTAGCCGAGAAAAAGAATTTGATGCGAAAGAGGTCCAAAATGAACGCACTTTCCCAGAATCCAAAACTTTAGAGCCCTCAATATTGCTTTTATTGGATTCATTACAATTGAAAAAAGAAGATATATCCATTCACATAGACAAAAGCGATTATAGGCTTTATGCCATGGCAGATACCGTAATCGTCAAAACCTATCCGGTAGTCTTTGGCACCAACCCTGTAGACGATAAACTGATGCAGGGTGACCGCTCTACTCCTGAAGGCGGTTTTAGTGTCAGGGCCTTTTATCCACATACTACTTGGTCCAAATTTATTTGGATTGACTACCCCACAACAGAATCATGGGAAAAGCATAACAAGGCCAAGGCGGAGAACAAAATCCCGAAAGATGCAAAAATTGGCGGAGAAATCGGAATTCATGGTGTCCCCAAAGGACATTCAAACCTCATAAAACAGAAACAAAACTGGACATGGGGCTGTATTTCATTGACCAATAAAGATGTTAATGACCTATATACAGTTGTTTATAGGGGTATGCCCATCACCATCACCAAATGAACCATCATAAATTCAAAATCCATACTTATTGAGTATGGACAGAATACATTTCGAGTACTGCCGTCATTCCGACAGGGCAAAGCGACGAAGAATCCAATATCGAGAAGCTATGAGGAGACTGCGTTCGAAATGACATGATACGCTTAACATTCACAAAAAATCATCCCTATTGAAATCATGGGAAACAAATCATTATGGATTCAAGATTCAAAGTTCTTGCACTTGGACAAATTTCTTTTTAAATATGATCCGTCATTCCGACAGAGCAAAGCGAGGAGGAATCCGATACCGAGAAACTATTAAGGAGATTTCTCACTACGTTCGAAATGACATGATAGTCCTACATTTAAACTGACAGTAGGGTATGCCTATCAAAATCATGAAATATACTGTTATGAATCCAATATTCCATCGGAAACGGCTTGTCATTCCGACAGAGCGAAGCGACGAGGAATCCGATACCGAGAGACTATAATGAGATTTCTCACTGCGTTCGAAATGACATGAAACGCTAAACATTCACAAAAGGCCACCCTATTGAAATCATGGGAAACAAATCATTATGGATTCAACATTCGTAGTTCTTGCACTTGGATAAATTTATTTTTAAATACGACCCGTCATTCCGACAGAGCAAAGCGACGAGGAATCTGATAACGAGAAACTATAATGAGATTTCTCACTGAGTTCGAAGTGACAAGTTATGCTTAAAAGTTACGAAGAGACATATGATAATCTTGATTTTGCAAAAAAGTATCGAGGTTAAGGGTTTATCTACAAACCAATTTGTAAAACACAAAGGGTATACCTGTTGGTTTACACCTTTTTTTCGCCCACAAAATAATCGCTTTTATTCCCAAATAACACGTTGAATGTAGTTAAACTCCCATAAATACGGGTAATATACTGTTGTAAATCTACCTTTTCTTGGTCGTCTAGATTTTTGCTTGCATTTATTTTTTGTTCCATTACCCGAATCCGATCGCGAACCATCACTATTTTATGAAAAAAAGTAGTTATAGGTATTTCTTTATCGGACAAGTTGTCGTCTCCTGGTTTTAACACCATATTTCCCCCTTTCCACTTATCGGCAATGGGTGTTAGCGAAGAAGCATCGCTCCATTTTCGTAAGATGGCGATCAGGGAACGCTCTACCTCCGAAAAACTAACGGTATCCACCTCATCCTCAACAGCTTCTATCACTTCAAAGTCACTATTCAAATCAATCGTTTCCAATCCACTGTCCATAAAAGTCACCCAATAGTGTTTTGAGGTAACGTTGGTCACCACGCCTTTTCCAAATTCGTTATGTATAATTCTTGAGCCTATTCCTAAAAGTGTCATTCTAGCTTTTTTTAAGTATTGCCGCTAAATTAAAAGTATCCTATTAATTAACAAACATATAAGTTGGGGCTAGTTTATTTTTAGCCTTCAAAATTGTAACTTCGCAACTTTGCTTTGAAATAAGAAATGATCAATTACGAGGAGAATATTGAGGTTAAGGGCGCTCGCGTTCACAACCTAAAAAATATAGATGTTACCATACCCCGCGAAAAGTTGGTGGTAATTACCGGACTTTCAGGAAGCGGCAAATCATCCTTGGCGTTTGACACGATTTACGCCGAGGGCCAACGTAGATACATCGAGACTTTTTCGGCCTATGCCCGCCAATTTTTGGGAGGATTGGAACGCCCAGATGTGGATAAAATAGATGGTCTGTCACCGGTCATCGCCATTGAGCAGAAAACCACCTCCAAATCACCACGTTCCACCGTAGGTACCATCACGGAAATTTATGATTTTCTACGGTTGTTGTTCGCCCGCGCCGGAGATGCCTATAGCTACAATACTGGCGAAAAAATGGTAAGCTACAGCGATGAACAGATCAAGGATCTTATCAAAACCGATTACGAAGGCAAAAAAATAAATGTGCTTGCGCCCATTATAAAATCCAGAAAGGGCCATTATCGTGAACTTTTTGAGCAAATTGCCAAACAGGGCTTTGTAAAAGTACGGGTTGACGGCGAAGTGCGGGATATCGTAAAAGGCATGAAAGTAGACCGGTACAAGACCCACGATATCGAGATTGTTATAGATCGTTTAAAAGTGGTCGACAATGTTGATATGGACAAACGCTTGGCCGAAACCATCAATACGGCCATGTACAGTGGAAATAATGTATTGATGGTGCTGGAAGAAAACAGTACTGAAGCCCGGTATTTCAGTAGGGATTTAATGTGCCCGACCACCGGGATTTCCTACCCGGTACCGGAACCCAATACGTTTTCCTTTAATTCCCCAAAGGGCATGTGCCCCAGTTGCAATGGGCTCGGACATGTATACGAAGTGAATGAGAACAAGATTTTTCCCGATAAAAAATTATCGATAAAAAGCGGTGGTATAGCACCATTGGGGGAATACAAAAAGTCGTGGGCGTTCAAACAAATTGAGACTATAGCCCAGCGCTATGGGTTTGAATTGACCGACCCGATAACCAAGATACCCGCTGCTGCCATGGAGGTTCTATTGAATGGCGGACACGAGACTTTTGAGGTCGATTCCAAAACCCTTGGCGTAAAACGCAACTATAAGATAGATTATGAAGGCATCTCCAACTTTATTAAAAATCAATTTGAAGAAGCCGATTCCACATCAATAAAAAGATGGGCAAAAGAATATATGGACAAAGTCTCCTGCCCTACCTGTGGCGGTTCTCGCTTACGCAAAGAATCGCTCAACTTTAAAATAGATGAAAAGAACATCGCCGAACTGGCGCATTTGGATATTGCAGAGCTGGCCGATTTTTTTGATGGACTGGAAAATACCTTGGAAGGAAACCAATTGAAGATTGCTGAAGAAATCGTAAAAGAAATCAAGACAAGAATCCGTTTTTTATTGGACGTAGGCTTGGATTATCTTTCCCTGAACCGTAGCTCCAAATCACTCTCTGGTGGCGAGGCGCAACGTATACGCTTGGCAACGCAGATTGGTTCACAATTGGTCGGCGTGCTCTATATTTTGGACGAGCCCAGTATAGGCCTACACCAAAGGGATAACAACAGGTTGATAAAATCATTGGAATCGCTTCGTGATATCGGTAATTCGGTCATTGTGGTAGAGCACGACAAAGATATGATAGAACGTGCGGACCATGTCATTGATATTGGTCCCAAGGCTGGGAGACATGGTGGCGAAATCATCTCCGAAGGCCATCCTACCGAATTAAAAAACGTCAATACATTGACCGCCGATTATATAACGGGAGAACGTGAAATACCAGTTCCTGAAAAACGCAGAAAAGGCAATGGCAAAAAAATAACGCTCACGGGGTGTACGGGTAACAACTTAAAGAACGTATCGGTAGAATTTCCATTGGGGCAAATGATAGGTGTTACCGGAGTATCGGGCAGTGGTAAGTCAACCTTGATCAACGAGACCCTCTACCCTATCATGAACGCCCACTATTTTAATGGTGTAAAAAAACCGATGCCCTACAAGAGTATAAAAGGGCTGGAACACATTGATAAAGTAATCGATATCAACCAATCGCCCATCGGGCGAACACCACGCTCCAATCCGGCGACATATACTGGGGTTTTTAGTGAAATCAGGTCTTTGTTTACCAAAACGCCCGAGGCGGCGATCCGTGGCTATAAACCAGGGCGATTTAGTTTTAACGTCAAGGGAGGTAGATGCGAAACGTGCCAAGGTGGTGGGCTGCGCGTTATTGAAATGAACTTTTTGCCCGACGTTTATGTTGAGTGTGAAACCTGTAACGGTAAGCGCTTCAATAGGGAGACCTTAGAGATAAGATATAAGGGGAAGTCGATAGCCGACGTTCTGGAAATGACCATAAACGAAGCTGTGGGGTTTTTTGAACCCATACCCAAAATATACCGGAAGTTAAAAACCATTCAAGATGTAGGCCTGGGATACATTTCTTTAGGGCAGCAATCCACTACATTGTCGGGCGGTGAGGCACAACGTATAAAACTCGCAACAGAGCTATCAAAACGTGATACGGGAAACACGTTTTACATCTTGGACGAACCTACTACAGGACTTCATTTTGAAGATATTCGGGTCTTGATGGAAGTTTTGAACCGTTTGGTAGACAAAGGAAATACGATATTGGTCATAGAGCACAATATGGATGTCATCAAAATGGTGGATTATATCATCGACATTGGTTATGAAGGTGGTCGAGGCGGTGGCAAAGTGGTCGCAAAAGGCACGCCGGAAGAAGTAGCCAAAGATAAAAAAAGCTATACGGCAGAGTTTTTGATAAAAGAATTAAACTAGATTTTGATACCATTTTCGGCTTAGAAGTCTAACATTAACATAGAAGTGGATTTCCGCCTATGCGGAAATGACAATAAAAGTTGTATTCATGAGAAAAGAACAACATCACAAAGGATGGAATGAGATAAAAACGAACGACTCTTGGGCATTGTTCAAGATCATGGGCGAGTTTGTCAACGGTTTTGAAAAAATGAGTGCCATTGGCCCCTGCGTTTCTATTTTTGGTTCGGCCAGGACCAAAGAAAACGACCCCTACTATCAATTGGCCGTAAATATTGCCCAAAGCATCGCCGAAGCCGGTTATGGGGTTATTACCGGAGGTGGTCCCGGTATTATGGAGGCCGGCAACAGAGGGGCTAATTTAGCTGGGGGAACTTCGGTAGGGCTCAATATAGATTTACCTTTTGAGCAGCATGACAATCCTTATATAGATGGGGACAAAAGCCTAGACTTTGACTATTTTTTCGTTAGAAAGGTAATGTTCGTTAAATATTCGCAAGGGTTTGTGGTAATGCCCGGTGGTTTTGGGACTTTGGATGAACTTTTCGAAGCGATAACTTTGATACAGACCAATAAAATAGAAAAATTCCCCATTATTTTAGTGGGTTCCTCTTTTTGGGGAGGGCTTATCGATTGGATAAAGAAAACCATGCTCGAAGCCGGCAACATAAGTGCCCATGATTTGGATTTGATTCATATTGTAGACACCAAGGAAGAAGTCGTAGAGGTAATCGATGCTTTTTACAAAGGCCATGCCCTAAGCCCCAACTTTTAATCCCGTTTCAGTTGAAAACCAGATTTTCCTTAGTATATTTTATGTTGGCCTGTGCCCTGTTATTCTGTACAGGAAAAGCTGTTGCACAACATATTAACAGGTTAACGGCGAATTTGGACGGGGAAACCAAGGAACTGAACATAAACCAAAAATTCACGTACGTAAACAGTTCTGCGGATACATTGAATACATTGTACTTTAATGACTGGGCCCATGCCTATTCCGATAAAAACACCGGGCTTGCCAAACGTTTTGCAGAAGAATTCAAAAAAAGCCTTCATTTGGCCAAAGACGATGAAAGGGGCTACACCAAAATAAAAACGGCCGTAGATAATTATTACCAAAGATTGGATTGGGACCGCACCAACGTAAAAGATATCATACGAATAATTTTGAACAGACCCTTGGAACCAAAAGATTCCATGACCTTTTACATTAATTATACTGTAAAGTTGCCCCCAAATAAATACACCGCCTACGGGTACAGTTCAAAAAACGGGTATTTTTTAAAGGATTGGTATTTGACCCCGGCCGTATATAACGGTAAGTGGCAGCTATATTCCAACAAAAATCTAGAAGATCTCTACACCGGCATTACGAACACGACCATAAACTTTATTTATCCTAAGGACCTCTATTTGACCTCAAACTTTGTGCAGGGCGCCACTTCAAAATTTCCGCAGGGACAATCAACCATATTGAAAGGGGAAAATAGAAAAAGTTGTGAAATCGTTTTACAATCCGATCAAAACCTATCAAAACATATTACCAAACACGTTGTAGTTTTGACCGATATTGAAACCACAAAATATGATGACATCTCCCAGAATATTTCCATAGAGAGGACTATGGCCTACATTCACGAGAATTTAGGGGAATATCCGCATAAAGAACTATTGGTAAGTACATTTGATTATAATAAAGACCCTTTATATGGTATCAACCAATTGCCCTCTTTTATTCGCCCTTATGAGCCTCAATTTCAATTTGAGCTTAAATTTCTAAAGACCGCTTTGCGAAAGTTTTTGGAAGAAACGCTATTTACAAACCCTAGAAAAGAAAAATGGGTAAACGATGCCATCCTCAACTATCTGATGATAAAGTATGTTGATCAACACTATCCAGGTCAAAAATTATTGGGTAAACTCTCCAAAATTTGGGGGGTACGAAGTTTTCATTTGGCACAAATGGACTTTAACGAACAGTACCCGTTTTTATATATGTTTTCCGCAAGAAAAAATCTAGACCAATCACTCATTACCCCAAATGATTCGTTGCTGTACTTTAATCAAAAAGTAGCGAACAGATATAAGGCGGGGTTAGGTTTGGCGTACTTGGCGGCATATATAGGTGAGGAAAACGTTGGCAACAGCATTAAACAGTTTTATCAAAAAAACAAACTGAAAGAAGTTGAGGCCAGTGAATTCATATCTACTTTAAATGCATCTACCCAAAAAAATATCGGTTGGTTCTTCAACGAGTATGTTTCATCCGACAATCAAATCGATTTCAAAATAAAAAAAGTAAAGAAAAAGGAAGATTCAATAACGGTAACCATAAAAAACAAAACGGGTACCAACATACCCATATCTATGTTTGGCGTAAAAAAGGACTCCGTCGTTTCCAAATACTGGTTTTCCAATATAAAAGATATTGACACCTTTACCATACCAAAAAATGGGGAGGACCGTTTGGTGCTTAACTATGACCAAAAGATTCCAGAATTTAACCAAAGGGACAATTGGAAAACGTTGAACGGTTTTTTTTCAAGTAACAAAAAACTAAAATTTCAATTTTTAAAGGATAGTGAAAACCCCTATCGCAATCAGATTTTTTATATGCCCGTCGCAGGTTTCAATATTTATGACGGTCTTACACCGGGACTTCGGCTTACCAACAAAACATTGTTACAAAGACCATTTCTTTTTGACTTTGCCCCTTCCTATGCCATGAAGGAAAAATCATTTGTGGGTTACGGTAGCTTTCGCTATCAAAAATACCATGCCAAAACCGGGTTTTACGTTTCAAACTACTCCATTGGTGGCTCCACATTTCATTTTCAGACCAATTCAAGGTACAGCACCATAACACCTGCGGTAAGTTTTGGGTGGCGTCCCGATGATTTGCTTTCGAATAAAAGGGAATTCCTGAGTTTTCGGTACGTGAACGTGTTGAGAGACATTGATGAAAACCTGGATTTGGAAACAGACCCCGATTACAGTGTGCTCAACGCAAGGTATATCAACTCCAACATCGGTATTATAGATTATAGTTCGTGGTTTATCGATGCCCAACATTCGAGCAATTTTAGCAAGGTCTCCTTTAATTATGAGTTCAGAAAACTATTTGAAAATAACAGACAGTTGAACTTAAGGTTTTTTGCCGGGAAGTTTTTGCGTAACAAAACCGATTCGGATTTCTTTAGTTTTGCCCTGGACAGGCCTACCGACTATTTGTTCGACTACGGTTATTTGGGAAGGTCGGAAGATACGGGCATTTATAGTCAGCAGATCATCATTGCCGAAGGTGGTTTTAAGTCAAAATTGAGAAACCCTTTTGCGGATGATTGGATGGCGACGGCCAATGCAAGTTTTAATGTTTGGCGTTGGATAGAGCTCTATGGCGATATAGGCTTTATGAAAAACAAAGGCGAAAAAAAACGTTTCGTATATGATTCCGGCGTGCGATTGAACTTGGTCACGGATTATTTTGAACTATACTTTCCATTACACTCCAACAACGGTTGGGAAATCTCACAGCCCAATTATGACGAAAAAATACGTTTTATCGTTACTTTGAGCCCCAAAGTACTTACTGGTCTTTTTACAAGAAAATGGTTTTGATTTTTTGAATTATTCTTAATTATACCCCTATTTTTTGATAAATACACAATTACACGAACAATAAATATCTATTTTGTGACAAATTTTCAATAGAATTAAGATTTCATCATTGTAAAAATGGTTCTCTTTTGGTATTTTTGCAGAAAATTAAGGTTTCGTATGAAAATTGACCCTAAAACGGATAATGAAATTTCCTTTGATACTTTCCAGAACCAAATACTCCAAGATTACGAGATTGCGGTAACCAGCAGGGAATGTAGTCTTTTAGGAAGACGTGAGGTTCTTACGGGCAAGGCAAAATTCGGAATTTTTGGAGATGGCAAGGAACTTCCACAACTCGCCATGGCCCGCTCCTTTCGCAATGGTGATTTTAGGAGCGGATATTACAGGGACCAGACCTTTATGATGGCACTAGGCCTTCTTACCCCTAAAGAGTTTTTCCACGGCCTGTACGCCACTACCGATATTGAAAAAGAACCCATGAGTGCCGGTAGGCAGATGGGGGGACATTTTGTGACCTATAGTCTGGACGAACACGGAAACTGGAAAGACCTTACCAAACAAAAAAACAGTAGTGCCGATATATCGTGTACCGCCGGGCAAATGCCACGGCTATTGGGATTGGCGCAAGCATCAAAAATGTATAGACATTTGAGGGGCTTGGACAGTCGAAAATTTTCAGACAATGGTAACGAAGTAGCTTGGGGTACCATTGGCAATGCCAGCACCTCAGAAGGTATGTTTTTTGAGACTATCAACGCTGCGGGCGTACTCCAGGTACCTATGGTCATCAGTATTTGGGATGATGCCTACGGTATTTCCGTACCGGCAAAATACCAAACCACCAAAGAGGACATTTCTACGCTGTTGAGCGGTTTTCAAAGGGATGACAAACATGCAGGCTTTGAAATCATAAAAGTAAAGGGGTGGGATTATACCGCTTTGATTCATGCTTACGAGAATGCATCGGATATAGCTCGCTCGGAACATGTTCCCGTACTAATACACGTTACCGAACTTACGCAGCCCCAAGGCCATTCAACATCGGGTTCCCATGAAAGGTATAAGAGCGAGGAACGTTTGGAGTGGGAAAAAAACAACGACTGCAACAAAAAATTCAGGGAATGGATTTTAGAAAATAAAATCGCTACGGAAGATGAACTGTTGGAACTTGAAAAAAGTATACGAAAACAAATACGCACCGCCAAAAAAGAAGCTTGGGCCGAACATGTAGAGCCACAAAAAAACAATAAAAAAGTTTTGGTTGCCCTGTTGGACAAAGTAGCCGAAAAAAGCACGAACAAGGCTTTCATAACCAAGATAAAGAATGATTTAATCGCCATTGAGGAGCCCATAAAAAAAGATTTGGCCGCTAAGGCACGTAAAACCATGCGATATCTATTGGGGGAATCATTTCCCGAAAAGCAAGATTTGGCACGTTGGACGAAAGAGTTTTTAGAGGATTCCCAAGAAAAATTCAGTACTAAGCTATACAGTGAAAACCCGGGTAAAGCGACCAGTATAAAAGAGGTAAAGGCAGTCTACGATGCCAATACAGAAGAGGTTGATGGCCGGGTCATCTTACGTGATAATTTTGACGTTCTCTTTGAAAAACATCCGGAAGCCTTGGTATTCGGAGAGGATACCGGTGCTATTGGTGATGTCAACCAAGGGCTTGAAGGCCTCCAAAACAAGTACGGGAAACTACGAATAGCCGACGCCGGTATTCGGGAAACCACGATTATAGGCCAAGGCATAGGAATGGCATTACGCGGACTGCGCCCCATAGCCGAAATACAATATTTAGACTATATATTTTACGCATTGCCCACCCTTACCGACGATTTGGCCACTTTACTGTACAGAACGTTCGGCAAGCAAAAAGCACCTTTGATCATTCGCACCCGAGGGCATCGTTTGGAAGGTATTTGGCATTCCGGGTCTCAAATGGGCGGTTTGATACACCTTTTGCGGGGCATCTACATTCTCTCGCCAAGAAACATGACCAAAGCTGCTGGTTTTTATAATACTTTGATGAAAAGCGATGAGCCCGCACTGATTATAGAAAGCCTAAACGGATATCGCCTCAAAGAACCCAAACCGACCAACCTTGGAGAGCTCTGCACACCCATAGGGGTGGTAGAAACCATTAAGGAAGGTAACGATATTACCATTGTATCATATGGTTCTACCTTACGTATTGTTGAACAAGCTGCAAAAGAATTGATTGAGGTGGGTATAGCCGTAGAAATTATTGATGCGCAGACGTTATTACCTTTTGATATTCAGCACGATACCTTAAAGAGCATACAAAAAACCAATCGCTTATTGGTAGTTGATGAAGATGTACCTGGCGGATGCTCTGCGTACATCATAAATGAAATTATCCAAAAACAGGGAGCCTATAAATATTTGGATAGTGCCCCACAAACACTAACGGCAAAGGCACATAGACCAGCTTATGGCACCGATGGCGATTATTTTTCCAAGCCCAATGCAGAAGATATTTTTGAGAAGGTGTACAACATCATGCACGAGTCAAATCCGGAGGAGTACCCTGCTTTGAGATAATGGCAATCGCTTTCTCGATTATTTATGGGGAAAATCCATTACATCTTATAAAAATATTGATGACCCAACATTGAAAATTAAAGTTTAATAAGACCAGTTCATAAAAAAATTTTACTTTTAGTAAAACTTCAAATCATTCAAAAAATGAAAAACTCCCTAAAAAGCGATATTGGTCTTGCATTGTTAAGAATTGTTCCTTCCCTTTTGATGTTGACCCACGGGTATGGCAAATTACAAATGCTGATGAACGGTGACGAATTTGCAGACCCTATAGGTATTGGTGCAACACCCTCGCTTTTTTTAACGGTTATCGGCGAGTTTGTTTGCCCAATTTTGATAATCATAGGGTTTAAGACACGTTGGGCAGCTATCCCAGCGGCCATAACCATGTTCGTAGCCGCATTCATAGTACATGGCGCCGACCCTATCGGCAAAAAGGAAATGGCTTTGCTATATTTGGTGTTTTTTGTGATAATCGCGATTCTAGGACCAGGAAAATACAGTATAGACAAAAAATAGTTACAGTATTTTCACCAAAAGCTCTTTGAGCAAATCGGCTTGGGAGATATTGGTTGCTCCTACCCCTTTTCCCTTGACGTCCATCTCCCTAAGGTGAGAAACGATACCACTTACTTTTTTCATAGGGTAGTTCTTTGCCGCTGTTTGAAATTCCCCAACAAAATATGGGTTTATCCTAAGCGCACTCGCCACACTTTTGGGCGAATGGTCATTTAGACCATGATATTTTAAAAGCTGTGTGAAAAATGTATGCAATAAAGTAATGGTCACCACAAAAGGGTTATCCTTCGGGTTTTGGGAGAAATAGGTAATAATCCTTGTGGCTTTGGTAATGTTACGCTCCCCTATTGCTTTTTTAAGTTCAAAATTATTGTAGTCCTTACTTATACCTATATGCTCTTCAATGAGTACAGGCGTTATTTCGGTTTCTTTTGGTAGTACTAGTTGTAGTTTTTCCAACTCATTGTTGATTCGGTTTAAATCCGTTCCCAAAAATTCCACCAACAAAATGGCAGCTTTATGCGAGATAGAATATCCTTTGCCCTGCAAATTTTTGCGTATCCAATCGGATACTTGGTTTTCATAGAGTTTTTTACTTTCAAAAAGGACTCCGTTCGCTTGAACGGACTTATACAATTTTTTGCGCTTGTCCAACTTGTTGTATTTGTAGCAAATAACTAGTACCGTAGTGGGTTGCGGGTTATCTACATAAGAACTCAAGTTATCAATAGTGCGCGATAAATGCTGTGCCTCTTTAACGATTACCACCTGTCTTTCGGCCATCATGGGGTATCGCTTGGCATTGGCCACAATATCATCAATGGTTACGTCTTTACCGTACAGGACAACTTGGTTGAATCCTCGCTCCTCTTCAGAAAGTACGCTTTTTTCAATAAACCCCGCTATCTTGTCTATATAGTAGGATTCCTCGCCCATCAAAAAATAAACGGGTTTTATCAATCCCTTTTTTATGTCTAGAACAATTTGTTTGGCTTCTTCCATCTAAAAAAAATCATCAAATTTGTATCATGAGGATTCTTAACTTCCCCAAGTATGACTTTCGATTCAAAAGTAGCGAAAATAAAGTCTCTATTTTTGATGATATCCGTAAAAAGTTCGTGGTATTACAACCCGAGGAATGGGTACGGCAACATGTGGTAAGTTATTTGATACAGGACAAAAAATACCCTCAAAGCCTCATCAATGTAGAGAAACAATTAAAAGTAAACGATATCGTAAAAAGATATGATATCGTTGTATTTAAACCCGATGGTACTATTGAAATTTTAGTAGAATGTAAAGCACCAAATATTCATGTAAACCAAGATACTTTTGACCAGATTGCCCGGTATAATATGAAATTAAAGGCTTCTTATTTAATGGTGACCAATGGTTTGGAACATTATTACTGTAAAATGGATTTTGACCAAGAAAAATATACGTTTCTAAAGGATATTCCTGATTTTAGCCGTTAATTTGCCATCGTTTTGCAGATAGCCGTAGTCATACTCAACTGGAACGGAGAGATACTTTTGGAAAAGTACCTACCATCCGTCATACAGTTTTCACAAGGAGCCGATATTTATGTGGCCGATAATGCCTCTACCGATGGGTCGGTCGCGTTTCTCAAAGAGAACTACCCAAATATTACCGTTATACAAAACAAAAGCAATGGTGGGTTCGCTAAAGGGTATAATGATGCCTTGCAGCATGTAAATGCAGAAATCTTCTGCCTGCTAAATTCTGATGTAGAGGTAACCGAAAATTGGTTGGACCCCATCAAAAAAACATTTCAAGAAAAACCGCAAGCTGCCATAATCCAACCCAAAATATTGGATTTGTTGAAACCTACACATTTTGAATATGCCGGTGCAGCAGGCGGATTTATTGACCAATTGGGCTACCCCTTCTGCAGGGGGCGAATTTTTCAAGCTTTGGAAGAGGACAAAGGGCAATACGATGATATCACCGAAATATTTTGGGCCACGGGTGCCTGCATGTTTATCAAAAAGGGTGTTTTTAATACTCTAAAAGGCTTTGACGAAGACTATTTTGCCCACCAAGAAGAGGTAGATTTATGTTGGAGAGCCCAAAACCTTGGTCATAAGGTCTATTACGTTGGGGCTTCCCATGTTTACCATTTGGGAGGATCTACGTTAAGCAATATGAATCCCAAAAAAACCTATCTCAACTTTAGGAACAGTTTGTATTCCATCACCAAAAACTTACCGCGCAAAAAAGCCTTCCCTATTATTTTTGGTAGATTGTTTTTGGATGGTATTGCGGCCGCACGTTTTATCTACCAATTAAAATTCTCACATTGTTGGGCCATATTACGCGCCCATCTGAGCTTTTATAGGCACTTCAGTAAGATTTATAAAAAACGGGAAAAAGCTAATTTTATATTAAAGTACCATACGGTAACATCCATTGTGTGGTCCCACTTCGTACATCAAAAGAAGAATTTTAACATTTTAGTAAAAGATTAACTAATTTGAATAAGTCTTAATTTGGTGATTATCTAATTTTGTCGCTTATTTAAGATGAATCAAAACAAACAAAGAATAAACATTTAGTTACACATTATGAAGAAAATCATTTTAGGTTGCTTAGGAATTACGTTATTGTTATCCTCTTGCGTATCTCAGAAGAAATATGCGGATTTGGAGGCTAAACAGAAAGAAACACAGGATCTATTGAATTCGGCTACGGTCAAATTGAACGACTGCCTGGAAGAAAAAGCGTCTGCCTCTTCTAAATTAAAGACTTTGGAAGATCAAAATGCTTTCTTAAAGGCAAATAATCAAGAGTTGATCAATAACATGGGTAATTTGACCACCTTGACCACAAAAGGGGCCGAAAACCTTGAAAAATCTTTGGAAAGCCTCAAAGAAAAAGATTTGACCATTAGAAAATTAAACGATGCCATTACACGTAGGGACTCCGTTAATCTATCTTTAGTACAAAGCCTGAAAGGAGTTTTGGGTAATTTAGATGATGAGGATATCGAAATTAGTGTGGAAAAAGGAGTCGTCTTCGTATCTATCTCCGACAAATTATTGTTCAGCAGCGGTAGCTACAACATCACCTCAAGAGCTAAGGAAGTCTTAGGAAAAGTTGCCAAAGTCGTAAACAACAAACCCGATTTTGATTTTATGGTCGAAGGGCATACAGACGACGTTCCTTACAGAAAAGGGGTTTTATTGGATAACTGGGACTTAAGTGCCAAACGTGCCACTGCCGTAGTACGTGTTTTGCAAAACGACTATGGTGTTGATCCCAAGCGTATGACCGCAGCGGCAAGAGCCGAGTTTGTACCGGTATCTTCAACAGACAAGGCCAAAAATAGAAGGACTAGAATTGTTGTTCTTCCGAAAATTGACCAGTTCTACAGTATGATTGAAGAAGGAATGAAAGATCCGGCTATCAATAACTAGATTTTAAAGTCTTTGGATATTACCAAAAAAGTGTGCTGGTATCAGCACACTTTTTTGTTTTTTAAAGAATATTGCCATTCATTTCGAACGAAGCGGGAAATCCAACATAAACCCTCTAAACCTCATTTAAAATTTGATAGGTCGCTGGTTAAAACTATTTCTGGTATCTTATCCCCAACAGTGTAATCTTTTTCCTTTGACCGGTTGATTTTAAAATATATCTAAACTTCCCTTACCCTCTCGGATAACTACAGGTTCACCTTCGGATAAATCGATTACCGTAGAAGCAACATTATCCCCATACCCCCCATCAATAACGACATCTACTAAATACTGCCACTTTTCAAAAATAAGTTCGGGGTCGGTAGTATATTCCAGAACATCGTCCTCATCTCGAATAGAGGTTGAAACGATAGGATTGCCCAATGCGTTTACTAAGGCTTGGGGTATGGCATTATCGGGCACACGAATACCTACTGTTTTCTTCTTTTTAAAGTCTTTGGGCAAATTATTGTTTCCGGGCAGTACAAACGTGTAGGGACCTGGCAGAGCCCGCTTCAAAATTTTAAAAGTAGAAGTATCTATTTGCCGTACATAGTCCGAAAGATTGCTCAAATCGGCACATATGAACGACCAATTGGCCTTGGCCAATTTAACGCCCTTGATACGGGCAATTTTTTCCAAAGCCTTGGAATTTGTTATGTCACATCCTAGACCATATACCGTATCGGAGGGGTATATAACCAAACCGCCCTTGCGCAAAATTTGCACTACCCTTTGAATTTCCTTGGGATTGGGGTTCTCCTCGTATATTTTGATAAATTCGGCCATTCTAATACGTTATGCAGTATAAATTACGTAATTACTTCACTAAATAAAAATCTACTTTTTAATTAAGATTGGTCAACGCCATATCCAAGTGAATAGGTTGCATACCTAAATTTAAAAAGCATTCTTGTATAGCACGAAAGCAAGTTCCAAAAGTACAATTCCATTAATGCCGGCCAGTAGTAAACGTGTATTCATCTGAGAAATAAATTATGAGTGCTACTATAATAAAAACATATGGATAAAGTCTATTATTTGATGCGAACGGATTGTGTGGTAAAAGAGAGCCCTTGTTGCCCCATGGTTGAATTCATAATACCTTCAAACAGTGGCTCCGAGGCATTCCTTGGGATTTGCCATTCAAAAACAAAATTTGAGCCAGTACCACCTGTAACATCGACTTCATCAATAATTATTTCTGTCGTTTCCAAAGGCGCCAGGTATATCGGTTTTTTAAAATATGATTTTATCGATATACCATATGTATCATAGTATTCAGCCCTAAGAAGATAAATAGTATCTGTATCGCTGGTATTCCTCAAACTTACCATTGCAGTCAAATTATGCGTTTTATGTTGCGATAAACTATAAATCTGTGAATATATAGATAGATATGATTTGCCATATTCCAAGCTATCCTTATTACTTATATCAATACTTCTCTTAGACCAATCTTCAGAGTTTTTTGAACTTATCATATCTTTTTCTTGACAACTTGTAATGCCAAAAAATAATATTACCAATGCATACTGAAATTTCATAAACCAGTTTTTATTTGAATTAAAACTTTACATTAAATTATGTAAATATTCGTATTTAAAATATTTATAGATACAATAATTAAAAATAAAGCTTTAACCAACCACCTCTAACTTTGCGAACCTCAGCAACAATTTTTTGACATCTCCTTTTTCAAACTGTATTTCGGCCTTTTTATCGTTACCGACTCCTTCGATTTTAAGCACCTTTCCACGACCAAAACGGGTATGGTTCACGAGACTTCCTTCCGCAAGGTTGGGGTCTATTGTATTGGTGTTCCCGACCGGGGTGGCTAGTTCCGGTTTTAATTTCCGTAATTTTTTGAGCTGATTTTCATTGGGTTTACGAACACTTGGCGGTGTACCGCTGACCGGTTTATTTTGGCGCAAGGTACTTTTGTCCACTTCACCAAAAATATCCGTATCCATTAATGGTTTGTACCGATAACCACCATCTACGGGAGTTAGGTTCTCCACATATTGTTCATCGATTTCCTCTAAAAACCGACTAGGTTCGGCGTCAATAAGTTTTCCCCAGCGGTATCTATTTTGCGTGTAGGTCAAATAGGCCTGTTTTTCGGCCCTGGTCAATGCGACATAGAACAAACGGCGTTCTTCTTCTAGCTCACTGCGTGTGTTCATGCTCATAGCTGACGGGAACAAATCCTCTTCCATACCAACAATGTAGACATACGGAAATTCCAGCCCCTTCGCCAAATGAATGGTCATTAGGGCCACACGATCATCATCGCCGGTGTCTTTATCCAAATCGGTCGCTAGGGCAACATCCTCCAAAAATTCCGAAATACTTCCCGTGGCATCAGCGAGTTCTTTTTGTCCTTCCACAAAATCTTGAATACCATTGAGCAATTCCTCAATATTCTCCATTCGGCCAATACCCTCAGGGGTGCCATCCTTTTTGAATTCCAGCAAAATACCGGTCTTTTTGGCTACATGTTCCGCAAGCGTAAAAGCATCGGTACTTTCGCTCATGATCTGGAAACTTTTTATCATGGTGGCAAAGTCCTGCAATTTTCTTTTGGTACCGGAATTTATCTTTAAATCTATCTTATCCAGATTTTCGATGATTTCGAAAATGGAACGCCCGTAATGGTTGGCGGCAACGACCATTTTATCTACCGTTGTTTGGCCTATGCCCCTTGCGGGGAAGTTGATGACACGCTTTAACGCCTCCTCATCCTTGGGGTTGATGACCAAGCGCAGATAGGAGAGCACATCCTTGATTTCCTTACGTTGATAAAAGGAGAGCCCACCATAGATACGGTACGGAATATCCTTTTTGCGCAGGGCATCCTCCATAGCTCGGGACTGCGAGTTGGTACGGTATAATATCGCAAACTCCCCGTTCGAGAGCTGATGCTGCATTTTATTGTCCCAAATGGAATTTGCTACGTACCTGCCCTCTTCCGCATCGGTTGGGCTTCGGTGTATTTTAATGGCCGCACCTTCGTCGTTCGCTGTCCAAACTACTTTTTCCAACTGGTTTTTATTCTTAGCGATGATAGAATTGGCCGCATTTACAATATTCTTGGTAGATCTGTAATTTTGCTCCAAACGATACATGCCGACATTATCATAATCCCTTTGAAAATTTAGGATATTACTGATATTGGCCCCTCGAAAAGAGTATATACTTTGGGCATCGTCACCAACCACACATATATTTTGATACCTGTCTGCCAAGGCCTTTACAATAAGGTACTGCGAATGGTTGGTATCTTGGTACTCATCGACCAAAATATATCGGAACCTATGTTGATATTTGGCCAATACCTCGGGGAATCGGTTCAAAAGCTCGTTTGTGCGTAGCAGCAGATCGTCAAAATCCATAGCACCCGCTTTGAAGCAACGGTCTACGTAATTTTGGTAAATATCCCCCATTCTCGGCCGTTTGGCCATGGCATCGGCCTCCATGAGTTCCGGGTTCTGGTGGTAGGCCTTTACGGTAATCAAACTGTTTTTGTAGGATGAAATCCGGTTCTGTATCTGTTTGTATTTATAGATATCCTTGTCCAACCCCATTTCCTTGATAATCGATGCTATCAACCTTTGGGAATCCTGTGTATCATAAATGGTGAAATTGCTGGGATAACCTAATTTATCCCCATCAAAACGCAGGAGTTTGGCAAAAACGGAATGAAACGTTCCCATCCAAAGATTTTTGGCCTCCGAATTCCCTACAATATCGGCGATACGCTTTTTCATTTCACGTGCCGCTTTGTTGGTAAAGGTCAATGCCAGGATATTGAAGGAATCTACGCCCTGCGCCATCAAATGGGCAATACGGTACGTCAACACCCTGGTCTTTCCCGAGCCTGCACCAGCTATGACCATCAAAGGACCATCCTTATGGAGTACAGGAGCTTTTTGGGCATCGTTCAATTCATCTATAAAATTCTCCAAGCTGTATATTTTATGCTATCAAAGTGTGAATTTAGTCAATATCCATCGCAAGATAAAAACATCTTTTTTAGATTTATGAACAATAGAAACCCAAATATCTTCACGAATTTGAATATATTTAGAATCTAATTGGATTACATGAAAAAAAATCTATCCCACAGTTTCGTTTTTCTATTTTTATGTACTGTGACGAACGGTTTTTCTCAAAATAAATCGGCCGGACCCGTTATCGAGAGTTTTGGAAAAGTATGGGCCATCGAAAACCTTACGTTTAAGACAGATACGACCAAAGTGTTTAAAATCGTATTCGATATCATGGATAGTCCATTATCCTATTCCGAATTGAACCGAAGTATAGAGACTGCTGCCCGTTTCCTTAACATGCATGCCCAAGCAGGGGTTCCCAAAGAAAACTTGAAAGTGGCACTTGTAGTACACAATAAAGCTTCCAAGGACATATTATCCAATGCGGCCTACGAAAAAAGATATTTGACCCAAAATCCCAATAGTGATATGATAAAAGAGCTATTGGCCGCCGATGTTGATTTCATACTATGCGGGCAATCCTCCCTATCACGCAAATTCCCTATTGATGAGGCCATTGATGGGGTACAAATGGCGTTGTCCGCCATGACTGCTATAATGCAATTACAGGATGATGGTTATAGATTGATCAAATTTTAAACTACATATATGAAAAGTATTGTATTGCTCACCGCCTTACTTATTGGTTGCGCTACATTCGCCCAGGGGCCAAACCTAGAAAAGGATTACAAAAATATCGAGGATAAGGTCATTGAGTGGCGAAGAGACATCCATCAAAATCCTGAATTGGGAAATCGTGAATTCAAAACTGCCGAAAAAATTGCCAAGCACCTAAAATCCTTGGGGATAGAGGTAGAGACCGGAGTTGCACATACAGGGGTCGTGGGACTATTAAAAGGAGATAAACCTGGTAAAGTGGTCGCCCTACGTGCTGATATTGATGCATTACCTGTAACCGAACGCAACGATTTGCCTTTTAAATCTACCGTAACTTCGGAGTTTTTAGGCGAAAAAGTCGGGGTAATGCACGCTTGTGGGCATGATACCCACACAGCTATATTAATGGGAGTTGCTGAAGTACTGTCCAAAAACAAGGATAAAATAAAGGGCAGTGTAAAGTTCATATTTCAGCCTGCAGAAGAAGGTCCGCCACCAGGAGAAGAAGGTGGTGCTCTATTAATGGTCAAAGAAGGTGTTATGGAAAACCCTAAGGTTGATGCCATTTTTGGCCTACATATCAATTCCCAAACCCCTGTGGGTGTAATTCGCTACAAATCTGGCGGAACCATGGCTGCTGCACAGCGTTTTGTAATAAACGTAAAAGGAAAACAAAGTCACGGTTCACAACCATGGTCGGGTGTAGACCCTATTATGATCAGTGCAAAAATAATAGACGGGTTACAGACCATAATAAGTCGTGAGACCGAGCTTACCAATGAAGCCGCCGTCATCACAGTGGGAAAAATCAAGAGCGGGGTACGTTTTAACATCATTCCCGAAAGTGCTGAAATGATAGGTACTATACGAACATTGGATTACGACATGAAGGATAAGTTGAACAAACGCATGATAGAAATGGTAGAGACCATTGCCGAAGCCTACGGCGGTACGGCTACCTGCGAAATAACCGATTCTACAGATATCACGTATAATGACCCAGCGTTAGTGACCCAAATGTTGCCAACAATGCAACGGGTCGCAGGAACCGAGAACATTCAAACCCAAAAAGCGATTACCGGTGCCGAGGATTTTTCGTATTTTCAAAGAGAGGCTCCTGGGTTCTTCTTTTTTTTAGGTGGAATGACACCAGGCAACACAGAATCCTACCCACACCATACCCCAGATTTTAAAATTGATGATAGCGGCCTGTTGTTAGGCGTAAAAACCTTGACAGAAATGAGTTTGGATTATCTAAATAAATAGCAAAAATAAATCGGGTAATAGATAGTAAATAAATTGTTACAGTACACGTTCTTGATTTTATTTTTGGCGAATGATAAAAGTGAATCCGATGAAATCTTTCTAGTTTTATTGGAGTCGCAACCTATATTAGTGAAAGTACGAAATATTGTAAACCCAAAAACTTTTAAAAACCCTATATTTTTATGATTGATTTCCTCTCAGCTATCCCCTGGTGGGCATATATTCTAGTTTTTTTAGCCCTAGTAGCCCTTCGGGATGTATTTTTCCAAAAAGCACATACAATATCGCATAATTTTCCCGTGGTGGGGCACTTGCGTTATTGGCTGGAAAGCATAGGCCCTGAGATGCGGCAATATTTTGTGGCGAACAATCGTGAGGAACTACCATTTAACAGGATAGAACGGGGCTGGATCTATGCCTCGGCCAAAAAGCAGAACAATTATGAAGGTTTTGGAACCGACAGGGATATTTACGCACACCAGCACATCTTCATAAAAAACCAGATGATGGGCTATGAGGTTGCCGATAATCATCCCAATGCGAACGATAAAACCTTTATACCCTGTGCCAAGGTCATGGGCGCATACAACAAGCGTAGAAAACCGTACCGCCCTGCATCAATAATCAATATTTCTGCCATGAGCTTTGGTTCCCTATCGGCGGCGGCGGTTGAGGCCATGAACAAAGGCGTGGCCAAAGCAAATGCCTATCATAATACGGGAGAGGGCGGGCTTTCCCCATATCATAAACATGGTGGGGATGTAGTTTTTCATTTTGGAACGGGATATTTTGGGGTACGAAGCAAAGACGGTAATCTGTCCCTTGAAAAATTAAAGATATTGGTAGATGAGAATCCGTGTGTCAAAGCCATTGAAATAAAATTGTCCCAAGGTGCAAAACCTGGAAAAGGCGGCGTACTACCCGGAGCCAAAATAACACCTGAACTGGCCGAAATACGGGGTGTGGAAGTTGGTAAAGACGTTCTCTCACCGGCAACCCACAAAGCTTTTCATTCAGTTACCGAACTCATGGAACTTATCGAAAAAATTGCCGAGGAAACTGGGCTTCCGGTAGGTATAAAAGGGGCCATAGGCAAATTGGATCAGTGGGAAGAACTGGCCGATATAATGCTAAAAACAGGAAAAGGTCCCGATTTTATAACGGTAGATGGTGGGGAAGGTGGCACCGGAGCAGCTCCCCCATCTTTTGCAGACCACGTATCCCTACCGTGGGTATATGGCTTTTCCAGTTTATATAAAGTATTCCACAAACGTAATTTATCCGACAGGATCGTGTTCATAGGTAGTGGAAAATTAGGTTTTCCCGCAAAAGCGGCAATGGCATTCGCCATGGGTGTTGACTGTATAAACGTGGCACGCGAGGCTATGATGAGCATCGGCTGCATTCAAGCACAGGTATGTCATACCAATCGGTGCCCCGCAGGTATCGCTACACAAAAAAAATGGTTGCAGAACGGAATAGATATCCCCTTGAAATCCGATAGGTTGGCACAATACTTCAAGACATTCCGAAAAGAGTTTTTGGAAATTACCCATGCGGCAGGTTACGAGCATCCTTGCCAGTTCACGATGGACGATATACAGGTGAACGTGGACGACAATGATTTAAACCGATCCTTGGCATCTACGTATGGTTACAATAAAGCCAAAGTTCCGTTTACCTCGGTACAAGAATTGAGCGATTGTTTGTATTTGGGCGGAAAAACCGATAAAGAAATTGCAGTTTAATTATTTTTGCCAAAATTTTAGAATGAACATGAAAAAAAATATACTTCTATTTGGTAGCTTGTTATTCATTTCGATTTCCTTGCAAGCCCAGAAAAAGAGCGAACTCATCGCAGAAATCGATAACCTTAAATCCCAACTTGATTCGGTAAGCCAAGAAGTGGCCAAGGCAAGGAGGGCCGAAAGTGCTAGTTTGGCCAAAGCGGAATCTTTTGAATCGCAAGTCGGTGAACTGCAGGCTGCCAATGCCACTATGATGAAAAACCTGACCAGTTTTGCAGAAGTCTCCAATAAAAATTCAGAGAATATCAACAAAGCCATGGCAAGCCTTCGCGCCAAGGAAAATCAATTAAAAAGTATAAATGATGCCCTTGCGAGCAACGATTCTACCGCTATCGTAATTTTAACCAATGCCAAACAAACGCTTGGGGAAAATGCAAAAATATCGGTAACAAACGGTATGGTCAATATAAGTACTGCACTTACCGCTCTTTTTGCAAAAGATAGCGAAGCTGTTCTTAAGCCCGAGGCGGAAGCTTGGATAGGAAAAATCGCAAATATCCTGAATGCTAATCCTAAAATAGCCGTGACCGTGGAAGGATTGAACATAACCGGGGATTTTGCATTATCCGCACAACAGGCCATGGCAGTATCAAATATGTTGCAAGCCAAATTTTCAATCGATGCGAACAGGCTTCGAGTTATTGCAAAGGATGGCAATTTTAAGGAAGGTATCAATTTAAGGTTACACCCTGATTTCAGTCAATTTTATATGATGGTCAAGGACAATATGAAGAATTGATACGTAATGAAAACCGTATGGCGCTTCCTGTATAATTTTTTAAAAAAACCTTCGTTCTAGATTCTGTAACCGATTGATGGTAACATCAAAAACCAAAAACTAAAACATGAGCGGAGAGGGAATTTTACAAATGTTCGGATTTTTATTACCGGCAGTGGTAACTGGGGTTGTTGCCTTTTACTTTTTTAAGCTACATACCAAAAATGAGGACGGCCGCCGTCGTTTTTTATTGCATAAAGACACTCAAAAAAACACTCTTCCGATTCGTTTACAGGCTTATGAGCGTATGGCCCTTTTTTTGGAACGCATCGCCATACCTAGCTTAGTGGTACGTGTTGCCCCAAAATCCGCAGATAAAAACGCTTATGAAACCTTACTTATAAAAAGTATAGAAACGGAGTTTGACCATAATTTGTCCCAACAAATTTACATGACGGATGAATGCTGGAACGTAATAAAAGCTGCCAAAAGCGCAACCATCCAAATGATACGAAAGGCCGCTTTGAGTGAGACGGATTCTGCCGACAAACTACGGGAAGATGTGCTGAACGAAACCATGGACAAGCAGTCGCCTTCTGCTACCGCATTATCTTTTGTAAAGAAAGAAATTGGGGATTTATGGTAAATTTAGATTTTAAAAAAAACAAAATATCACAATTCGATATCGCTCCGAGAACCATAGCCCATGATTCATCTACTCGTGCTCATTGGGCTCAATAGGATTGGTTTCCTCGTTTTTGTTCTTGGCATATAAGTAGCCCCTTTTCCACCACAATGTCATTTTATCCTTATCAAAAATCAGGGAATTTGTAGTTAGTATGGTTGGTGTATAGTATAGGTTAATAATGGCATTGTTTTGGTTTGCGACCAATTTTCCTATTCTAATGTTTTGATGTTCTATCCTATCCAAAATAAAACTGAGCATCGTAGTCAATAGCTCAAATGGGTTTCTTGAGGGCATTCTATTCAAATAATTGACTTCTGTATGCAGAACGACAACGTCAACCTCGGTCGCCCCGCGTTTGATGGCCTCTTCAATGGGAACTATACTTCCCAAGCCTCCATCGGCATACTCACACCCGTTCTTACGCACTAAGCTCATAAAGGGCGTGTAATTGGATGAAACCCAAATCCAATCGCAAAATTCATCATAGGTACAGTCGTTAATCGATTTATATTCGACCTGATTCAATGACAAATTTGAAACAGTTACCACAACATCGATATCACTTTCCTTAAGCTGGTTGAATTCCGCTACCGTAATACTATTTCTTATAAGTTCCCTAAGGTTTTCGCTCTCGCCAAAGGTCTTTTTGCCCTTGACAAAGTTTTTGAGAACGTTCCAGTGGTTTATGGAAATCTCATTGATACCATATTTTTTTCGGATAACAAACGGACAGTTGTTGAAAATACTCTTTTGGTTCACATTAGAATAAATGTCTTTTATCTTATCTACTTTGCCCAAGGCCAAATGGGAAATAAGCAAACTCCCCGTTGATGTACCCACGAACATGTCGTACGTATTCCCAGATTCTTTGATAAGGAACTGGGCGACACCACCTGCAAAAGCACCTTTACTACCACCGCCGGAAATGACCAATGCTCGCATTATTTGTTTAATTTACCATTGATATAACGTAGCTCCTCCCCTTTTAATTTTTGGGAAAGTTTTTCAATTCTCAAAGTGTAGTCGTCATCTTTCAGTAATTCATCCAATAAATTTCTGGTAAATTTCTTGAACTGCCAACTATGGTGACCGCTAGATTGCAGCAAATTCAACAGTGCCGTATCATTAAGACCAGCAGCATCCTTTAAATAGCTAAAAGCGGTCATTCGGGTTTCCCAGCTATGCTTTGAGGCGGTGTAACCACTTAGCTCCAAGAAATAGTCCTGTGTTTTTTTTGTCTCAAAATCATCGGTCAATATGGCCAAAGCCAACCATAACAGGCGTATGTTTTTATTGGGCAAACCAATGCAGCCTTTTGTTCTGTTTAGGTAATCGACCCTATTTCCTGGGAAGTTCATCCACAGTTTTACCAAAGCGTTTTCAATGGTCACATAGCTTTTATCGTTTAGCAATGTTTCAAATTGTAGTCTGAGTGTGTCTGTCAATGGCCGTGTGCGGGACATCCCAAAAAGTGAAGTAGCCAATGCCTGTCTTATCGGAATCGTATCCGAAGCAAACGTACTATTCAAAACTGAATCGGGCAATATATTATGATGTTGTTCAACAATATATTTTTTTAGGTGTACGGAATTGGTTTTATCCCAATAATAACCATAATCCAAATCATCGCTTTGTAGGCCTTCAAATTCATTTTCCATTTCGAACAATGTCCGTAAAGATTCGGAAGACTTTCCCAATACGGTTTTTATATTTTCAAAGGGAAGTCCCGTATTTTCAAGCCATTCATTTTTGTAATCGGACAAACTTATTCCACTAGTTTGTTCCATTTCTACTAAGAAGTCCAAGATGGCGACACTATCAAATTGATGTTTTTTAAGGTAGTTTTTGATTCCTGTTTTAAAATTAGCTTCCCCTATCAAGTCTCTCAACATAAACAGGGCCAATGCCCCTTTCTCATAAAAAATCAAACTACTGGCTTTTGGATCCGTCAAACGCTGTCCGTTGCCTTTTTCAGCTTCGTTTTTAAGCTGTACGGCCGATTTATATAGTTTCCAGTAAAAATGGTCGTTACCAAAAATCTCTTTTTCGGCCAAATAGGCATAATATGTGGCGAAACCTTCATGTAGCCAATGGTGGTCACCATCCTTTTCAGTCACCAAATTCCCAAACCATTGGTGGGCAAGTTCGTGAGCATTGACGTTTACATAATTTTTATCTACAAATGCAGTTGAATCTATTACATAACCATCTGAGAAAATAGTGGCCGTGGTATTTTCCATACCGGCATATAGAAAATCATGAACCGGAACCTGTTTATAGTTCTGCCAAGGATAGGGAACTCCTATTTCGGTTTCCAAAAAATCAAAGATTTGTTTTGTATAGCGGTAGGTGGGTTCTACCCTTAAACTGTCCCCAGGATAAAAATAGTTTTCAATGGGAATTCCACTTTTGGATTTTAAAACTTGTTTGTCATACTCGCCAACGGCAAAGGCCAATAGGTAACTGCTCATTGGTTTTTGCATGTCGTATATCCATTCATTTTCATTTACCGAATTCAACCACAAACCATTATTTACTAAATTTCCATTTGCAATCACTTCATAATCAGATTTAAAGGTGATTTTCAAATCAAATTCAACTTTTTCCCGCATATCATCAAAACTGGGCAGCCAATGGCTCGTATATTTTCCTTGGCCTTGTGTCCATATTTGCTCATTGCCCGCAATAGTGTCGTCCCAACCTAAAAAATAAACCGTTTGCTTTGGAATACATGAATATTGAAGGCTTACCGTATATGTTCTATCTTTTTTGAATTTTTTATGAATGGAGATTCTTTTGCCATCATTTTTAAAGCTTATTTTTTTGCTGTCTAGCTTTACCAAAATAACGTTGATGTTCTTGGCATCAAAAAATACAGAATCAACTTTTTCGAGAACATCAAACCTATATTGAACAGTGCCATATATTTTCCTTTCCGCAGGTAATGGGGAAATTTCCACTTGGGCGTTAATGAAATCAACCTTATCCTGATGTTGTGCGTGAACCGACCATCCCATCAAGAAAAGAAAAATTAGAAGTTTGCTCATATTTTAAATATTACAAAAGCTGAACCAAATTTAGCGTTTTAGTTTGTTCCGGTTAGGGCTAAGCCCTAATTTAGTCAAATGAATCCCGGTTTTCTTCAAACTCCTATTGCCTATCTAAAAGGTGTAGGCCCAAACAGGGCCGAAACCCTGCAATCAGAATTAGGGATTCATACATATCAAGATCTTATCAATCTTTTCCCGAACAGATATATTGACAAAACCCAATATTATACAATAGGACAGTTACAACGTAGCAATGCGGATGTTCAGGTTGTCGGAAAAATTATCCATATCAAAACCATTGAGCAAAAAAAGGGAAAACGTTTGGTTGCAAAATTCAAAGACGAAACCGGGGAAATGGAACTTGTATGGTTCAGAGGGCAAAAATGGATTCGTGAAAACCTAAAACTAAATACGCCCTATGTGGTTTTTGGCAAGTGTAATTGGTTCAATGGTATATTTTCTATGCCGCACCCCGAAATGGAGCTATTATCCGAACATGAAAAGGGACTGAAATTGCATATGCAGCCTGTATACCCATCCACAGAAAAACTTAGCAATAAAGGCATTACCAATAGAGTCATCAATAAGTTGATGCAGCAACTTTTTTTGGAAACAAAAGGCAGGTTCTCAGAAACCCTCTCGGACAAGTTGTTGTATGAGCTAAAGCTGATGCCTAAAAGCGAAGCTCTTTATAATATTCACTTTCCCAAAAGTCAGGAATTGTTGGCTAAGGCGCAGTTCCGATTAAAATTTGAGGAGCTTTTTTACATTCAAATGCAGCTGATTGCCAAAAACATGCTGCACAAAAAAAAAATCAAGGGTTTTTGCTTTGACCAAGTCGGTAATTTGTTCAATACATTTTATACCAGCCATCTGCCTTTTGAACTTACCGGAGCACAAAAGCGGGTCATTAAAGAAATTCGGTACGATTTAGGGAGCAATGCCCAAATGAACCGATTGTTACAGGGTGATGTAGGTTCGGGCAAAACCATTGTCGCCGTTATGACCATGCTGCTGGCCATTGATAATGGTTTTCAAGCTTGTTTAATGGCACCTACAGAAATTCTTGCCAATCAGCACTATAACGGCATCAAAGACCTTTTAAAAGGCGTAGGTGTTACTTGTGAACTCTTAACGGGATCCGTAAAGAAATCTGCTCGAAAACCTATTCATGAGCAATTACAAAGTGGTGGACTTCATATTTTGATAGGTACCCACGCCGTTTTGGAAGATAAAGTACAGTTCAAAAACCTAGGGTTGGCCATTATTGACGAACAACATAGGTTCGGAGTGGCCCAGCGTTCAAAATTATGGCATAAAAACCAAATTCCGCCTCACATCTTGGTGATGACCGCAACGCCCATACCTAGAACTTTGGCCATGAGCCTCTACGGTGATTTGGATATTTCGGTGATCGATGAACTCCCCCCTGGACGAAAGCCTATCAAAACAGTACATAGATATGATGCTAACCGACTGAAGGTGTTTCAGTTTTTACGCGATGAAATAAAAAAAGGGCGACAAGTTTACATCGTTTATCCGCTTATAAAAGAATCCGAGGCTTTGGACTATAAAGATTTGATGGATGGTTACGAAAGCATTGCACGTGATTTTCCCCAACCTCAATTTCAGATATCCATTGTACATGGCCAAATGAAACCAGCTGATAAAGATCATGAGATGGAACGTTTTGTAAAGGGAGAAACCCAAATCATGGTCGCCACTACCGTAATTGAAGTTGGTGTAAACGTACCCAATGCCTCGGTTATGATAGTCGAAAGTGCTGAGCGCTTTGGCCTTTCACAACTACATCAACTTAGAGGCCGTGTGGGCCGTGGTGCAGACCAAAGCTTTTGTATTCTTATGACAAGCCACAAACTATCTTCCGAGGCCAAGACCCGATTGGAAACCATGGTACGTACCAATGACGGTTTTGAAATAGCAGAGGTCGATTTGAAATTACGTGGACCAGGTGACATTATGGGTACACAGCAAAGTGGAACCCTCAACCTAAAAATCGCTGATATTGTTAAGGATAATGATATTTTAAAGACTGCCCGATATTATGCCCTACAACTTTTAAAAGATGACCCTTCATTAGAAAAACCAGAAAACTTAGTCGTTCGTCATGCTTATGCACAACTTGTGAAATATAAGAATATTTGGAATTATATCAGTTAAATTATAAGATAGCTATAGGAACAGTAGAATAACTCTCCTTTTTTAAGAAAGCCAAAGTAATTACTCCAAACAAAAAACATTACAATTCAAGAAATTAGTAATTAAAGTCGACGAACTCAGTATTTTATCATTTCAATAGGCTTTTCATTACCTAGTTCAATATTTTTTATGAGATTCAACTCAAAATCAAAAAAGAGAACCCCGTAAGGTGAAGCTTCATAAGTATGATCATTATAAGTTATAATTATGATTTCAGATTCTAAATCTATCTCAGTATGTATAGGTGCCAAATTTAGTCGGCCAAGGTCTAAATCAAAATATTCTTCATACATTTTTTGTGCTGAAAAAGTTCTTAATTCTCCGCTTTGTAAATCTAAAATTGCAGGACCCAATGTTTGATCAATATTGCCGAATGGTATGATGCTACGACCTGAAGGAAAATTAAGAAACAACATCTTATCGTTCACGATCTGTGCCCTATTCCAATATGTTGATAAACTGAGATTCCAAATTTCAGTATTAGAAGAATTGGGGGAATCAAAAATTGTAGTTGTTTGAATATAATCTTTTGCGTCAATATCATATATCCGGAATGCCCAATCATCTGAGCCAACACCCACAAAAAAAATGATTTTTCGCTCGTCAAGAGCGAAGGACGAACTGGTATCTAAAAGAGGAACACGATCAACAAATTCTTTTTTTTCAACATCTATGATTCCCCAAAAATTATCTAACTCTTCACTAAATAAATACAATAAAATATTGTTATTGGCAATTTTATCTTTTGATTTACAATTTGAAGAATTGAATGGTAATTCAATATTAAATCTTTCATCTAAATTGATATCATAGATTTCTGCCTGAAACTGTTCACCTACTATTGGATCATCTTCATTTGAGAAGAATGTTATTATTTTTTCGTCTGTTGGGACAGGGCATGGATTACGAATATCTTCTCCTAGATCAAAATATTCTGAAAAAATTTCTTCCTCTTTTGTCATCGCATTATAGTTCCAGACATGTCGATTTAGAAAATCCCATATAATTAATTCTGAACCTTCTACTTTGATTCTATAGTATTCTGGTAGGTTCATGATTTCTGTTAAGTTTCGTGGATTCTCACTATTAATCAACTCACCTTTTAATATCTCGAACTCTTTGGTAATACCATTAGTTAAAGTAAATATTGAGATATCAAATGATATTTTCTCTTCTTCATTTTCCTCTTCGGCTATTTCCTCGTCATCAGGCTGATTGTTAATTTTAGGTTCAGCAGAATCTGAACTACAAGAAACTATTATTATGGCTGATAGCAGAAGGACTAGTTTTTTCATGTATTGATAGATTAAGCACAAAGAAATAAAAAAAATATTCTTTCAAAGAAAACCACCTCTCAAAATATCCAAAACCTGCAAAAGTTATATCCACTCTTTGAACATCGTAATTTAAAAGCCCAATAATTTCCTAAAACAGTTACTTTCCTTAGTTTTGTACACTTAGATTAATTAGACTATGAGCACGACAAAAACTTTGTTCGATAAGGTATGGGATTCACACGTTGTACATCAAATTGAAAATGGACCAGATGTGTTGTTCATAGATAGGCACATGATTCACGAAGTGACCAGTCCCGTAGCTTTTCTCGGACTTAAAAATAGAGGTATAGGCGTATTGTACAATCAACGCACTTTTGCTACGGCAGATCACAATACACCTACAATCAACCAGCACTTACCGGTTCAAGACCCTTTATCTGCCAACCAATTGAAAATGTTAGAGGAAAACGCGAACGAACACGGTATCTCGTACTGGGGGCTGGGCCATGAAAAAAACGGTATCGTTCACGTTGTTGGGCCTGAGTATGGTATTACGTTGCCCGGTGCCACCATTGTTTGTGGAGACTCTCACACCTCTACTCACGGAGCTTTCGGAGCAATTGCCTTCGGCATAGGAACATCAGAAGTAGAAATGGTTCTTGCAACGCAATGTATCATGCAGCCAAAACCAAAAAGAATGCGTATCAATATAACAGGGGAACTTCAGTTTGGGGTTACGCCAAAAGATGTTGCACTCTTTATCATCTCCCAATTGACCACATCGGGAGCCACTGGCTATTTTGTGGAATATGCAGGTGATGTTTTCAAGAATATGACCATGGAAGGTCGTATGACCGTTTGTAATTTGAGTATAGAAATGGGTGCCCGTGGCGGTATGATAGCTCCGGACGAAACAACATTCCATTACATAAAAGGCAGGGAATTCACCCCTAAAGGAGCTGATTGGGACAAAGCGATGGACTACTGGCAGACCTTGTATACGGATGAAGATGCCGTTTTTGATAAAGAACTGACCTTTGATGGGGCGTTGATCGAGCCTATGATTACCTACGGCACCAATCCCGGTATGGGAATGAGCATAAAAAATGACATACCCACTGCTGATATGGTCCAAGGAGGCGCATCAACCTACAAAAAATCTTTACAGTATATGGCCTTTGACGAAGGGGATTCCATGATAGGCAAACCCATTGACTTTGTTTTTCTTGGCAGCTGTACCAATGGCCGAATAGAAGATTTTAGAGCTTTTGCCTCCATAGTAAAGGGAAGGCAAAAAGCCGATAATGTTACGGCATGGTTGGTTCCAGGTTCACATAAAGTAGAAGCTGCCATTAAAGAGGAAGGTATTTTTGATATTTTGACCGAAGCCGGTTTTGAACTTCGCGAACCAGGCTGCTCGGCCTGTTTAGCGATGAACGAAGATAAGATTCCTGCCGGAAAACTAGCGGTAAGCACATCAAACCGAAACTTTGAAGGACGCCAAGGGCCAGGTTCAAGAACGCTACTTGCCAGTCCTTTGGTCGCAGCAGCTGCAGCGGTTACCGGCAAGGTTACGGATCCACGTGAATTGATGGAAAAAGAATTGGCTTAAATTCAACACACGAAGTACTAATCACCAAGAACACAAAATGGCATACGATAAATTCAATATACTTACATCATCTGCAGTTCCCCTGCCAATAGAAAATGTGGATACAGATCAGATTATTCCTGCGCGATTCTTAAAAGCTACGGAACGAAAAGGTTTTGGCAACAACCTTTTTCGTGATTGGAGATATAACCAAGATAACACTCCAAAAACCGATTTTGTTCTTAATGACCCAAAATACTCAGGTAAAATTTTAGTAGGGGGCAAGAATTTTGGCTCGGGTTCATCACGCGAACATGCCGCATGGGCCGTTTACGATTATGGCTTCAGATGTGTTATTTCCAGCTTTTTTGCCGATATTTTTAGGGGCAATTGTTTAAATATAGGGGTTTTACCTGTTCAGGTAAGTGCGGACTTTCTTCAAAAAATATTTGATGCCATGGATTTGGACCCAAAAACGGAGCTTAAAGTAGATTTACCCCAGCAAAAAGTCACTTTATTGTCCACGGGCGAAAGTGAATCTTTTGACATTAATTATTATAAAAAAAATAACATGTTGAATGGGTTTGACGATATTGATTATCTATTGAATATTAAAAAGGATATTGAAACTTTTGCGCAGAACACACCTTTATAGTCTGATTTCCCGTTAACGAGCATGGCATGAAAAGAAAGTTGGAAATCATGGACACCACCCTTAGGGATGGGGAACAAACATCCGGGGTGTCTTTTTCCGCATCGGAAAAACTCACTTTGGCCAAATTACTGTTAGATGAATTACAAGTAGACCGTATCGAGGTGGCTTCGGCCCGAGTGTCCGAAGGCGAATTGCAAGCTGTTCAAAAAATAACGGAATGGGCCAAATCCAAAGATTATCTGAAACGTGTTGAAGTATTAACTTTTGTTGATGACGGTGTTTCGCTAAAATGGATGCAAAAAGCTGGGGCCATATCGCAAAACTTGTTGACCAAAGGTTCGATGAACCATCTAAAACACCAACTTAAAAAAACACCCAAGCAGCACTTTTCCGAAATAGCATCCATTTTTTCATCGGCCCATAAAAACGGAATCATCAATAATATTTACTTAGAGGATTGGAGCAATGGAATGCGAAATTCAAAGGAATATGTATTTCAGTTTTTGGATTTTCTTTCCAATCAACCCGTTAAACGAATACTACTACCGGATACATTAGGTATACTCACGTATACCGAAACTTTTGAATATATATCAGAGATTGTTCGACACTACCCCAACCTACATTTTGATTTTCATGGGCATAACGATTACGACTTGGGTGTTTCCAATATTATGGAAGCAGTGAAAGCAGGTTGCCACGGACTGCATCTTACTGTGAATGGTATGGGAGAGCGAGCAGGCAATGCACCAATGGCAAGTGCCGTCGCCGTAATAAACGATTTTTTACCCGATGTGGAAATTAACGTAAATGAATCATCATTGTTCAAAGTAAGCAAACTGGTCTCTGCGTTTACAGGATTCGGCATTCCTGCAAACAAGCCTATTGTTGGGGACAATGTATTTACACAAACTGCTGGTATACATGCAGATGGAGACAGTAAAAAAAATCTTTACTTTAATAACTTATTACCAGAAAGGTTTGGAAGAAAACGTAAATATGCCTTAGGTAAAATGTCTGGAAAAGCCAATATCCAAAAAAATTTACAAGAATTGGGATTGACTCTTAACGATACGGAATTAAGGAAGGTCACGGCACGAATTATAGAATTGGGCGATAAAAAAGAACGCGTAACCAAAGATGATTTACCCTTCATTATTTCCGATGTCCTAGATTCGGATTATCAACAAAAGGTTTTTATAAGGTCTTATGTACTGACACACGCTAAAGGCCTGCAACCCTCTACCACACTTTCCATTGAGGTAAATGGTAAAATATATGAGGATAATGCCTCCGGCGATGGCCAGTATGATGCCTTTATGAATGCATTACGCAAAATATACGCATCACTTGAAATTGAATTGCCGTATTTGGTAGATTATGCAGTACGAATACCTCCTGGAAGCAATTCGGATGCACTTTGCGAAACCATTATTACATGGAAACAAGAGGAAAAAGAATTTACGTCCAGAGGGCTTGATTCTGACCAAACCGTATCTGCAATAAAAGCCACCGAAAAGATGCTTAACATAATTTAAAATTTATTAATAGGTGTGTTATTCAAAACATAAAAGCCTAACCACAACAATAAACATCAACACTATCATTTAATATTTCAATACTGAATACATGAAACTAAACATAGCCCTTTTGGCCGGAGATGGGATTGGCCCCGAAGTAATTGACCAAGCGGTTAAAGTATCCAACGCCGTAGCATTTAAGTTTGGACATGAAATTACATGGAACACTGCTTTAACAGGTGCAGCAGCCATCGATGCTGCTGGGGAGCCTTATCCTGATGAAACTCATCAGATATGCGTAAATGCCGATGCGGTTCTTTTCGGAGCTATTGGGCATCCACGTTTTGATAATGACCCTTCTGCAAAAGTACGGCCGGAACAGGGGCTTTTGAAAATGCGCCAAAAACTAGGTCTCTTCGCCAATGTGAGGCCAACCTTTACTTTTCCGTCATTAATTGATAGATCCCCTCTTAAAAGAGAGCGTATTGAAGGAACAAATTTGGTTTTTCTTCGTGAACTTACAGGAGGTATCTATTTTGGGAAACGGGGGCGTCTGAACAATGGTGAAACCGCATTTGACACTTGTACTTATCATAGATCTGAAGTACAACGTATTGCGAAAAAAGGGTTTGAACTTGCCATGAAACGTTCCAAAAGATTGTGTTGTGTAGATAAGGCCAATGTTTTGGAGTCCTCTCGGCTATGGCGAGAAACTGTTCAAACCATGGAAAAAGATTATCCTGAAGTCGAAGTCTCTTATGAATTTGTAGATGCGGTTGCCATGCGGTTGGTGCAATGGCCCAACGAATATGATGTTTTGATTACAGAAAATCTATTCGGTGATATATTGACTGATGAAGCATCGGTAATATCAGGATCTATGGGTTTAATGCCATCGGCGTCAGTTGGTGAGAAAGCAAAACTATACGAACCAATTCACGGTTCATATCCGCAGGCTGCAGGTAAAGATATCGCTAACCCCTTAGCTACTGTTTTATCGGCGGCTATGATGTTCGAGGACTTTGATTTAACGGATGAAGCACAAGCCATTCGCAATGTTGTCAACAAATCACTAACCGAAGGTATTGTCACAGAAGATTTAGCACAAAATGGCAAAGCCCATAAGACGAGTGAGGTCGGAGATTGGCTGGCGTTACATATTTGATTTTTTTATTTTAATAAATTATGGACATGGGTTGTTGCCCTGAACATCAAATGTCACCATTCTAGAAATGGGAGGTAAACCAAGGTTAGAACTTACGGTAAATTCCAAAGAAACCGCAACACAATCGAAAGGAGCTTCGTAGACACCTGAGGAGGTTCCTGAAGGAACACTAAAAGATTGTGTAGCTATATATGTAGTACCATCATATCTAAAAGGCTGTAGAGAACCACTAGTATCCGTAAAACTCATACTAAAAGTTATTCCTTGTGCTATAGCCTCAGCATTCGGAGTTATCCTAAATGTAATCGGAACATTTGCACCTAAATCAAAACCATCTCCTGGCTCAGATATTGGGTCAATCGAAAAAGTGAAATCTGGTGCTTGAGGTTCTTCAAGAGTTATTGTCATACTATCGGATCCGGTAGCACCATTATTATCGGTAACGACGACCGTTATAGTGTACATCCCTGGATTAGTATAGGTATGCATTACGTCTTGGTCAGTAGTGGTATTAACTACATTATTTGGAGAGCCTGTATCCCCAAAGTTCCATTCATAATTTACTATTGTACCATCGGTATCACCAAATGAAGCAATTCTAAATGTTACATCTATCGGAAAATTTCCCGTTGGTACTACAATGGGGTCAACCAAGGTGATTGTTGGGGGCTGGTTAGCTATCACTGAAATGTTTATCGTACCCGTTGCCTCTCCACCATCGCCATCTTCTATTGTATAGATTATTTGATCATTTCCTATAAAATTAGGATTAGGGTCATAGATCACGGTCTGCTGTCCCACTCCTATGGAAGCTATACCATTTATAGGATTCGATACCGATAATATCCTTAATAAATTGTTGTTGCCATCAGGGTCGTTATCATTGGCCAAAACATCAAATATATTACCGGACGAATTTTCAATTACCGTATATGAGTCATTTGTAGCAGTAGGGTCAATATTTGATGTTGTTACCGTAACAACCGATGTATCGCTTATCGCATTGTTCTCGTCGGAGGTCGCCGTTATCGTAGCGGCACCCTCCGAGACGGCCGTTACCAGTCCATTGGCGCTTACCGTGGCGACCGACGTATCGCTCGATGACCATACCACACCTGTGTTCGTAGCATTGGAAGGCGTTATCTCGGCGTCCAACTGGGCCGTCGCTCCCTCAACAATACTTGTGGTAGCAGGGGTAACGTTTATCCCGGTCACCGGAACGGTCAAGGCGGTTACCGTAACGACCGATGTATCGCTTATCGCATTGTTCTCATCGGAGGTCGCCGTTATCGTAGCGCTACCTACCGAGACGGCCGTGACCAGTCCGCTGGCGCTTACCGTGGCGACGGACGTATCGCTCGATGACCATACAACACCCGTGTTCGTAGCATTGGACGGTGTTATCTCGGCGTCCAACTGGGCCGTCGCTCCCTCAACAATACTTGTGGTAGCAGGGGTAACGTTTATCCCGGTCACCGGAACTGTCAAGGCGGTTACCGTAACGACCGATGTATCGCTTATCGCATTGTTCTCGTCGGAGGTCGCCGTTATCGTAGCGCTACCTACCGAGACGGCCGTGACCAGTCCATTGGCGCTTACCGTGGCGACGGACGTATCGCTCGATGACCATACAACACCCGTGTTCGTAGCATTGGACGGTGTTATCTCGGCGTCCAACTGGGCCGTCGCTCCCTCAACAATACTTGTGGTAGCAGGGGTAACGTTTATCCCGGTCACCGGAACTGTCAAGGCGGTTACCGTAACGACCGATGTATCGCTTATCGCATTGTTCTCGTCGGAGGTCGCCGTTATCGTAGCGCTACCTAACGAGACGGCCGTGACCAGTCCATTGGCGCTTACCGTGGCGACCGACGTATCGCTCGATGACCATACCACACCCGTGTTCGTAGCGTTGGAAGGCGTTATCTCGGCGCCCAACTGGGCCGTAGCTCCCTCAACTATGCCCGTAGAGGGTGGGGTGACGTTTATCCCGGTCACCGAGACATTTGCTAAGATTATAATAATTTCCGAAGTGTCACTAACTTGGTCGTTTTCCACGGAAGTAGCAGTAATGTTAACAGTGCCAACAGCCAAAGATGTTACTAAACCATTATTATCCACAGTAGCGATACTAGTATCGCTTGAGCTCCATATTACCGAAGGGTTGGTAGCATTTGAAGGGGTTATATTTGCCGTTAGCTGTTGATTGGTTCCCAAATCTATTTCTGCTGTATTTGGTAGTACATCTATACCGGTAATGGCAACATCAGCCATAGTTACGGTTATCTCAGATGTATCGCTAATCGTACTGTCATCTACCGAGGTGGCAGTAATCGTAACCGTACCCACCGATACGGATGTTACTAAACCATTAGCGTCCACTGTTGCTATTGCCGTATCACTTGAACTCCATAGCACAGAGGGATCGGTTGCATTTTCAGGTGTTATGGTTGCGATAAGCTGTTGGGTATTGCCCAATACGATTCCCGAACTTGGCGGGGATACCAAAACTCCTGTGACGGGAACGGAAGCATTGGTCACTGTCACGGATGCCGTATCACTTATTGCAGCATCACTCACCGAAGTGGCGGTTATGATAGCGACGCCCTCAGCAATTGCGGTTACCACTCCCCCATTATCAACTGTAGCGATATTATCGTTAGATGAACTCCATAAAACGCTAGTATCGGCTGCATCAATAGGTAGTATTGTAGCTACAAGAGTACCATTATCACCAGCCGTCAACATCAATTCTTCGGGAGAAACTTCAATACCGGTGACAGGGGTAAGCTGTTCAACTACATTGATTTCAAGAGTGGCTGTAAGTTCTTGTCCGTTACTATCCTTCAGAACAAAATCCAAAATTACGGTACCAAGGGCATCTGGCTGAAAAATCAATTCATAGCTTCCTGGGGATATTGGTATAAAATCGTTTGGCGTACCAGTAGTTCCATCTGACTCTAAAAGTATGCCCGACCCGGATTGAAAGCGGTAGCTACGCTCATAAGTGACTCCCGGTACATTCTCTATGATAGAAAGGGAAATATTGATGGGTGCCGAGCCTGCCAACAAAATTTGTGACATGGTACTACTGGCCGTCCATACAACCGGAACATTGGATATGGTGTAATCAAGATCAGTCTCTTCGGTAAAACCAAAGGTATCCTCAGCCCTAATACGCACGGAATGGTCACCTGGCTCCGTACCTACATAATTGAGTGATATGGAAAGAGGGTCAAATGCTATTTTCTCACCTTCGGGAAGGCGTAACCCTTCACTGTTTTCGTAGTAGCCCGAACCATTGGTGATGGTATACGTAAAAAAATATTCATAGTCATCCAATATTTCTTCAGGTATTACACTTAAGGAGGTTGAAAGGCCGGTATTTACAAAACCCTGATTCTGATATTCTTCCGATATTGCGAATTCTACTTCGGTCACAAGGCCTACATCTTTCGTACAGGCCAAAACGACCAATACAGCGGTTAGTCCGTAGAGTATTTTATATAGAAAACGCTTCATAGAATGAATTATTTATTAAAATAATACCGTATTCCCACACCGGAAAAATTAGTAAGGTTGCCAAAATCACTGTTGACATGATAAAATTGAACAGTTTTTAAAACCAGCGAATAACGCTCGCTAATTATGATATCGAGTTCTGCCGTAGCTTGCGCTCCGTAAATAAATCTGCTTTCCCCGTTTACCGATACTATGTTTGACAAATCGTTATCACCGTTGTTCACCAATTCATAACCTGCCAACCCTCCTAGACCAGCACTCAAAACTTGCATACGCCTACCCGTACTGAACAGGGTAAGAAAATAGGAGTACGAAGCCGTAAAGCTAGAATACGGCACATTGATCTCACCTGATGTAAAATTATCCACTGCCACGTTCAAAGCGATTTGTATAAATGTACTTTCATTTAAATTATTGTTATACGTAAGCTCCCCACCATACCCATTACCGGCAATGCCACCGGATACCATAACCGTGTTGGTGTAGGCCTGCCCTGTAAGAACGTATGAAAACAGGTTAAAAAGCAATGACAAAAATATTGTTCTCAATTCGTTGGGGAATTTATCTGTTTGCTATCCAAGGGCAATAAAACCGTTCTGTTACCGTCTTGTTCATCCAAGACCACGGACAACTGCTCTTTAGGAGCCAAATTAAATTTTTTGAAAACACATACGACTTCATTGATACTCTCTGGGTCTATGATTTCTTGAAGGTTAAACGTATATAATGGTGTTATTATTTTTGGTGGTTCCAGTTCATCTTTCTTAAGAAAAAAACCCAATCCGTTTACCTTATATTCTTTCTTAGAGTTATTCTCCAGTTGCATAATCAAATATATTTCTTCCCTATCTTCCAAGATATTATTGAGCTTGACAACAACACGCTTGTTCTGCCTAAAACTTCTTTTAAAAATGGTGCGTTGCAGGTAATTGTTTTCACAAAAAATACGATAGTATTCCTCCCTATCCTTATCATAAAGGTCGCCATCTTCCATTCCCGGGATACTTTTTTCCAAGTTATTCTCTGGGTTTTCAGATATATTCCCATTGGTATCACCTTTGGTTACAGTATCATTCACGGCGATAGAGATAGAATCGTTTGCTATGTTAAAAATGGTATCCAATGAAACAGAAGCTACAGAATCTATTTCTGTAGGGCTTTTTTCAGGTATGTCCCTTTTTGTTATTACTTTGTTGATATTGGTCTTTCCCAAAGCATCTTCTGGGGAAAGAATAAAGTTGAAATCATTGACTTTCTCAGAAAACTCCAAAGCAAATGAATATATATGGCCTTGATTGGTGATTACGGTCAGATTACTGGGTGGTCCTTTTCTAGCCCTCAAAATACCGATAGTGGTACCGGCGTCATACTCAAATTTATAATTTACCGCAGGTGCTATAACTTTTGAAATAGGTGAAGGAAAAAAAAAGGAAATTGTGGTACTCTCGTTGGCCAATATCCGTTTAGGTTCCTGTGCATAGACTTGAAAAAAAAAGCCTACAAAAAATATAAGGGGAACATATTTTATTTTCATTTTTAATAGATGTTTTATGTGTTGAAAATATAATCTTACACATAAATTCGTCTTTATCGCCAACACTGGTAGAGTATACCTAATCTAATCGATACAAACTTATATACAAAAAGGTAGTGTATATAGAAATAGCATACGCAACCTTTATAAACAAATTTAAGACTTCCACTATTAAATACAGGAATTATTCGATGTAATGGCCTAAAAGTTTAGATAAACATATATCTAAAACAGCTACTGTAAAGATTAGGTATTTTAAAAAATTATGTGGCAAGAAAGTCCATTTTATCCCTTTGATGTGAACTATTTCTTATATGCTTAGGTAAACTCAGTCAAATCCCGCTTCCTTTATAGTTTCGCTATCGGTTATCTCCTCTGCTATCAAGAGAACATTGTCCCTAGGGTTACGTTTTGAATAATTTACCTTGAAATATTTACCCTTTGTACCGTTGCCCTAGTCTTTTTCTATTGCAGTGGCCCCCTTTACCTTTGTGCCATTGACATGGAACTCGAAAAAGATATAGTCCTGGATGTTCCCGTTATCCACCAGTATACATTTTGCCGTACCATAGGAATCACAAAGGCTGGTACGTTCTTTTTTCATCTGTTCTGCCCTGATATTATCACGTTCCATAGTACCAAAATAAATTGGACTGGCGAAGAGGACCAAAGACATCAGAAGATAAAGAAAAAGCAAATACGTTCCTTTTCTTCTTTGGACCTTGGTGAGATAACTAAATTCGTTGATGTAATCCTTGTACTTTTTTATAAATAAAAAAATATAATGAATGTAAAGAATAAAGAAGCCCAACCCTAAAACATGCCAGGATTCCAAAGTATTGGTATCCATACAAATAATTAAAAAAAGTATACTAAAGTAATGGGGGATAGCCAAAAAAATAGCAGCTGTAAAATCTGCTGTATCTCGCTCAAATTGATAAGGTAAATACCAATTATATGAAATAAAGAAAAAATACCTTAACTATTTGGGCGGTCTTACATTTGTCAACCAATTCTTAATCAAAATTTAAGCTTTTCAATAGTTACCCTAGGGGCTACCAAGGTATTGTCAATTTTTACTCTGCGCTCTTCACTATACTGCTCTCTTAAATCCTTAGGGGAAGATAGCATATAATCTACATCAAATTCCATTGACTTTATATTTTCGTTGTAAAGTACAGACCAGTTTTGCCTTAATTTCATATCGTAGGCTTCTTGAGAAATTCCGCTGGGTTGGCCAAAATCCCCAAAAGCACCAAAGGCATCGGCAATAAAATAAGTCCCGCAAATTATTAGCTAACTTGCTATTGAACAAAAGTTAGAGTAGTTATTAAAATATTTGCATGTTAGTGAAAAATTAAAAACACAAAATCAAAATGAAAAAAGAAATCAAGAATAAAACTGTATAAAGTATTATTGGCTTATAGTTCTGGGAAAACCCATATTTTATTTCAAATTCCGCAGGTTTGAAAAAAAAATAATATCTAATTGAAAATAAAACATACAATATCATTACAGGAATAATTTTTTGATATTTGGAATATTGTTCTGTGTTGATTTCAAAACCAAATAAATCCAAAAATTTCATGATTGCTATAACATGAAAAGATAGCATAACAACAATATAAGATATAGCATAAATCTCAGGGCTATTTTCCTTAAAGTTTTCCTTGTAAGCTTTATAAATTTTAAGATAAATTCTATCAATGAAAATCATGTTATATTACCATTCACCAAATCTTTGAACACCGTTATCCATTTTAATACCGAACTCACCATTTTCAGGTATCGTCATGCGAATAACCTATTTCAATTTTTTAAAAAAGATTTACTCCTTACTGTGCCTTTTGGCTCTTATTTCAAAACCGGCCGCCTCGATCTCAACGGTATCGCTTACCCATTGGTCCAACAATATTTCATTTATTTCTGGGTCTTTGCTCGAATACCTTACCCTAAAGTACTTATTGACCCAATTTGGATTTATTTTTTTCTTCAAGTAACTGGCTCCTGTTATCTTTTTTTGATTTATGTAAAATTCATACATAGCATAAGTAGAAGCATTTTACCTCTCGATATTAATAAATTTTCCTATTGAATAATTAGAAAAATACCTTAATTGAACATAAGAATTTAAAGCTTTATATAAAAAAACATACTTGCAAGTATTAAAAGAATACGCACCGGTCTTTTAAAATTTATCCAACTAATCATTCTACTTCCTTTTTTATTTCAACAGAAATAGCCGTTTTTGAGCTGTTGACACCTAAGTTCATAGTTTTTTCTAAAAACCCTCCGATACTTTTGTTAAATTCAGAAAGTCCGAATGATCCGATATTTTTATTTATTCCGTAGCCCATCATTCCTGTTGTAAAGTCCACTGTAGTCTCTTCAAAGCTGCTCAGTAAGGGAATATAACTATTTTGATTTTTAGAGTTGATTGCAGACCTTAAGAATATTGATGAAGGATTTACCTTGAACACTCCTGATACCATAGCTTTGTAAGGATCCACTTTTTGATAATCAAAACCATTACCTATGTATTGTGCCGTTGAATCACCCAAACCAAATGCCAAGGAACTGGTATTTTTCTTATTAAATTAAGAATTTAGTCAAAATCAGTATGTACCAATATTATTATTCATTGGTCAATTTAAAACCTGCTTCCTTGATTTTAATAGTATCCAGCACAGGTCTGTCCAATAAAATTTCGCTCCAACCGGGATTTTTCGAAGAATAGCTCACTATGAAGTATCGATTTTTATATTTAGAATATTCATCACTTCGAATATACGTACTGCCATCATATATATTCTCACCTATCCGATAAATGTATTTTAATATGGGCCCACTTTTCGTTCCTCTTAAATAGCCATTAACCAAAGCGATTGTCTTGTGCTCATACTTTTTAATATTAGATTTGCGATATTGATGAAAAATTAATAAAGCAAGTAAAATAGCTATGACCAAAAATATTCCAATCTTTTGATGTTTATTGATTGCCATATTATTCCTTGGTTTGACTTTCTTTTCTAAAACCCTCGATTACTGTTTGAATTGTCAACTGTCCTCCAACATCAAAAAATTTTCCAAAAACATTAGAAAAATTGGCCAGTGGTTTGCCAACAGCATTATTGAAAGCTTTACTACCCTTAAACTTAGCACCACCCATTAATATATTTTCTGAAAATTCGTTAAAGGAATTTATTTTAAAACCTTTATCAAATGAAAAGTCTGCAGTAGACCCTAATATCACATCGCCCCCTTTTCCAAAAATAGTGCTTACCCCAACATCCCAAGCATCAATATTGGAAAGTCCCCAATCATTGTTGACCATTCCATTTGAAAGATATTGGCTTCCGAATTCTAATCCACCATTGATTGCCATTTTCCCTCCAGTATTGACCGTAAAAGCTTTGCTTACTGAAGTACCTATTGAGGTAGCACTACTCTTACTGGCCATCACTAACAACGGTATTGCTTCGACCATACCTATGACAATAACAGGAAATCCAACAGTTATACCAACAACCTTCTTCTCGTCCACAGTGTCATAGGCCTTCCAGATTTTGGCATCCTCTTTCTCACTAACTGTAATTTTTATAAGGGAGGAAAAAAGTCTGGCTGACTTGCTGATTATATCACTTATTTCTTTATTGGTAATGGCCAATTGCCTTATCCTTTGCTCTCCAACTGTGGATGCTAAACTGTAATCAGAGGCAATACCAACCTCCATATAATCTACAATGAAATAGCGGTTTTCGTTAAGTTTGTTACGGTATGCCTTTACATCTATTAAATGGCCATTTATATCTTTAAAAAAGTAGCAATCATATGTTTTTACAGTACGTTTTTTTAGCTCAACTTTTAAAAAATTTTGTACAGCACTAACCGTTCTACGCTTTATTTTGACTTTATCAACACTATTCAATCGTTTATTTTTTGAGAAATTAATTTTCTCAATAGATTTTACGATTTCTTTCTTTAAAGTCTTTTGGCGATTGTTTATGGTAAGCTTATCCATAAAATAATTTATTCAGCTCCCCAATTATTTTCAAAGGTCATATCGCCAATTTGTATACTCTGAGCTGATATGATTATACGCTTTTGCATGGGAATATCATCTACTGCATCAAATTCTTCTTCCAAACTAACACAATATGCCTTTTTAAAAACTACTTCCTGTAGTTTTGCCATGGCATCACGCTTGTAAAAAATAATAGTTCCGTCCTTCGCCTGTTCGGGTGCGGCCATCCAATGATGAAGGTCATACTTGCCTTGAGACTCTAAGGTAACCGTGATTTGACCTCCAATTGGTTTTCCAGACGGTTTGCCTGTATGGTCTATGGGCTGTTCAAAATTGTAGGTGCAGTGCAGTACATTATACTCTACACCATCAACATAAAGTTTTGCTAGAAAAGACATAAGATCGGGGTATTAATTGTATCCTTTTTTTATTTATTGTTGTTCGTAGTCGGTGTCCCATTCGGTACCATCGTCTCCTTTTTGGCCATCCATCTTGATCAAAAAGTTTTTGGCCGGGAAATAAGGCTTTAATCGTATATCCACAAAAATACGGTCCTTTTGGGTGGGGTCTTGTTCAAACCTACGTATCTCAAAATTCTCGATCAATTTTCCGGGCCCAGTGATACCGTCCAAAAAGCGAACAATCTGGTTTTGTATTTCTTTACGGGTACGTGCGTCAAAATTCTCAAAGGCCCTCCTGTTCAAAAAGTCCATCAACACTTTTGCCACATAATCAAATACCCTGACTACCGAATAGGTCTGTAGTCCCAAATTATCACCGTTAAAAAGCGTTTTTCCCGAAAAGGCCATGACTTTACCATATTCGTTGACCATAGGTACCAGACCTAGGTTTTCCAAATTGGCGATTTCACTCTTTTTAAGGTCAAAACGCACACCATCTACCTCGCTAAGACCGCCATGTTTTTTACCGGCGGTAATCTGCGACATCAAAGTTTTGTACATTTTACCCGCCAATGCTCCCGACGGGGGTACAAATACATCGTCCTCTTCCCCAACAGCATCGTTTTTTCCCCTACCGACCAACCAGTTACAGGTCATTATCGTATTGGACAAATACATATCGCCACTGGCCAAGTTGGCGCTCTCGAACATTTCCATAACATCGTCCGGTTCGTCCAAATGGGCAAAATCGGTTATCAGGGTCACTTTATTGTCATGGGCCAATTTCGCCCATTTGTCCACCACGGATTTTGACCCCAAATAGCCCGGTAGTACCATTAAGGAGTAGTTCTCACGCAAATCCAAACGGTCGTAGGTAGATATCAACTCTTCTTGAATATAGTCAAAAAAGCGAGTGTTATCCAGATCGGCCAATTGCTCTAACTCTGCATTTACAATGGAAACGTTTTTTATGGAAGGCATATCGGTATTCTTGAAAAATAAAGCCACCGCCCTGTACGAGGTTTCCAGTTCACGGGTCTCACTTAAAGCCGTCTTTAGGTTTTTAGCCAATAATGCTTCGGACTCTTTGGCCTTATCGTCGGCAGCATGTACCATATCGATAATATCATCGCCAGATTTTAAGGTCTCTGACCAAAGTTCCAGTGTTTTCAAAAGAGAGGTCCTTTCCTGCTTTTTGTTGTTCTCGTTCAAGAACATGTTACGGCGCGCCTTACGCTCTGGGTTCAAATTTTGAACTTCGTCTATCGCCGATTCCAACAAATCAAACCCACCGTATTTGGCAAGGTCGTCCGATTTTTGTTTGATCTGGTCTACAAAAGGTTTGTCACTTAATTGGGATGTACTTTTTTTATTGGAAGTATCGGCCATATCTATTTCTTAAAATGTATAGTTATTGTGCGTTTTTTATTTCTTTGATGAGGGCGTCCAAAGTCTGTACCAAGGATTTTTTGGCATCGGCATCCTCAAGGGCCGCCTTCAAAATCTTATTCGTTTTCAGCTGCTTGATGATTTTTTTGTATTGGCTGCTTTCAATTTCGAGTTCTTTGAGAAACAAACTGTTGTTGATAACACCTTTGGTACCAAAATCCCCTAAATTGGAAAATTTGAGTGTTTCGTTTTTAGTACCGCCCTTTTTATCCTCAAAAGGTATTTTGATTTCGGGCTCAAAATGTTCAAAAACATCTTCTATTTTACTTAGACCTTCTACCACTTCTGCTTTTACAGGGGTATTTGGGGTCAACTTACCGGCAATTAATGTTCTGTTCTGCGGTATTTCGTTCAATGCTTCATTTGCATCGCCCTTTACCTCATTGCCTCCGATTCCAAAGCTGCTATTAGCCATATATAAA